>JAFYWX010000046.1 GCA_017546445.1 Akkermansia sp. | reverse complement strand
GTTTCCTTCCTCAGCCAGCAGGACATTGTTATTACCATTGATACCGCTCCACACAGAAATCGTGTTGCCGTCCGCAGGTGCCTTACCGCCCTTCAAGGTATTATAATTACCCTTCAGCTGGCCCTGCACAAAGACCTGGCCCGCTGTTGCCTCGAGGGTATTATAATCACCCGTCAAAGCCTTACCATTGGTCGTAACCAGAGTAACAGCCGTAATGCTGTTGTGGGAGCCATTGATAGCTCCCGTAGTAGCAGAGCCGCCGGAAGTCAGCACATTGGCATCCCCCGTCATGCTCCCCAGCGTTATATTGCCGCTAACCGCCAGCTCATTACTACCGCCGGCAAGGGAGCCTGCCTTCAGCGCGCCGCCCACCGTCAGCACACCGGCCGTCTTCAATGCCCCACTCACGGAAACATCGCCGCCTATGGAGCTGCTTGCGGTAGCATCCGTCAGCGTCAGGGTACCGGAAACACTCAGCGAACCTGCGCCCTTCAACGCCCCCGACTCCAGATTTCCCTGAATAGAGAGAGACGCATTTTCCTCCAGCAGCACATCGCCCGTCACCCACAGTTTGGTTCCGGCTGTATCGCCAGCCAGAGTATATTGCCCGCCCTGCTGCACCGTCAGTGTGTTCACAGCCTGGTTGCCCACCATCGTAATGGTCTCATGGCCATCCGATGCGAAAATAATATTCAGGAAATGAGTTTGTGCATACGATATACCATCCGCAGCCCAGTTCTGGGATGTGTTATTCCACAAGCCATCACCTGCACCATTGGTCCAGATGAGATTCTCTACAGAACCAATATAGTACAGAGACTTATCCACCCACGCAAAGCGGGATGCGTCCAGGCTCTCGCCCTGCCCATTCATGAAACGAAGCGCCTCCATATCCCATCCGCTAAGCGTTCCCCCATTCTGAGATACCAGCTCGTAACTTCCCTCACCGAAGCCCTCCAGCTCTATCGTCACAGTACCATCAAAACTCAGGTTCCCCGTCAGGGACAGGGTGGTATCAGTGGCATAAATGAAGCGCAGGGTACTGCCCGCCAGCATCTGTACATCACCGCTGATGCTGTTCGTTCCCGCCAACTCCAACGTGGTACCGGCGTTAATAACCGAATCAAAGATACTACTATCCAATGCAGCATTTTGTAACCTCAGCGTACTGCCCTCCAGCATCTCCACATTGCCGGTAATAGTGTTGCTCCCAACCAACTCCAACGTGGTACCTGCATGAAAGGTCAGATTATAACCTCTGTGGCTCAGCGTGGCATCCTTCACACGCACGGTGGCAGCAGACCCTTCGTGGGCGATAATGCCATAGCCCTGGTAAATGGCGCCATCTTCCACACGCAGATGGCCTCCGTAGAGGTTCGTCATGGTACACACCTCCGTGGTGCGCGAATTCAGAATTTCCGAGGCCGTGGCCGTGCGTCCGGCACCAGCAGCCTCCTGCAGTTCATTCAGGTGCTGTTCCGTATACTTGCCCGTGAAGATAATATCACCCTGCTGCTCAATATCGCCATAATCGGCATTCAGATTCACCGTGGAGCCGGAACCAATATACACCGAATCCCGGAACTCGATGCTCTTGCCCGCAGCGGCAGAGAGGGAGATGACTTCTCCACTACCACCGGCATAGATACTGCGCAGACGATAGGTTCCTTTACTGATTTCTGCATTCTTCTCGAAGAGGACGGAATCATTATTCTGGATACTCAGATCGTCGTTTGTATAAATCGCGCCGCCATAGGCAGAGTATGAGCCGGAGCTTGCCGTGTTCCCGCTGAACTCCACGCTCCCGTTGTTACTCAGCGTTATCGTGGAAAACCACCCAAGAATCGCGCCGCCATAGGCATCGGCAGCGCCGACATAGGCATCGGCACCGGTCGCGCTTGCCGTGTTCCCACTGAAAGCCACGCTCCCGTTGTTACTCAGCGTGATGTCATCCCACCCATAAATCGCGCCGCCTGAGGCATGGGAACCAGAGGCCGTGTTCCCACTGAAAGCCACGCTCCCGTTGTTACTCAGCGTGATGATTCTACCATAAATCGCGCCGCCATCGGCAGGGTATGAGCCGGAGCTTGCCGTGTTCCCTTCAAATAACACGCTCCCGTTGTTACTCAGCGTGATGGTGCTACCATCAATCGCGCCGCCTGAGGCATAGGATGAGCCGGAGCTTGCCGTGTTCCCTTCAAATAACACGCTGTCGTTGTTACTCAGCGTGATGGTGCTACCATCAATCGCGCCGCCATAGGCTTGGGATGAGCCTGATGCCGTGTTCCCGCTGAACACCACGCTCCCGTTGTTACTCAGCGTGATGGTGCTACCATAAATCGCGCCGCCTGAGGCAGAGGATGAGATACTCGTATATATATCCGCAAAAATCACTCCCTCATAATATTGGTAATCAGCACCACTGATCTGGCGGGAGGAGATGGTCACAGCATCCTTCACCACCTCGTTATGCCGCACGAGCTGAAGAGTACCGTCATCGGTGAGAACCAGGGTACCATCTGCCCAGAAACCGGTGCCGGATTGGGTGGCATCGAAGTAGTTGGAGATAGCGTTATTCGAGGAATTCAGGGTCAGGGCATTCCCCTCGGCATCCAGGATGGATGAAACACCGGTGGCAAGGGTGTAGGTCTTGCCATCGCCGCTGCCGCAGTTGAGCAGCTGCAGCAGGGTATCTCCATCCAGCTGGAGGATACCATTTTCCAAATCAGGAATAGAATCTGCAGCGGCGTAATCGATGGAAAGCTTATCGCCAGCACCCAGCACAAGGTCATCAGCAAAAGCAAGGGTTCCGCTACTCAAGGTACAGCCGACAACAAGAGCAATGCAGGAAAGAACAGACTTGCGTAAGAAGAGAGGAAGATGAAGTTTCATGATGAGGAAAAATCAATGGTTAAGATTTGCTGAGATTGATAATTGATTTATCGAAAACAGAAGGAGTACATTTGGTGCAGGAAGCGCAGTGTTGAAGTGTCGTCAAATGGCTCAATTCGCCAGTCTTGTAATTCAGATAAAGCGCGAAACGTTCTTTTTCCTTATCCTGGAATTGAGCATCGGCCAAGGTTTGCAATTTATCAACAGGAAGTCGCCAGAAATAAGTTCTTTTTTCAATCCCGCAATAAAAGAGCCATGATTTACCACACAATTTATCTGATTTTAACTTTTTATACGGAACAAACATGACACATTGGTCTGGATACTTCAAATCTACAGATTGAGAAATGGATACATTGCGATTAACACTCCGAGCATATGGAGCCTTCCCCAAGGGTAACTCCTGCAGCGAATCATAATACATGTGTACATTCTGCAGATGGATGAACAACTTACCAACCAAGCATTCCCATGCAGCATTAAACCCAGAATCAGACCTCATTCCTCTCCGAACAGGGATGATAATGGGCACTACAGACAAAGACCTAAGTTTGTCGGCGAGACGCTTAATCGCATCTTTTTCTGAAGGCCGCTGAAAAAGGTATACATAAATTCTGTTATTCCACACAGCGTTTCCGACCTGTTGATTTATCCATTGCTGACGTAGTTGAAACACTCTCCACAACAGCAATTCATTATCATGAAGCGCGGCACCGCAGATATGTACCTCATGTGTCATAAATGCGTAAAACCAAGGCATATTGAACACATTATCCTGGTCCAGAACTAATGATTCGGGAAGATTTTCAGGAAAAAGAGTCAAGGCGCTGCGATAAGACGAAGGAGCTATGATACATTTACTTTCCTTGGGAGCAACACGATTCACCGAGCCATGAATATGGCACACCTTGCTTTTCTTCAATGTTGGGATGTTGTGAAGAGGAGATTCCCCCCTTGGGGCCTTCAGACCTAACGCGCGCTCCATGGCTGCATCAAAATTTAATGTTAATATTCGGGTAAAATAACACCTTAGAGCAGCCAGAAGATGATGTGCATAGGTAGGGCGCAAAGCAGCAAGTTCAGGATATATTTCAGCGTAGGAATCATCATTCGAATGATTTTCCGCATAATCGGCGAGCTTACGATGAATTACATCTATATCATCTTGAGAGCTAATCTTTATACCTTTAAGAGCAGCAGCCTTACGTAATAACTCAATATATGAAACACGACTATGGCTACGAGCAACAAGATTAATTCCGTTACCCACCAACAATAACCGTTTAACCGTCATGTCCCCCATCAAGGGGTATACTACGCTTTCGGAATCCGTGAATTTTGACTTAAATGAGCAACACTGTAAATGCTTTGCTTCATTGGCAACTTAGATTTTCACCAACGAGGTGGAACGATGTTCCGAGCTGCTGAATATTCTGTTTTCAGAACGGTTTTCATGCTTGACTTACGGATTCCGAATTCACGCAAGTATGAACAGGAACAGCACAGAGATGGAAAAAGCAGCGCTGGCGGTGTTACAAAGCACCGGGGTTGATATATTGGAGGCGGCCCTGGTGGCAAAAGCAGCTTTAGAGGCAGGAGGTGTCCGCGCATCCGAAGCTACAGCGCGAAGGGCATTGAATCGCAGCAAAAGAATCATAACGCTGGGCGTGGAGGCCTTGCGGCAACTGGAGAGAACAGTGACCTTTGAGAAGGCGGTGGAGGAGGCACTGGAGGCGCGGAAAGACAGACGGACTCGCACGGTCTACGATTTCCGGTATTTCACGCGGCGGTTCATGAAGCGATGCAAGGGACTGGCGGCGCGTCGGGTACGAAGCATCACGCCGCAGGAGTGCGCGGGGTATATTGAACAGGCGTTTGACACGCCCCGGCAGCGGCAGAAGGCTCGGCTGATTCTGAGCGGAGTATTCGGCACGGCGGTGAAACGGGGATGGTGCGATGCGAATCCCGTAGCGAAGGTAGAAGCGCCGCGGGTGGTGGAGCAGCAGGTGCCGATTCTGACGCCGCAGGAGATTGAGCAGATTACCACCACTGCAGAAGCCTACCGGGGCGGCAGCTGTGCGGCGGCGGTGGGGATGATGCTTTATGCCGGCATCCGCCCGAATGAGGTGGCACGCCTGAGCTGGGCGCAGGTGGATTTGCAGGAACGGGCGATTTACATCCTGCCCCGCCACAGCAAGACGGGCGGAGCCCGGCGGGTGACGATTCACAAGCCGCTACTCAGGATTCTTCGGGCGCACCAGCGGGAGGATGGGGAGATGATTTGCCCCGCGAACTGGCTGCACCACTGGCGGGAGCTCCGCCGCACAGCGGGATGGAACTCCCCTGCCCACCGCTGGCCGCAGGATGCGCTGAGGCACACCTTTGCAAGTTACCACCTGAGCCACTTCCGCAGCTATGCCGAACTGCAGCTGGAGATTGGGCACAGGGATGCTACACTGCTGCGAACGCGCTATGTGGATCAGCGGCCCGTTGTGAATGCGGGAGCATTTTGGGCCGCCTAAATCTCGCCGAAAGGCGAAATTCTCTCTGCGTTAGCAGAAATTCTCTCCACCACAGGTGGAAATTCTCTCGCACCCCAGTTGCGAAATTCTCTCTATTTTCGCAGAAAATAGATGATTCAGCTTCCCAATGCTTGCTGGTTGGGTAATGTTTGGAGTGTTGGGGAACGATATCCGGGCGTTGCCCGACCAGCCGTCGCTGTCTTACGACAGCTTTGGCTTGGCAAGCGAAATCCCCGCCGTTGGCGGGGGCGAAATCCGACCTTCGGTCGGACTGGGGCAGATATCACCTGAGCCACTTCCGCAGTTTTGCTGAGTTGCAACTGGAAATCGGGCACCGGGAAGTCTGGTAGTAATACAGACGGGCCTACGCCCGCGAGATTTAACACATTCAAAATTCTACATCCCTTACCCGGGCCGGGCGTATTGCTGGTACATGTATCCCAAAGATTGCTGCGCCAAATTGGTGTTTACCGGGCAGCAGGCTCGCCAAATCGCCATCTTTAGCGCATAAAGAGGGGGCTGGCTCCAAAACGGTGTTGATTATGCAGTCAATTGTGAAATCTTTGGAACACATGCGTATTGCCATTGCTGGTACTTGTCATGCTTTTTGCTTGTACAAACAGGCTCCGCATGCTAGAATGCAGGGCAGCATGAAAGTTATCACGATTTATGGCAGCAAGAGCGACCTTCCTTTCATGGAACCGGCTCGCGTATACTTCCAGGAGAACAATGTAGAGCACGAGGAGGTCATCTATTCTGCACACCGCGACCTGCCCGCCCTGATTGATTACCTCAAGGAGCTTGAAGCCAGCAAGACCAAGGCCGTTCTGCTTTGCGTAGCAGGTCTTTCCGCCGCCCTTCCCGGCGTAGTGGTCATGAACACGGAGCTGCCGGTCATCGGCGTGCCGGTACCCTGCGGCCCGCTGAACGGCGTGGATGCTCTGCTGGCCATTTCCCAGCTTCCCGGCGGCGTACCCGCCACCACGGTAGGTCTGCACAAGAAGACCCCGGTGAACGCAGCCATGGCCGCACACCGCATCATCAAGCTTGCTGAATAAGAAACCGGGCATCATCCCGGGCTAACCCACTCAATATCCACCAGATGAGTACGCCTAAGGATTTATTGACCATCGATGCGCTGAGCGACGCAGATATTCACGGCATCCTGAAGGGTGCCGCTGAAATGAAGCAGATTTTCTGCAGCGGCAAGAGCACACCTGCTCTTGCCGGCAAATCTGTGCTCACTCTCTTTTACGAACCGAGCACCCGTACCCGCTCCTCCTTTGAATTAGCCGCCCGCCGGCTCCAGGCAGATGTGACCACCTTCAGCGTGGCCACCTCCTCCGTGGTAAAGGGAGAAAGCGTGCACGACACCATTGACACCCTGATGAGCATGCACATGGATTACATCATTGTGCGCCACAAGAACAGCGGTATTCCCGCAGTCATCGGGCGTCATGCCAAGGCCTCGGTCATCAATGCGGGTGACGGCGCCCATGCGCACCCCAGCCAGGCATTCCTGGATGCCTTCACCCTGCAGGAGAAGTATGGCGAACTGGCAGGCAGGCGCGTGGTCATCATTGGTGATATTCTGCACAGCCGCGTGGCACGCTCCACCAGCACCATTCTGCGACGTCTGGGTGCAGAGGTGGCCTATATGGGCCCCGGCCCCCTGGTGCCGCTGGAGAAATTCACCGGCATTCCCCGTTTCACGAACTGGGATGCCGTCTTTGACTGGAAACCGGACGTCATCTACCTGCTGCGTGTTCAGAACGAACGCATGGATACGCCCTTCTTCCCCTCTGCCGATTATCACAACGCCTTTGGCGTGACAGAGGAACGCCTGAAGCGCATCGACGACCTCGACCTGAGCATCATGCACCCCGGCCCGGTGAATCGCGGCGTGGAGCTCTGCGATAACGCGATGGAATACCGCAACAGCCTCATCTGCGACCAGGTCGAAAACGGCGTGGCAGCCCGCATGAGCATCCTTTCCTACCTTACCCCCCGGACTCAGAACAATGACTAGTACCTACATTCGGAATGCTACCTGGGCACCCACGGGTGAAAGCTTTGATATCCGGCTTACCCCCGGCCACACCCAGGTGGTGCCGGAGTTTGGCGGCATCACCATCTGCGATGCAGAGGTAAAGCCTGCCGGGCAGATGAATATTCCCGAACGCGGCCGCGTGGTGGACGCCACAGGCAAGCTGATTTTACCCGCACTTTTCGACCTGCATGCCAAGATTGAGCTTGAAGGCCGCAGCAAGCGTGAATCCGTGACCCGCACCGGCCAGGCTGCCGTGCAAGGCGGTGTATGGGGACTGCTGGTGCAGCCTACGCCCGGCTTCATGTTCGACAACAGCGCCTCGCTGGACAGCTTCCGCGAGGCTGTGGGCCAGCGCTCCGTGGCAGAAATGATTCCTGCCGGCTGCATCTCCCAGGGCATGAAGGGCGACCAGCAGGCACCGTACAACACGCTGTCTGCCCGCGGTATCAATATCCTGAGCGATGCCGGCGAACGCCCCGGCAACCTGCTCATGCTGCACCGCGCCATGAAATACGTTGCAGAGCTGGATATGTGCATGGCCATCCGCGGTGATGTTCCCAGCATCACAGCAAACACCTACATGCACCCGAGCACCACTTCCTACCAGCTCGGCCTGCATGGCACCCCGGCCTGTGCAGAGGAAATAGGCCTGGAAATCATCGTTCGCCTTGCCAAGGATGCCGGTTGCCGCCTGCATGTTCAGACGGTAAGCACCGCCGCTGGTGTGGACATTATCCGCCGAGCCAAGGCTGAGGGCTGCAAGATTACCGCAGAAGTGGCCCTGCACCACCTGCTCTTCACGCATCAGAATGTGGGAGATTACGATACAACCTTCAAGACTGTACCGCCCCTGCGCGATCAGGCAGATGCGGATGCTCTGCTGGCAGCCGTGAAAGATGGCACCATTGACTGCATTGTATCCGACCACACCCCCTGCACACCCTTTGCCAAGAAGCAGGATTTCCCCTCTGCTCCGCAAGGCATGTGCATGCTGGATCATTTCCTGCCCACCATCTACACCAAACTGGTGCAGACAGGCAAACTGAGCTGGGCAGAACTGGTACAGGCATGCTGCGTGAACCCGTGCGCCATCGCCTGCCCGGATGTCACGAACCCCGAGGAACCGGAAGGCATGCCCCTGATGCTGTTTGACCCGGCAGCACGCTCCGTCGTGAGCGAGGAAAACCTGCCCTGCGGCGCACTGAATACACCGCTTCTCGGCCAGGAACTCTGCGGCAGCGTAACTCTTCCTCTCCAATAATGCCATGATTATCTACATCATCAGCGATGGCAAGAAAGGCCACCTTTCCCAGACACGAGGGCTGGCTAACGCCCTTATCGAACAGGCTCAGGAACGCGCACCGGAGCGCGAACATGCCTGTTTCGAGGTAGACATCACCGGGCTGAGCTGGTTCGGCAAGCTCTTCTACAAAGGCAAGGAACTTCCGCACCCGCGTCCGGACCTGATTCTCTGCGCCGGCCACGGCACTCACCTGGCTGCGCTGAGTCTGGCCAGGCACCTGCGCTGCCTGTGCATGGTCTGCATGCGTCCCAGCCTGCCGACCAGCATGTTTGACTTGTGTATTACGCCTCGTCACGACCTACCCGATGGTTTTGAAGCCAATGGAAGCATTCTGCCCACGAATGGAGCCATCAACGGCATCCGTCCCCAGCCGGAGACGCCCAAGACCCAGACTCTCATTCTGATTGGCGGGCCGAGCAAGAGCTACAACTGGGATGCCGAACTGGTACTGAACCAGCTTTCCTCCATTGCCCGGCTTACCTCCACCCCCATCGTGCTCACCACCTCCCGCCGCACACCGGCAGATTTTGTGCACGATGTCTCCACCGCCTGTCCGAATATCCGCGTTGTTCCCGTGGAGGAAACCGGCCCGGACTGGGTATCTGAGAACCTGGCCAAGGCCACGGAGGTGTGGGTAACGCAGGACAGCGTGAGCATGGTGTACGAAGCCTTGTCCAGCGGTGCACCGGTCGGCATCATTGAAATGCCGGCCAAGGAAGGCCCGCACAAGCCTGATGCATCACGCATTGCCCGTGGGCTCAACATGCTCATTGCCGATGGCAGCGTATGCCGCTTCACAGAGTGGGCCAAGACCAACACCATTCCGAAAACAGGCATGGTGATGAATGAGGCAGCCCGTGCCGCCAGCTACATTCTGGAAAACTTCCCCAAATTACTGCCATGAAAATAATGCACCTGCTGCCATCCCTCAGTTCCGGTGGGGTGGAACAAGTTGTTCTGGAGCTCTGCGAGGGCCTTTGCGCCGCAGGGCTTGAGAACGTCGTCGTTTCTGCTGGAGGCAGCATGGTGCCGGCCATTGAGGCTTGCGGTGCCCGGCATATCACCCGCCCCATTGGCAAAAAAAGCCTGCTCACCCTGCTTCAGGTAGGCAGGACGGCAAACCTCATTCGCGAAGAAAAGCCGGATGTGCTTCACCTGCATTCCCGCGTGCCGGCCTGGGTAGGCCAGCTGGCATGCAAGATGCTGCCGGCAAAGGAACGCCCGGTCATTGTATCTTCCTTCCATGGTTTCCATTCCGTGAATGCCTACTCCGGAGTCATGGCCAAGGGCGACCGCGTCATTGCCGTCTCCCGCTGCATGCGCCAGCATATTCTGGACAATTATCCCGCCACTCCGGATGAGAAGATTGTGGTCATTCCCAACTCTGTGGATGACAGCATCTTCTGCCCCGAATACGCACCTACCCCAGAGTGGCTGAACACCTGGTACACCGATTACCCGGAGCTGAAGGGTAAATTCACCCTCTGCCTCCCGGGGCGTATCACTCGCCTGAAGGGAGCACCGCATCTCGGCCCCATTCTCAAGCAGCTTCGAGCCAAGGGCATCCCGGCGCATGCCGTCATTGTGGGCGAAACCAAGAAAGGCAAGGAAGCTTACCGTGAAGAGGTACAGGCCGGATTTGAGGCTGAAGGTGTGGCAGATTATGTCACCTGGACCGGCCACCGCCGCGACCTGGTGAACGTACTCTGCGCCTGTGACGTCACCCTTTCCCTCACGCTGCAGCCGGAATCTTTCGGCAAGACCACCCTGGAGGCTCTTTCCCTGGGCCGGCCGGTTGCCGGATACGAACACGGCGGCGTGGGCGAGCAGCTGGAGCAATTCCTGCCGGAAGGCATGATTCCCACCGGCGACACTACCGCCATGGCAAGCCTGCTGGAAAAATGGTACGCCAGACGCCCCGTACCCAGAACACCCGTTCCGGCCCCCTATCGCCGGGCAGACATGATACAGGCCCACATCGCTCTGTACCAGGAACTGTGCCGATAATTCACTCTGCATGAATCTCCTTCACATCAGTCCTCGGCTTCGGCCTGGCAGTGTCAATGCCATGGCGGCAGAGCTGGCGTGCGGACTCCAGCAGGCAGGATTCCGGAACACGGTGATTTCACCACCCAATGAACTGGTGGGGCGCATGGCCGCAGCCAGTGTGCAGCACCACAGCTCACGCAACATTGCCGTATTCACCTATATGAGTGAGCTCCGCCGGGTGCAGCGCCTGGTTGAGAGCACGCATACCGATATCATCCTGGCCTATACCACGCCCGCCGCAAACCTTGCCTGGCGAGCCTGCCACAACATGCCGGATGAAACACGCCCGCGTATTATCGGCATTCACACCACATACCCCAGGCACCCCGGCTGGGCGGCCAGCCTGAACCGCTGTGATGCGCTCGTGGCCGTATCCCGCCACCTTCGCAATGAACTCACCAGCAGAGCAAAGCTTGATGCGGAGCGTGAGATATGGGTCATTCCCTATGGCGTGAATGAGGAGCTCTGTTTCCCGGGTTACCGGCCATTCAACACATGGTTGGAGCAGTGGCTGCGCCAGTATAAGGAAGAGGAAGAAAACACTCTCTCGGTCTGTGTTCCCGGCGCCATCACTCCCAATCACGGACTGGAGGACCTTGTCCCCATTCTATCGAGGACAAACAGTGCCAAGGTACCAGTTCACGTGTATATTGCAGGAGATACTGCACGGGCAGATCAGCATTACCTCAATAAATTAAAAAAACTATTCCGCACCAGTGGCGTAGAAAAACAAATCACCTGGCTGGGCCACCGGCCAGATCTGCGGGATGTCATCTGCATCTGTGATGTAGTGCTTTCCCTCGCAAAGCTACCGGCATCGTATGACCGGGTCGTGCAGGAAGCGCTGGCGCTTAACCGCCCGGTTGCAGCTTATGACCATGGAGTTGTGGGAGAGCTGCTGGATGCATTCCTGCCGGAGGGGCGCGTGGCACCAGGTGATACAGCCGGCATTGCAGACCGACTGGAACAGTGGCATGCCTACCGCCCATACTTGAATGAGAAACTGCCTTATCCCTACCGTCTGAGTGACACGATTCGCAGCATTGCCGAACTTTGCACCTCCTTAGGCCAGGGTGGGCAAAAATGATACCAACATTGACAAAAGGTGCAAAATTGTGTAAGCTCTGCGCCGGATTGATTTTTACAAATGATTAGTTTCACGAACCTTTCCCGCTACACCGACATCGGCTCCAACTGCTATTTACTTGATATGGATGGTGTGCGTATTGTGCTGGATTCCGGCATGCACCCCAAAAAGGACGGTGCCGAGGCCACACCTGAATTTTCCCTCATCGGGGCTGCAGATCCTGATGCCATTTTCGTAACCCACTCACACCTTGACCACATCGGCACGCTCCCGGTACTTCAGGACAAATACCCCGATGCCGAGGTTAACATGACTGCCGCAACCTGCGAGGTGGGCCTTGCCATGCTGCATAATTCCGTCAACGTGATGACAGCGAAGCGCACGCAGGAAGGCATTATTGAATACCCATTCTACACCCACATGGAGCTCGACCACGTGGCCCGGTGCTGGATGCCCCGTCCCTACGGTACGCCTTTCCGCATTGGCCGCAACGGGCGGGTGCTGGCAACCCTGCATGATGCCGGCCATATTCTCGGCAGCTGCGGTGTGGAGCTGGAAAGCGAAAGCGGCACCACGCTACTCTACACGGGCGATGTGCAGTTCGATAACCAGACCCTCATTGCCGGGGCCGATTTTCCGCAAGGCGGAATTGACATCCTTATCATGGAGAGCACCCACGGCTGCACCGAACGCTCTGCCGATTATACGCGCGCCGGCGAACTGCGCCGCTTTGCCGATACCATCCGTGAAGTACTCGAGAACGGAGGCGCTGTGCTCATTCCGGTATTTGCGCTGGGCAAAAGCCAGTGTCTGCTCACCGAAATCGGCAGATTCAAGGAAGAGGGGCTTATCCCGGATGTACCCGTTTATTTCGGCGGCCTGAGCTCCAAGATTACCGCGGTATACGACAAGCTGGCAGACAGCACGCCGCGCATTAATCCCGGCTTCCGCATCAAGGAGCATGTGGAAACCCACGGTCTGCCGCGCCAGGGGAAGGCCCCGCTCGTTGCCTCTCCGGGCAACATCTACCTGGTCTCCAGCGGCATGATGAGCGAACACACGGTTTCTCACATCCTCGCAGAGCAGATTATCACCCACCCGAATGATGCTATCCTCTTTGTGGGCTACAGTGATCCCGAAACACCGGCGGGCAAAATCAAGGCAACCCAGCATGGTGAGCTGGTCAAGCTCCGCGAAAAAGGCGGCCAGGCATACCCGCTGAAATGCCGGGTGGAATGTTTCGATTTCTCCGGCCACGCCACACGACGCGCCCTCATCGACTACGCCCGCAGCCTGAACCCGAAAAAGATTCTCCTGGTGCATGGTGACCCGCCCGCGGTAGAATCCATGGGCAATGAGTTAAAAGAACTCATGCCGGGCACAGAAATCATCATTCCTGAGCCCGGCAAGCCTATCCGGCTGAGCTGAACACTCGCCCTGCCCCTCACTTCCCGTGGTGATCTACCTCCTGGCTGATGGACAGGAGCTTGAAATCGTGGTGCCCGCTATACCGTATGCAGAAAGATTGCCCCACCCCGGCATCTGGCATCTGCGCCAGACGCAAGGCCCCGGTATACGGATTGCTCACCCCCGTATAGTAATCGGGCAGCAAGCGTTCCCAGGAATCATTCGCAGTGCTGCGGAACTCAAAATCAGTATCGCTCTCCAGTAATCGCAGTTTGAAGCGGCTGAACTGGCGCACGGAGTTGAAACTCACCGCGCTTTCCAATGGCATGGTCTGCACCCTGGCCACAATGGGAATACCCACTCTGTAGCACCGGCCAGCCTCCACACTCGGCAAGGCGCGGAGCCCGGCCGCCGTGCCATAGCAACGTATGGTATCATCATTTTCCACATCAACCACGCGCAACTCTGTGCCTGCCAGGTGGTAAGCGCATTTCAGCTCCATATTACGGTGAGACACCACCTCCTCCACACTATCCAGATGAGGAGAATCGCTGCACATACGCTCCATCACCAGGGCCCCACTGCTTACCACCTGTAAGGCAAACCACATATCATCATCCTTTCCACGGGAGCTTTGCAATGCTGCCATAGCCAGCACCTTGCGTCCACCCAGTTCCACGCGCTGCCAGGCAGTCACCTGCTGTTCCATATTGATGGTAAGCACCGCCAGGGTGCCATCATTCATCAGCACCCAGATATTGAAATGAGCGCCACGCTGCACACACCACTCCTTCACCCCGCTCGAAAACAAGTGTTCTGCCAGCAGGCTGATATCTGTTGTAGAAAAGCCATCCGATTCCAGTCTGTACGCAATCTCGCGTATGCGCCGACCTCCCCGCTGCACAAATATCACCGTGTTTTCCACGGCCCTGGCCGGCATGCCCTCGCTCCCCACAGATGACTGACGCCGGATAGAAACGGAGGTCGGCGTGATGACATTCCCTGTGCTGGAGAATACCCCCCACTCACTGTCGGACGTGCCGATGAGCAGCTGCCGCGTGGCGCATATCCAGCAGATGCGGCTCTGGTCGCTGCCCATAATACTCAGGTGCATGGCCGAATCATCGTTACTACCCACCCGGAAATTCTGGAAATCATCCACCGCACTGGCCAGCAGAGTGGTTGGCAAGCCCGGCATTCCCCCCAGCCACATGCGCCCCTGGAACATGGCAGAAAAAGCGGGATAACCGTTCCGGCTGCCGATAGCACCAAAACTCCAATTCCGCGTGCAGAAGCTTACAGGATACCCCAGAAAGGTCTGCAGCACACGGGCTCGGGCATGAGTAGCATCCGTTACAGTGGAGATGCGGAATTTATATTCCCGGGTGCCACCCGGAATCTTGAATTGCACCATAGCACCCAGCGTAGCCGAATCTGAGCAGCATCGGCATACCAGCACCATGCGGCATGGCCGCTCCTCAGAACCAGACAAGGCCCAGTTCTGGCGGGTCTCATAATCAGACTGAGAAAAACTCTTGATGCAGGTCCAGTTCCAGAGGTAGAAATCCGGCTCATCATCCGGCGTATCATAACTACGCCACAACTCCCAGTGGCCATTCCATGTGCCATTGGTGGTCAATTCCCAGTCACGCTGCACCTCATACGGCTCAAGTCGCGAAGTCAGGCGCATGATACCCGGCTGAAAGAAATAAGGATAATCGGAGAGATTTTTACTCCCGTTATAATCTTCGATGGAATAATTGCGGATACAGCGGTAAAAATAATGAAGCTTGCTGGTGGTATCAGTCTGGTACCAGATACTGTCCTTACTCACACCGGTGCGGCTGATATCCGGAGCCTCGCGGGCCTGGGTTGCGTATGTTTCATTAGCAAAGAGCACACAGCTGGGTATGGCCGCATCTGCCAGCAGAATCTCTGCGCTTTCCATGCTCGCGCTGAACTGTTGCTCCCCGCCCTCTATCGCCAGATTGGCATACAGACCACCTCGCTCAAAAACGACAGATAACTGCCCAGTCTGGCTGGAGTACAATTCACGCGGCGCTGGCTCTAAATCCGGCTTCACACAGCGCCACGAGGTATCGCCATACCGGTATAGCACCACTGGCGGATGCGTGGGACAGCACACGTAGACCGCATCGTTCACCTGGTTGAAATGCAACGAGGCAAGCTGCTCTGCAGAAAACCAGGGCGTGGTAAGCACATAAACACCGCCATCCTCATTTGTCAGGCACTTGCCCTCCTTGTACACATGCATACCGCCGGGAAAAAACTCGAGCAGCAGGGCATCATTCGCTGCATAATGAAAGGAGAACAAACGCACATGCTCAGAGTCTATATTGCCAATATACTGCGTGCCTGGGCGCAGCTGAATTCCCCCATAGGGGAGAATCTGGAAATTACAAATCTCGGCAGCGCCCCGCTGGTAGGCCTGCAAATCGAACCTGCTGGAAAGCCAGGGTGTAAGCTCGCCGGCAGTGAATCCTGAAATGATGGGTACTTCCTGCATAGAAACCCGGTGTACCACACACAGGTATACCGGGCAACTATATTCAGATGGTGGGAACAGCGTTCCACCCAGCAGGCGGAGCCGGACTTACAGCCCAAGCTCTACCAGGATGGATGCAGCGCAGCGCACGCATTCCTGGCAAGGCACACGATTCTCCCCCTTGATTTCGCGGCAGGTGGAGGCACCATTTGCCGCAGAGAAAGCAGCCAGAATAGCCGCAGCCCTCTCCGGCGCCACCTGCATGGCACCATACAGAGCCCCGCAGGTACCCTCCGGGGCACGTCCCCCGCCACAAAGAGCCATGGGCTCCACCAAATCCTCGCGTCCGAAGGCCGCACACACGGTCTGGGCGCAATTATACATATACGGTTTCTGGCGGAATGCTGCCAATGCTTGTTCAACGCGTTTCATATGCTGCTATACTACCACAAACAAAGAATCAAAGTCAAGGTTTCCAGAGTTCTCCGCAAGCATCTGTCGGCATACGCCAGTCTCCACGGGGAGAAAGCGCTATGGTGCCTACCTTCGGGCCATCCGGCATGCAGCTGCGTTTGAACTGCTGCTGGAAGAAGCGACGCAGGAAAATCTCCAGCGTGCGGCCGATGAGCTTCTCCGAAAATTCACCGGCAAAGGCTACCTGCGCCAGAATGCGCAGCTTAATCGGTTCCGCACCATACTTGATAAAGTGGTAGAGGAAGAAATCATGTAAGTCATAAGGCCCGAGGATATCCTCCGTCTTCTGTTCCATGCTGCCATCATCTGCCGGGGGAAGAAGCTCCGGGCTTACCGGGGTGTCAATGACATCCTGAATCGTTTCGGCAAGTTCCCGCCCGCAGAGCGAGGCCTCATGTGCCAGCAGGCAGCGGATAAGAGTCTTGGGCACAGAGCAATTCACAGCATACATGCTCATGTGGTCACCATTGTAGGTAGACCAACCAAGCGCGATTTCAGACAAATCGCCCGTGCCAATCACCATACCGCCCGTCTTGTTGGCCAGATTCATCAGCAGGCTTGTGCGCTGCCGGGCCTGCACATTCTCATAGGTACTGGTGCGAAGCGAGGGGTCGAATTCCAGATCCTGGAACTGAAGCAGGCAGGCTTCCTTGATATTCACCTCCCTGAACGTAACGCCCAGCAGCTTCATCATAGCCACGGCATTGCTATGTGTGCGCCCGGTGGTACCGAATCCGGGCATGGTCACCGCAAGAATGGCGCTGTTGGGCATATTCAGCATGCGGCAGGCACGCACACTCACCATCAGGGCGAGTGTGCTATCCAGGCCTCCGGAAATGCCGATAACCAGTGTTTTGGCATGGGTATGCTCAATACGCATGGCCAGCGCAGAAGCCTGGATATTAAGAATTTCCTCACATCGGGCAGCTCGCTCATGCGCCTCCGGCACAAAGGGACGCGATGGCAGCCAGGCAAAAGCCAGGTCACAACGGGTATCAAACTTACCCAGCTGAATCATACGCGCCGGCACCACCCCGGCAGCGGCACAACAATCATTGAATGAACTCTCACTGCTGCGGGCAACCTGCAGGCGCTGCAAATCAATATCGGCAAGGATAATACCGGATTCACGGGAGAACAGTTCATTTTCTGCAGCAATGCGGCCATTATCCGCAATGAGCGCCTGCCCGCCGCACACCGCATCCTGCGTGCTTTCGCCCACGCCGGCAGAGGCATATACATAGGCAGCCAGGCAGCGGGCGCTCTGCTGCTGAACCGTCAGGCGCGTATAACTGGCGCTGCAGGCCAATGCCATGGAAGCCGCCGGGTTGAAAATAACGCGAGCCCCCTGCATGGCCAGTCTGCAGCTGGGCGGAATAACACCATTTATATCATCTCCAATCTCAATGCCGAACACCAAATCCGCCCCATCTGTAAAGAGCAAATCTGTGCCGAGGGGCACCACCCCGAACCCAGGAAGCGTTACTTCCCTGCCCCGAAGCTCTGCTGCAGGGCGGAACTGGCGCCGCTCATAATGCGAACGGGTATTGGGCAGCACGCTCTTGGGCACCAGACCGAGCACGTGCCCGCTCTGCACCACTGCGGCAACATTGTAGATACCGCCATCCACAGCCAGAGGCAGCGAAAGAATAGCCGGAATGCTCAGGCGCGCCGTCTCTGCAGCAAACTGAGCCAATGCACGCAATGCGGCCTGCTGAAGATGAGGAAAGAAGAACAAATCCCCACAGCTTGCCCCGGTGAGGCTCAATTCCGGGAAAAGCACCGCATGTGCCCCCTTCCCGGCAGCATCCTTCATGATGCGTACCATTTCATCCTTATTGAAAGCGACATCTGCCACTCGCACCCGGGGTGTGGCCGCAGCCAGACGGTAATATCCGTACGTACTCATATCAATCTGCGGCTATTCTGACAGATTATCCCCGAATGTCAATCTCCTATTCTGTAGGCCGCCGCGGGAAAAGCAAATTTTGAACATAAGTGGCTATACTGCATCTCATATTAAACTTGACCAGTTGCTGCAAATATGGCAATATACCGCGTCCTCGTCTCTCATTTTCCATGAAATATACTATTTCTGCACTTTCCCGCAAAACCGGGTTATCTATCCATACCCTTCGTTTTTACGAAAAAGAGGGGCTGCTCCGCTATGTTGAGCGCACGGATTCCGGCCGCCGCGTATACGGAGAGGCCAGCATGGGATGCCTGCTTGGGGTACTCTGCATGAAGCAGGCCGGCATGACCCTGCCCCAGATTAAAGCATTCATGGACATCACCATTGAAGGTGTGGACACCCTGCCCCAACGACTTGAAATGATGCAGAGCGCCAGAGACCAGCTCAGCAAACACAAGGAAGCTATAGAGCGCGGGATTCAGCTCGCTGATTTCTTTATCAGAGGTTGCAACAATGCTATGGAAGCACTCAGGAACGGCACCGACCCGATTGAGGCGTTCCCCTATATCACGAGAGACGGCATCATTGACTTCCCCTTCCTCCAGACGGAAGATGGTCGACTGGAGCCTGATACCCCGCCGGAAAACTTCAAACCCAAACGCGCCAGTCGCAAATCCAGAACCTCAAAATAACAATTCATTATGAAAAAACTCGCATTATGGGCCCCTGTTGGTGGCGCTCTCTGCCTGATTGTTGCTGCCTATTTCATTGGCCGCAACTCCCGGCGGGAAGTAAAGGAGATTTACACCATGATTGACCATTACGACAAAATGGGAGACCGCTGATTTCTCCTTTCAGCACTCGTTATTCAAACGCCTTGCTCATTAATCTGAAGCAAGGCGTTTCTGTTTTGTATTTCAATACAGATGCAACCAGGAACGGCGGGAAAAGGGGATAATTTCATCCTCCCGGGAAAGCCGGACTTTTGTCCCCCATGCGCAATCTGCAAGCAATGCCCGCCCCACAGACACAAGGTCAAACTCACTGGCGCGCAAGCGCTGCGCAAGGGCCTGGATCTGCACTCCGGGCAGGCCCACGGCGCCCTCGGTTATCGCGGGCCGCCCCGTAAGCAAGCGAGTCCAGCCTGCGAGATTAAGCATACTTCCCCCAAACGCAGGCAGAGACGCCTGTGTATCAGCGCAACAGAAGATATCTACCCCGGCATCGCAAAGCATGCCCAGTAAACGGCTCAATTCATCGGAACTGAACACCAGAGCAGAACGCCCATACAGTGCGCTATATTGCGCAAAACGGAACAATATCGGGAATTGCCGGCCAACGGCCTTGCGGACAGCATGCACCACAGCGCAGGCAAAACGAGCCCGCCCGCATATATCGCCACCATACTCATCACACCGCTGATTGGTTTCAGCCCGCAGAAACTGCTCGATGAGATGCGCATCGGCTCCGTTAATCACCACGGCATCAAACCCCAGAATTTTAGCAGCTGCGGCACCTCGGCCAAAGGCGGCAGCCACCTCTGCTATGCGGGTATGATTCATCATCTCCCCCGGCTGTACCCCCGGCAGACCAACGCCTCCACCCGGGCCGATGGGAAGCACGACCCCCTGCCTCTGGCTCAGCATCCCCGCATGACTGAGCAACGGGGCTATACGACAGGGGGTAGTGTGTACCATACGGCAGATTTTCTTCCATGCGCGCAGAGCCGGCCCTCCGTAAAACACGGCCATGCCGGCATCTGCTGCGGCTGCAGGCTCGGGCACGGCCACAGGCTCTGTCACAATGAGCCCCATTGCATTCACCGCTCGGCGATAGTAGTATTGCATCATCTCCTCTGTAGGCACACCATCCTGCGCAAGAAAGCGCTGCACCGGCGCCATAACCAGCCGGGTAGACAACCGCAGCTTCCGGTGTACAAACGGAGTAAACAAAAAATCAACGTCTCGTAAGCTCAAAGCGGTAGTCTTCATACGCTGCGACTATATCCCACCTCCCCACACATTTTCAAGAAGTTAGTATAACTTCTATTAACAGCTGCTCTACTCTGCCGCAAACTTATGCCATTAATTGACACAAGCTTTTCTTGACTTAATTTGAACATAGCGTAGAATGGAGGCATCTAAGACCTCACATATTATGAAGTTCCCCATCATCTCTACCGCCATCGTTGCGCTGTGCGCCCTGACTGCCACAGCTCAGGCCGAAATCAAGATTGCTTCCGTAAACGTACAGGAGCTTTACACCAAGTTCTACAAGCGTTTCGACACGGAGACCTCCCTCCAGAAGCAGCTCACTGAGATTAAGGCTGACATCAAGGTACGTGAGGATAAACTGCGCGCCCTGCAGGAAGACCTCAAGAAGATTCAGGAAAAGTACGATACCAGTCTTTCTGACTCTGCCGTAGCTAAGCTTCGCGAGCAGTACCAGGCCAAGGCTAATGAGCTCAAGGCCGCTGATCAGGAGCTCAAGGATTTCGTGCAGCGCCGCGAAGTGGCTTTCCGTGAGCTGCGCAACAGCGAAATGCGCCTTCTTGTGGAAGAAGTGCAGGCTGCCATCAACACCGTGGCTGACCAGAGCGGTTCTGACCTCGTGCTCGATTCCGGCGCTATTTCTCCCCAGCCCCAGATTGGCATCGGCACCCGCGTATTCCCCTACATGAAGAAGGATATCGACCTTACCCCCGAGGTGCTCAAGCAGCTCAACTCCGGCGCACCCGAGGGCTTTGACCCCGATGCTGAGCTGAAGCGTCTGTACGGCAACCCCGCCGCAGCCCCGGCCGCCAAGTAAACCACACTTTAACCAGAAAACCCGCGAGCTTATTATGGACCTCACTCTCTCCGATGTTCTCAAGCTCACCGGGGGCAAACTTATCAATGACGCAGCTCCGGAGATTAACATCTCCGGAGTTGCTACGTTGGATAGCGCCACCCCCAGTGAGATCGCCTTTCTCGGCAATGAGAAATACTTCAACGATTTCCTCAACACAAAGGCAGGAGTCGTGCTTGTTCCCCCTGCACTCCCGCAGTATCCGGAAGGCATTGTTTTCGTAGAAGTAGAAAACCCGTCACTGTCCTTCAATGCCCTCGTGGCACACTTCATGAAGGCCAGCACAGATTTCACACCCGGCATTCACCCCACCGCATGGGTAGACCCCAGCGCCAAGCTGGATCCCACCAAGGTGCGCGTAGGTCCCTGCGCAGTTGTAGAGGCTGATGCCGAAATTGGTGATGGCACCGATATCGGTCCCGGCTGCGTTATCTGCAAGGCTGTGAAGATGGGCCAGAACTGCAAGCTTTATCCGAAGGTAGTCATCCGTGAGCGCTGCATCGTAGGCAGCCACGTGGTGCTTCAGCCCGGCGTTGTCATTGGTGGCGATGGTTTCGGCTTCCTGCTCAACAAGGAAACCGGCCGCTATGATACGATTGACCAGGTAGGCATCGTGGAAATCGGTGACTATGTAGACGTGGGCGCAAACACCACGATTGACAGAGCCCGCTTCGGCCGCACCGTCATCGGCGAAGGCACCAAGCTGGACAACCAGATTCAGATTGGCCACAATGTGACCATGGGCAAACACTGCGTAATGTGCGCTCAGGGCGGCATTGCCGGCAGCACTCACATTGGCGATTATGTGACCATCGCCGCACAGTGCGGCATCACCGGCCACATTAAGATTGAGGACAAGGTTGTCGTAGCCGCCCGTTCTGGCGTAATGAACTCCCTGGAATCCGGCAAGACCTACTGGGGCGCCCCCGCAGTACCCTACGGCGAAGCAGCCCGCCAGTTCGCCGCCATGCGCAAGCTGCCGGAGGCCTTCAAGGAACTCCGCGCGCTTAAGGCAAAAGCAGAGGAAATTCAGGAACTCATCAACCAGGCTCTGGCCGAACAGGCCTGATACCGAACCAGCAACTCTTACAATCATGCCCCGGTGGTTCTTCCCGCCGGGGCATCCTGCTTTGCCGCAGAAAGCATTGACTTATCTAACAACACAGCTTATACTGGCTGCGGCATATGGAAACAACAGGGGAATTCATTCGATGGTCTGCAAGCCACTGGGGCGCGATAATTGCCACTGCTATCATCACAACCGGAATCCTAGGCTGCGGCATGCGGCTCAGCGATGCAGGGAGGCACTCACTCTGCCGGGGACTTGCCGTGGTAGTAGGGCTTATATACGTGGTTGATACCTCCTATATCATCATCAGCCAGTACCATGGCACATGGGAGCAGAATCTTCCATTCCATTATTGCAGCATGATGCTGCTCGTAGCAGTCATTGCGCTCTGGACACGCAATCGGGCCGCATGCTGGGTACTCTATTTCGGGGCTCTATCCGCTTGTCTGCAGGGACTCATCACCCCTGCGCTCAAGGCAGATTTCCCCACGCTCCGTTATGTATGCTTCTTCTGTCTGCATGGCATTCTGGTGCCGGCAGGGCTGGCAGTCCCCCTGCTTCTGCGCATGCGAGCCCGCGTGCGAGACATCATCAGAAGCATACTTCTCATGGATACCTATCTCGTTGTTATTCACATGGTAAACCTGACTCTGGGCACAACCAATTACGGATTCACCATGAAAAGTCCGGTGCCAGGATGCATACTTGACTACGCAGGACCTGCCCCCTGGTACTACCTTCTTCTGCAAATTCCTGTTTTCATCGTCTTTTACCTGATGCACCTGCCAGTCCGCCAGAAAACACAAGGCTGACGAATCGACAAAGCCCGCGCTGCCTATATATTGCAGTGCGGGCTTTGTGCTATTCTCAAAAAAGTATGCTCAAGCGCCGAGGAGCTTGAGAATCACCTCGCGGGCAGCAGGGTCATGCACATCGCGGGCGTGAGAGGCTGCATTGCACCCCTCGTCATCCACAATCTCAGTATCAGCACCAGCGCTCAGCAGCATCTGCACAAGGTTATCAAAACCAGACCACGCGGCCACCATAAGCGGGGTTACCCCCTCTTTGTTGCGGGCATCCACCGCGGCACCGTTTTCCAGAAGCAGAGAAACCACATCACGCTGGTTCTGGCGCACAGCAAAATGAAGCGGGGTATCCCCCAGGGCATTCACTGCATTCACCTTGGCATTGTGACTCAGAAGCACCTTGGCAACCTCCAGTGAGCCATCACCGGCGGCCAGCATAAGGGCAGAGGTCCCCTCTGCAGAAACGGCCTCCACACAAGCCCCCTGCTCCAGCATGCGCTGCACAGAAAGTGCATCGCCCACCTTGGTCCACTCTACAAGCAGGGCTGTTTCCTCCGGTGCCAGATCTGCCTGTGTGGGCATATAGGGCGCAAACTTCACAACAGCTACCATGGCAGCGGCTGCAATCACACCACCCAGAATCGGAATATATCGTACCTTCATATCTGATTCAATCTGGTTTCTTAAAGTTTCTCCAGTACCCGGCGAAGAATTTCAAGGCCTTCGGCCAACGTTTCCTCCGGCACATTCAGCGCGGGAATAAGGCGCAGTGTATCCGGGCCAGCAGGGCATGCCAGCAGGCCGGCCTCGCGGCAGAGGTTGTTGACGTGGGAGGCAGGAGTCTGCCCCGCAGGCACTGTAAACGCCCCCTTGCGGAGCCCCACACCGCGCAGCAGGCCCTGCCCGCGCACAGTCTCCACACAAGGAAGGTTCCACCCCTCCACAGTAGTCTTAATCACCTCGCCCAGGCGGGCTGCACGCTCTGCAAGCCCCTGCTCCAGCACCTCGTTCACCACAGCGTATGAAACAGCGCAAGCCAGCGGAGTACCACCATAGGTAGAGCCATGAGAGCCCGGGCCCATGATGGAGGAAAGCGGCGTACCCTGCTCATCAATAGAGCGATTATTCACCCAGAAGCAGCCAATGGGGAAACCACCACCAATACCCTTGGCGCAGGAAACGAGGTCGGGAACAATCTCCGGGCAGATGGACTTCCACCCCATGGTTGCGCCGCAGCGCCCCACGCCGCACTGCACTTCATCAATCATGAGCATGAGGTCATGCTCCTTGCACAGCTCAGCAACACCGCGCAGGAACTCAGGAGTGGCGGGATTCACGCCACCCTCACCCTGCACCGCCTCCAGCATAATGCCGCAGGTTACCGGGGAAATCGCAGCGCAAACAGAATCCAGGTCGTTGAACTGAGCATACTTGAACCCAGTCAGCAGCGGGTCAAACTCCACCTGCACCTTCTCCTGGCCGGTTGCAGCCAGCGTGCCCAGGGTGCGGCCATGGAAGCTCTTATCAAACGTGATGATTTCATAACGCGGCGAACCATCTGCCGCGGGGCGGCGGTGACCGAAACGACGAGCGGTCTTGATGATACCCTCATTACCTTCTGCACCGGAATTGCAGAAAAACACACGACCAGGGATACCAATCAACTTCTCTACAATCAGCTCTGCCAGGCGGGCCTGGCCAGGAATGCCATAAAGATTGGAACAATGCATCAAGGTCTGAGCCTGTTCCGTCAGCGCTTTTACCACCACAGGGTTACAATGCCCCAGGGAACAGGTGGCTATGCCTGCGCAGAAATCCACATAAGTCCTACCTTCCGTGTCAAACAGGTATGAGCCTTCTCCCCGTGCTGCATCGAAAGGAGCCCGGCCATACGTCGGCAATACATACTGGTCATTCATATCGCAGATAAATTTACACCCGACACGCCATTTTGTCAATTATTTCCCATGCTGCACGGCCGCGTTTTCGTGACTGCAGCAAGCGTCACTTTTTCTTTTGCTCCGGCTTGGGTTTGGGTGCAGGCCTGAGCTCCGGCATAAAGGTTTCCGCCGTTTTCTGCACTGCAGGGCGGAACGGGGAACCGGTGGTCTGCTCAAGCAGGCGCTGCATCAGCTCGCGCCCATAGCGCTCTTCCTTATTAAGGAAAGCCAGAGAGGCCTGCAACAGAGAAGCCCGGACCCGATTGCGTTCGTTCTGAGCCTGGCGAGCCACCTGGCCAAAATACTCTGCAGCATCTGCAAGTTCCCCCAGGCCGGCAAAATGCCAGGCAAGCATCTCCATCAGCTGGGCGCCATGCTGCCGTGCAGCTGCCACCAAAGCACCGCGATTCCCCCCGCTCTGCAGCAGAATGCGTCTCCACTGCACAAAGGGGTTCTCAGAGCTGCCTCCATTGCGGCGCAGCACCTCATACGGACGATACAGGGGGTCTCCCAGAACAACCCCTTGCCAGGAAAGCCAGGGAGTTGCCATCAATGCGGCTTCTGCCACTGTGTGCCCCTTCAGAAGGCGGTCAAAAAACACATCCGCCTTCAGGCAGCCACCAAGAGTTGGTTCATACACATTACCTGCGGTCACTGCTGCGCCGCGTTGGAGAAGCGCCCCCACCCAGGTATTCGGACTTTTGACAGAAGTGCCACTATACGAATGCAGATGGTAGGCAACAGCCCCGGGTGCAAAACGAAAATCTGCAGCAGTCTTCGGATTAAAGGGACCATTTGCCGGGTGGGCATACCACCCGAAATACACTGCCGTATCTGCCATCAGCGGAAAAGCGGGGGCCAGGGTAGCCCTGCTCTCTTCATGAAAAAGCGGCTGTCCGTTCTCACGTGCCATGCGGGCTACGGCGGAGAACCATTCATCGCCCTGCGGATAGGGACCACCCTGGTCTACAACGCTCCAACCCCACAATCCGCGTCTCTCCACCTCGGCCGGAAATTGTATCATCCGGCGGATGGATGCATCATCCGGAGCATCAATTCGCGTCACCGCCAGCACCGGGGGCTTTGCCTCTTCCAACGTGGCATTCTTATTAAAGAAGGGATTATTAAGTGGCCCCGCGGTAGCATACTTAGCCCCCAGCAAAGCCAGCTCAGAGTCGACGGAAGCACGATTCTGAAACAGAAGCCCCTGTTTCTTGCCTGGTTCCTGCTCCTCCTGCACTCGCAGAGGAATATCCGGCATGAGCACCATGGCATACACCGGTTTCAGCCCCTGCTGAGGTGCGGTCGGCAGGCGCCAGCTGTGTTGGCGGGCATGCTGCAGTATCGGATACCGCAGGCTGGTATCATACACCTGGCGGGTGATATCCTGCTCCTTGGGCAAGCCCCTCAGGGCTATGCACTGAGAGGCAGGGATAGAACGCTTGGCGCAGTATGCACGAGCGCACTGCTCGCTGCGTTTCGATTCCGCGTTGTACACCACCATCACCTGCGCCGGAGTAAGCCCCCGGGCAGTCAGGCTACAGCAGAGAACGGCTATCAGAATGCGCCACATACAAGCATCAGCGCCGGCGGCGGAATAAGCCATTGAATGCCCCCATGCCCTTGGGCATTTTGGGAGCCTTGCCGCCCCCGCCCATCAACTCAGAAAGGTCAGGCATCTGGCTCAGGTCCGGCATACCGCCCTGTCCCATCAGGGCACTCATGTCAGGCATCTCACCAGCCTGCCCACCCATCAGCGCGCTCATATCAGGCATACCGCCCTTGGCGCCACCGGCAGATTTCATGAGATTCTTCATCATACCGCCCATCTTGCCCTTACCTCCCATCATTTCCTTCATTTCCTTAAAGTTCTTGATAAAGCGATTCACCTCAATCTCTGACACACCGGAGCCCTTGGCGATACGGCGGCGACGGCTGGGTATAAGAAGCTTGTAATTTGCTCTTTCCGCAGGAGTCATGGAGAGCACAATAGCCTCCATGCGCTTCATGCGCTTCGGGTCCATGGCGCCCTCCGGCAGCTGTTTGCGGATTTTGCTGAAACCGGGCAGCAGCCCCAGCAGGCCCTCCAGCGGGCCCAGGCTCTGCATCATCTTCATCTGGCTCAGGAAGTCATTGAAATTGAACTCACCGCTCATCATGCGGGTCATGGAGTTCATGGCAGATTCCTGGTCAATCTTCTCCGCAGCCTTTTCCACAAGGCCCACAATATCACCCATGCCGAGGATTCGGTCGGCCATGCGCTGCGGCACAAAGGGGCCGAACATGTCCAGCTTCTCACCCTCGCCCATGTACTTGATGGGCTTGCCGGTAATGGCACGCATGGAAAGAGCGGCACCACCGCGGGCATCGCCATCCAGCTTGGTGAGGATGATACCCGTGAGCCCCACGGCATTATCAAATGCCTGAGCCACGCGCACAGCCTGCTGACCAGTAGCGGCATCTGCCACCAGCAGGGATTCCTGAGCATTCAGGAATTTTGCCAGCTTCTTCAGTTCGGCCACCAAATCTTCGTCCACTTCCTGACGACCAGCGGTATCAAAGATGATAACATCATGCTCCAGCCCGGAAGCCCACTTAAGGGCGTCCTTGGCCACGCGGATGACATCCTTCTCCGTTGCAGACGGGGTGTACACCGGCACATCAATCTGGCCGGCAAGAGTAGCCAGCTGGTCGATAGCGGCCGGGCGAATCAGGTCACAGGCCACGAGCAGCGGCTTGCGGCCCTCCATCTTGAGGCGGCGGGCCAGCTTGGCGCTGGTGGTGGTCTTACCTGCACCGTTAAGGCCGACAACCAACACACGGGCCGGTGCCGGCTCCAGCTGCAGCGGGGCTGCATCTCCACCCAGCAGCTCTGCGAGCTGATCACGGAAAATCTTGACAATCTGCTCACCCGGTTTTACGGACTTGAGCACCTTCTCTCCCATGGCCTCTTCCTTCACGTGTGCAATGAACTCACGGGCCACACTGTACTCCACATCGGCATCCAGCAGCGCCATGCGCACATCGCGCAAGGCATCCTTGATATTGGATTCGGAAATCTTGCTCAGCCCGCGCATCTTGCGGAAGGCATCATCGAGCTTGTCTGAGAGAATGGAAAACATACCGGGAAATTAGCAGAAAACACCCGCAGTGTCAAGCAGCAGCGCCGTCAGCAGCGCGGCAATTGCAACAATTCCGCCACATAGGGCAATACATCCTCATCCGCAGGTAACCAACGCACGCTGTTCAGAGAATCAGCAGTCAGCCAGCGGGCCTCCGTGTGCTCCCGAAGCTGAAGCTCGCCCCCTTCAATAAAACAAGCATAGCAATGCAGGCGAAGGTGGAAGGCAGGATAATCACGCTCCACGGTATAAATCAACTGCTCCACGCGAATCCGCAGCCCCAGTTCCTCCGCGATTTCTCGCGCAAGTGCAGCCTGGGGAGATTCACCCGGCTCAATCTTGCCACCGGCAAATTCCCAGCCCCCATTAAACTTTGCCTCGCTGCATTTCAACGCAAGCACACTACCCGCCCCGTCCAGAATAACGGCGGCTACCACCTCTACTGTCTTGTATACTGCCTCGTTCACAGGCAGAAGCATAACACACAGAGCAGCCAAAGGCAAGCCTGTCACACAGCCCAGATACCGCCACGCTGCAAGGCGGTCTCCAGAGAATCACGCACCTGCTGCGGGCTGAAGCCGGCTGCACGCAGCGAAGCGATGGACCGCGCACCATCCCGCTTGGCCAGGCGTTTGCCGGTATTATCCCGCAGCAGCTCATGGTGGCAGTACTGAGGCACGGGTAGCCCCAGCACCCCCTGCAAAGCCCGATGTATATGGGTAGCATCAAACAAATCCGCACCGCGGGTTACATGGGTAACCCCCTGGGCAGCATCATCTATCACCACGCAAAGGTGATAACTCGCCGGAAAATCCTTGCGGGCCAGCACCACATCGCCATACGCCGTGGGCACACACCGCTGGGTGCCCCGCCGCATATCATGCCAGCAGGGGCAGCCTATCAAATCCTGCACGCGCTGCATATCCAGCCGCCAGGTATGCGGCACCCCGGCCGCCAGTTTCTCCGCCACCAGCTCAGGCGGTAGTTGCCGGCAGGTGCCGGGATACAGATAGCCCAATGTTGCGTGCGGAGCCCGCCCCATTTCTGCCACCTGATTCCGGATTTCAGTCCGGGTGCAGAAACAGGGATAAAGCAGGCCCATGGAGCGCAGCTCCGCCAGAGCGTTTTCGTATACCGGAAAGCGGCGGGTCTGCACCATCACCTCTCCATCAAAGGAAAGCCCCAGCCAGGCCAGGTCCTCGTACATCAATTCCAGATACTCCGGGTGCTGAGCCCGCTGGTCAATATCCTCCACACGAAGCAGGCACAGCCCCCCGTGCGCATCCGCCAGGTGCCGCGCCTGATACGCAGCAAGCAAGTGACCCACATGCAGCGGGCCACTCGGACTTGGTGCAAAACGAGTAATGACAGCAGCCGGCTGCAACATCAGAACTTTGCCTTAAGGACAATCTCAGTAATGCGCTTTACCCCTTCACCGGCCATGGTAGAGCGAGGATACAGACACTGCGCGCGGTAGTAGTTGGAAAGAGCGGAGCCATACTCCCGACGAGACTCACAGTTTCGCGCATTCTCGAGAGCCCGTGTAAAATCATGAGCACTCAGAGCAAAGCGGTTCAATGCCTCGCGATACTTGGAATCATCCTTATACCGGGCATCCTTCTCCCCTTGTTCCACCAGCATTTCGTATGCCATGCAAGGGCCCATGGTGGTATCCTGCATGGCGGCCACATCAAGCTGCGCAAGCATGCCGTCAATGGTTCCAATCAACGCGATGGCATCCTTGTACTGCTTCTTTAATTCCGGGTCTATAGCCACCACATCAAACTTATCCTGCTCGTTGTAGATGGTGCGGAATTCCTTACGTTCGACCAGTGTGCGGAATTCATCGCGCACCGAATCCTGGTTATCAATCTTTTCCAGCTGCTGACGCCCCTTCTCCAGATTCGGATTCTTGGGCCAGATGGCTCCAGCCTTCGTGATTTCGTCATTAAAGGTAGCCTCATCACCAGCCTTCAATGCCTTGGCTGCATTGCGCAGGTGCAAATCACTCTGGGCCTTGCGGCCTGCGCAATAACTCGTCAGCATCGAATCATCAAAATCCGGATCCATCGCCTTCATCTTGGCGGCAATCTCCTCAAGAGCGCCGTAATCGCGCGCATTCATGGTAGAGAGAGCCTTACGGCGCAGCGACCAGAACTCTGCAATGCGGCGGCGTCCTTCCACCGGGAAGGTTGCCACGCTTTGCATATACTCACCCACAGCCACAGCCTGAATCAGACTCTGCGTAGCATCTGCAAGCTTGTTCTGCGCCAGCATATTCGTCACCGCCTCCATGTTCTGGTCAATCTCGTGCCGCATGTTGGAGGCAAGCGTTGCCATGGCATTCACCGTGGGCGGCAACCCAGTACCGCTCTCAAACAACTTGGCTGCCGGTGACTCGCTATCCATTTTCAGCGTGGTATCGCCATCGCGGAAAACATGGCGATACACTTGCGCACCAATCAGCGCATGGTCATAACGTCTCTGCATCAGCATGGAGATAATGGTGCTCTGGAAATTTATCTTGGAAAGCTCCAGCGCAGCTATGCTGTCCGCATCATTCTTCACACCTGCAGCCTCAAGCGTGGCAATTTTCTTTGTATTGTGAGCTATGGTGTACGTATTGGTTACAGATGTATTGGGTGCGTTGGCTGTGTCACTCTTACCCACCGTCTTGGCAGCCTTTTGTCCACGCCCGGTATTTCGATTCGTCAAAGTATTCGTTTTCTTCACCAGGTCATCGATTTCCTTCTGCATGGCATCGTTCCGGCGGTGGCGGGATCGGTTGGCATATTGTACAGCCACAGCGCTGGCCACGGCACTGGCCAATGAGCCGGAAATCCCGCCGTCTCCCGGGTATTCGTTAAGCTCATACAATCCGTTGCCTATCTCCAGCAGAGTCTCACTGCCCACCTCACGCCGGGATCGGGCGGATTTCTGAGTAAGCTTCAGCAACTCACGCATCTTCTTGCGGTAACGCTTTGCCTCAGTACTGTCATCCGGGTTCTGCTGCAGATACTTCTCGAATCGGGCTCGCACCAGAGCATTGTTGCCCACATCAAACTTTCCGCCATTGTAGGAAACAGTATCGCTGGATGGATCCAGCAAGGGGATTTCCAGACCAAGAATCTGCGGATTGGCAGCCTCGCCCTTTTCGGGGTCTACATTCGTTTTGCCAATGGTGATGTTTCTATCACCGTTGTTATTATCCGACTGCACAGCGGTCCGTTCCTTCACCGTCTGCTCGCCGGAAGGCTTACCCAGCCCCTGGGCAAAGCCAGGCTGCACCATAAGCGCATAGCCGAAAACAGAAAGCAATTTCAAATAGGTAGACGTCTTCATTGTTACATGTTCTCTACTTTTTCCACAAGCATGATACCCTTCACATCAAGGCCTTGCTCATCCTTCCCATTGCGGCATTTAACATAGAACACAAAAGAATCCCCGCGGGTCAGATTCACGCGATTGGTCACACCGTTGGGCACAACCAGGGGCAGACGCTCCTGCGCATTATTCGGCAGAGACACCGCCACCAGGCGTTCGTTGCCAATGGATTCTATATTCTCTATGCGAGCCTCCAGACGATATGAATTACCCGTGAGACGGGAAGCATCCTGCCGGTAATCCGCAATCGAGAATCTGGACTCAGGGGCAGATTCCGGGGTCTCTGATGGTTTCATAATCATGGCAGCAGCCACCACCAGTGCTCCCACACCACCCACACTCCCCAGAATCATGGGCAGCTGGGATTTCTTGTCTTTTGAAGAGCGTCTTTTTCTTGCCATATAGCTTCAGTAGTAAATTGTCTGTAAATCGGGATTATTCCCAGCGGGTTCGGCGCACGCCCACATAGGTAAGAATGACACCGGCCAGCACGTGCGCCAGCAGCACGAGAATGCACAGAGAATGCTCGGAGAATGAGGTCTGCACGATACTGTTCACAGCCTTGAGCACCTCCGATTCCAGGCCGCCTTTCACACTGCCACTCCATGCCCAATACGCCGAAATAAAGGGCTGAGTGAACACCTCCACAAACTCCGGCAACGCCAGCACCGCACCCGAAAGCGGCAACTGGAAGCCTACCAGATAGATGCTCAGCAGCGATGCCTGATCCGGGGTCTTGCAATTAGCAGAGATTCCAAGACACATTGCAGTCATTGAGGCATTCGCCAGTAAAAGGAAGATAAAATGGTTTGTAATATCACCGCGCAGCGGCCAGCAATACTGCACAAAAGCAAACATCCAGAGGCTCTGAATAAACACCAGTATGCTCAGGAATGCCAGTTTTGATGCAAGATACGCACCAACTCCCGTACCGGCAAACTTCTCCTTTTCCATGATAAGGCGTTCGCCTGCTATCTCGCGGGATGAATTATTAGACCCCATAAGCCCGAGCAGAATAACCTGGAACATGATAATACCGGAAACCGCAGAGCCCACCCGGGCTCGCACCTCTGCCTGCGCCTGCAGGGTCTGCAACTCTGCAGCAAGGTCTGTGCCCATGTTGTCTGTAAGATGCAGCAGCTGCTCCTGCCCCTTGCTTGAGAAAAGAGCCACCAGAATCGGGAAAATCACAATCATGGCTACCTGCAGCCACAGCTGTGTGCGGTCGCGGAACAAAATCGTAAACCGGCGCTTGAGCAACGTGCTGAACTGAGAGAAAAACGATGGCTGCGGAACATCATCCGGAGCATCAGAGGGCGCGGACGGCGCTGGCGTGGGAAGACCGGCTGAGGTAAATTTATCCACATGCCGCTGCTCCAGACGCTGGTAATAGTCCACACGGTGCTTCAGCCAGCTCTGGCGCCAGGCGTCAGGCTCGCGAAGCGCCAGTTTGGGATACACCTCCTCAAAATCCTTTTCACCGAAATAATGCACCATCAAATCCGGCTGACCATGATAGGCCAGATTGCCGCGCACCATGACAATGACACTATCGTAGAGCTCCATCTGGGCCAGACTGTGAGTCACGGATATAACAATACGCCCATCCTTCAGGCTCAGTTGGTGCAGCAGCTCCACAATCTCTCGCTCAGAGCGGGGATCCAGACCGCTGGTCACCTCATCGCACAGCAGGATATGGGGACGACTCACCAATTCCATGGCCAGGGCCAGGCGGCGCTTCTGTCCACCGGAAAGCAACTTGACCGGGCGGTCTGCAATCTCGCTCAACCCGGTTTCTTCCAGCACGCTGTCAATAAGCTCATCCAGCTCTTCTTCAGAAGCATCCACGCGCAATCTGGCAGAGCTCTCCACATTCTCATCCACGGTAAGCTCTTCAAAAGCAATGCTGAACTGCGGCACATAGCCAATCTCATGCGGCTCAAAGTCTCCATCTTCGGCCAAGTCTCGGCCTTCCCAGAAAAACGTACCGGAAGTTGTTTCCTTAATACCAGCTATCGCCTTAAGCAGCGTAGTCTTACCGCAGCCGGACGGCCCCACAATCGCCGTGAAATGGCCTCGCGGAATGCAGAAATTCACATCATTGAGAAGGAAAAGGCTTTCCCCCTCATTATCTACCTCCAAACAGATATTACGTGCCTCAAGCATATCTCTAACGCGCTAACGCATACACTTTATCACATGAAACGATGCAATGCAAGTCCACAAGTCTCTAAAATGCACAGATTCAGCGTTGTTCCGGCAGCATGCGTTCCACCACTTCCCTGAGAGGCGCGCATCCATAAAACTCAGCAGAACGGAGCCGGGAAGCCTGAGCCTGGAGCATTGGCAGCAACGCCGCATAAAGAGAGCGCAGTTCGGCCACTGCTGCAGCACAGCCTCCCGGGTCATCCTCCCGGTATAATTTGATACGCCCGGAAATGCGCATGTAGGAATCTCCCAGGTTATTGAGTTCCTCCGGAGCCTTCCCGGCGGAGTCCGCATCCGTCACAGAACTCAGCACGCGTCCGGCTCGCAGCATGAGTTCGCGTTGCTCGGAGGCTGCCTTCATCAGCTGCCGCTCGGTATCAGCATGCCGCTGCTCATCCTCCTTGAAACCCAGCTTGAGAAAGGCTGAAAGTTCGGGAGTCGAGGGCACATTCTCCAGCTTCCGGACACGTTGATACAACTCCATATGGCGGCGCTGCTGCTCCAGCGTAATGCCACGGTATTCACTGATAAGCTCAGCAAATCCATCAACATCAGCAAATGTGCGCCGCTGCGTTGACAAGCGGCTTTGCAAGGCATCGCGCAGCTGGTCAATCTGCTGGCGAGTCTTCTTATTCTGCTCACTCAACTCTGCAACAATGGCGGGTCGGTTGGCGGGAGCCGGCTCGGACTCCAGTCTCAGCACCTGCTGGTACAGGGCCTCATTATATGCGGCAGATTCCTCCATTATCTTACGTAGCTCAGCATGTTCCGTTGTTTCCGCCGGCTCCGGCGGCAATTCTCGCTCCCCCTTGCGTCGACAAACCACAGCAGCACCTGCCACACCTGCCAGAAACAACCCCGCACCCATCCATGCTATGCTACGAATTTTCATATCAGAATAATCGCTATACTCTATCCTACATACTCCCGTTCCGTCAAGCTCATTTCCCGTTATCTGATTATTTTATAAAAGAACCGCCGGAATCACTTCCGGCGGTCCGTTTTGCGGGGGCATCCCGCTCAAATACTCTGTCTATTCAGCAACAAGGGGCTTTAGAGGCTTTCGCCGAAGTCCTCGCGGAACTTGGCGGCCAGCTTCTCCTGCCAGTCGCTGAGCGGCTGCAGGCGACCGAAGAAGAAGCGAAGAACCTCGGGCTCTTCCACCCACTTCAGACCACCGATAAGCTCGCGGTTGTCGTACAACCACTTCACGCGGTCGGCGCAGTACTTCACCTGGGAAAGCGTGAACACGCGGCGGGGGCATGCCAGACGCACCAGCTCCAGCTCGGCGTAGTTCTCAGAACCATCGGGGTTACGCTGCTCGGAAAGAGAGCCGCGCTCCATGCCGCGGATACCACCGGCAATGTACAGAGCCGTGGCCAGAGCACCGGCGGGGTACTGCTCGTGCGGAATGTTGGGCAGGAACTCAGAAGCGTTGATGTGAGCACCCAGACCACCGGCGGGCTTCACCATGGGCACACCGTACTCGGAAAGCTCCTTCACCAGGTACTCAATGAAGATGGGGCCCTGGTTGATGATTTCCTCGTCAAGAGTCTCAAGCAGACCCACAGCCATGGCTTCCATGGCGCGCACTTCCATACCACCGTAGGTCAGGAAACCTTCGTACAGCGGGATGAAGGCCTTCATCTTGAGGATGAGCTTCTCGTTGTTGGAAACGATGGCACCACCACGGGCGAAGCCAAGCTTGCGGCTGGAGAAGTAGATGAGATCCATCTCATCAGCAATCTTGCGGATGATTTCAGCGATGCTCATATCCTTGGCAGCCTCTTCACGCGTCTTGATGAAGTACAGGTTATCCTGCAGCAGAGAGGCGTCCAGCACGGACATCACGCCGAATTCCTTACACACAGCGGCCACGTCCAGCATGTTCTGCATGGAGAGCGGCTGACCACCAATCAGGTTGGTGCCGGCCTCGATACGCACGAAGGGAACGTGCTCGGGGCCCACTTCCTGAATGAGCTTGCGAAGACGCTCGATGTCGAAGTTGCCCTTGAACGGCAGGTCGAGGTTGGGGTCCAGGCCCTCGGCGGTGATAAGCTCCTCCACGCGGCCGCCCTTGCGGGTGATGTGGGCCTTGGTGGTGGTGAAGTGGAAGTTCATGGGAACCACGTCGCCTTCCTTCACGAAAGTCTCGGCGAGAATGTTCTCACAGGCGCGGCCCTGGTGGGCAGGCAGGAAATACTTGGTACCGAAAACCTGCTCAATCACGCGGGAGAGACGGTTGAAGGTCTCGGAACCGGCGTAGGAGTCGTCGGCCTGCATGGAGGCTGCCACCTGGTTGTCACTCATGGCGTTCACACCGGAGTCGGTGAGCATATCCATGAACACATCCTTATTCTGCAGAAGGAAGGTATTGTTGCCGGCTTCGCGCAGCTTCTGCACACGCTCCTCCACGGTCGGGAGGAACAGCTTCTGCACTACACGCACCTTGTGCATTTCCAACGGCACCTGATGCTCTTCCTTGTAAAACTTAACGATAGACATGATGATTTTCGGTATAGAGTAAAACACATCTCCCGGTAACAGGCACCAGAAGCGCGGCGAGATTCTACCACGCAACTTTCTGTTATGTCAACGCTATTATATGACTTATTGTGGCATCACTTTAACACGAAATACGCCTAGCAACCGGGTAGGAATGATGTCTGGATGTCGCATTGACAGAAACCGGGCCTCTATCATACAATAAACGCATGAAGAAGCTGGTATGCGCGGTATTATTGGCCTTATGTACGCTCAGTGCCCAGGCCGTCACCAAGGTAGCAAGCCTGCACCCTCTGCTGAGCGATATGGCTCGCCAGGTGGGCGGCGATGCAGTGGAGGTAGTGAACCTCTTCCCGGAGAATGGCGAGCTGCATGCCTTTGAACCCACGGCGGCAGATGTAGCGGCAGCTTCCGGCGCCCAGCTGGTGCTGGCCTGCGGAAAGGGAGTGGAGCCGTATCTGGAAGACCTGCGTGATTCCCTGCCCGTCCGTACCCGCATCGTGGAACTGGGCAGCACCGTGCCAGATGTATATCTTCCGGGCAGCCAGGTGGCCGACCCGCACTGGTGGAACAGCCCCACGGCCATGAAGCGGGCCTCACGCGCACTGCGCGCCGCACTGGAACAGACCGAACCTGCCAGCAAGGAACAATTCACGAAGGGTCAGCGAGCCTATGCCGCGCAGATGGATGCGCTGGTGCGCGAAGCGCGCCTGGCCTTTGCCCGAATTCCGCAGGAAAAGCGCGTGCTGGTATGCTCCCACGCCGCCATGAGTCATTTCTGCAAGGATTTCGGCTTCACCGCGCTCGCCGTGCATGGCATTGCGCAGGAAAGCGAGGGCGACACCGCCTCGCTGGCCCGCATTCTGGCCGAGCTGCGGCAGAAATCGGTTCTCTGCCTGTTCTACGGCGTGAACGAACCGCCCAAGGTGCTGCGTACCATTGCCACGCAGGTCGGCGCAAAGGCGCTGCCGCTCGCGCTGGATGGCATCAACCCAGCCACACCGACCTATGCCGAGCTTTTCCGATTCAATGTAAAGAACATCGTGGAAGGACTTTCCCGCTAATCAAACATGCGTTCTCTCTTCCTCACCCTCGCCACCGTGCTGCCGCTGACAGCCCAGGACCTCCCGCCCACCTACGTCTGCGGGCGCACCGAAGCGCCGCCCAACATTGATGGCATGGGTAACGACTGGCAATGGCAGAACGCCCGCGAGCTTTCGCCCCTCCGCGATATCGAAGGCGCCGCCATTCCCCACGAATGCCGCATCAAGATGCTGTGGGATGATGACTACCTCTACATTCTGGCGGATATGGATGAGAAGCACCTGTGGGCCACCCTCAGCGAGCATGATTCCGTTATCTACCGCGACCCGGATTTCGAGGTATTCATCGACCCGGATGGCGATGGGCTCAACTACATTGAGCTGGAAATCAATGCGCTGAACACCACCTGGGATTTATTCATCCCCCGCCCCTACCGCTTTGATGACCCGCATATTCTGCACGATTGGGAAATTCCCGGGCTGAAACACGAGGTGCACCTGCGCGGCACGCTGAATGATGCCAGCGATACAGACGACGGCTGGAGCGTGGAGCTGGCCATTCCCTGGAGCAGCATCACCAGCCACGCCACCCAGCCCCGCACCGGCAAGGCCCCTGCGCCCGGCTCGGAAATGCGCTTCAATTTCTCCCGCGTGAACTGGCAGGTGCGCCCCGCCGCCGGCGGCTATGAAAAACTGGATGCTCCGGAGAGCAATCATGTGTGGGCCCCCACCGGCAAGGTGAATATCCACCTGCCCGAGCACTGGGGACGCGTGATTTTCAGCGACCAGCCCGCGTGGAAATGGGAGGCAGCACCGGCGGCACCGCAGGATGCCTCGCGGCTGGCCATCTTCCAGGCCCTCAATGACCAGCTGGCCCATCGCGGCCAGCATGGTTGCTACAATCCCGCCGCAACGCTTCCCGAAGGTGTAAGCATCAGCTTCCCGGAGCAGGATTTTTTCATCCTCACCGCCACTTGTCCGCAAACCGGTACCCGCATGCGGCTGGACAGCGAGGGACGATTCAAGGCCTCGGCCCCACAGCAGCAACCCACGGAGCTCTACCTCTGGGTGCATGGCAACAACGAACGCAGCGCTGCCGAATGGACCACCCGTTTCCGCAGCTATGCCCAGGCGGGAATCGGCACCATCATCATCGATGGCACACCCGAACGTATCGAGCAGCTCACCGCCCTGGCCCGGCAGGAAGGGCTGCGTGTCTTCGCATGGCTCTGGGCGCTGAACCGTCCCGGTGATGCCGAGGCACTGCAGCATCCGGAGTGGTACGCCGCGAACAAGCTCGGCAAATCCTGCCACAAGCCGGAGGACCGCCCCTTTGTGGAGTATTACCAGTTTCTCTGCCCGAGCAACAAGGAGGTGCGCCGGCATCTGATCAAACAGGTGCGCCGCCTGGCGCAGATTCCCGGCTTGAGCGGTATCCAGGCAGACTACATGCGCATGCCGGATGTAGAGCTGCCGCGGGCCCTGTGGGAGAAATACGGGCTGGATATGAGCACCCCTGCCCCTGAGTTCGATTACTGCTACTGCCCCACCTGCCAGGAGGGTGCCGCCCGCATGGCGCACAACGATTTCAGGAAATACCAGACTTACAGCGTCTATTCTGTTTTCAACGAGATAGCCGATGAAATCCGCAGACATGGGCTGACCGCCGCCTGCGCCGTGTTCCCCAGCCCGGCTCTGGCCTCCCGCATGGTGCACCAGGACTGGAAATTCTTCCGCGCCGACCTCGTGCTGCCCATGGCCTACCATTCGTTCTACAATGAACCCGCCGAATGGGCTGCAGATATCACCAGCCAGGCCATGCAGGAATGCGAGGCACGCATCCCCATGGCACCGGGCATTCACCTGCCGGACATTCCGGTGAACGAACTCCCCGCGCAACTGGACCGTCTCCGCACCACCGGTGTGCACGGCATCGGCATCTTCAGCGATGACGAGCTCCGGCCGGAGCACCTGCAGGCCATCCGCACATGGCTGGACACATGTCGCGATGCTGCGTTGACACCAGAGCGCTAACAGAATAGAATCCCCACCAAGAAGCTATGTCACCGCGTGCCACATTTCTGCTCACCCTGCTGGGGGTTCTGCTGGTAGGAATCCCCCTGCCGCTGCTCACGCGCAAGGCAGAGCGCACGCCTGCGGCCGCAGCCCCGGCCGAAAGCATGGCCGAAATGGAAACAACCTACGCCGCCATCAGCTTCACCGGCCAGCCCCGCAGCATACGCCTGCGCCACAGCGGCGGAGAGTGGCAGGAGCTCGACTCCACCCTGAACCAGAATGAATTTGAACTGGAATTACCAAAGCAGCCGTCCATTGAGCTGGAAATCCAGGCAGAGTGGGACGACACCGCGCTGCAGGCCATTTCCCTCACTCTGGAACCCACAGGCCGGGAGGCCATCATGAAAACGCTCTGGAAGGAAGAAGGCAGCTCCGGACTCCACGATATAATGACTTTCACATGGTAAACGGGCAACACGACCACATCTGCTGGGGAGGTGGGCACCACCATCACCCGCACCACCATCTGGTTCTTCGCCGGGTGACGGCAGGCTATGGCTCAGAACCGGCGCTGCAGGATATCTCCTTCGAGGCCGCATGCGGCAGCACGCTGGCGCTCATCGGCCCCAACGGAGCAGGCAAATCCACCCTGCTCAATGCGCTGGCCGGATTGCTCCCCATCTGGAGCGGCGATATTCTCTGGAACAATACCCCCCTGGCCTCGCACATGAACGAAATTGCCTACCTTCCCCAGCGCAGCGAGGTGGACTGGCAATTCCCCATCACGGTGCGCCAGCTGGTGGAAATGGGGCGCTATCCCTCCGTAGGCATGTGGGGTGCCATGCGCCCGCACGATAAGGAAATCGTGGATAAAGCCATCTGCACCCTGGGACTGCAGGATTTGCAGAACCGCCAGATTGGAGCCCTGAGCGGCGGGCAGCAGCAACGCTGTTTCCTGGCTCGCGCTCTGGCCCAGGAGGCACACATCCTGCTGCTGGATGAACCGTTCACCGGGCTGGATGTTCCCGGTAGCGAAGCGCTTGCCGAACTGCTGCGAGCCCTGGCACACGAGGGTCGACTGGTCATCGCCTCGCACCACGACCTGGCCACCGCCCCGCAGATATTCGACCAGGCACTGCTGCTGCGCCGGAAATTGATAGACGCCGGCCCCGTGGCAGATGTGCTCACGCCTCAGAACCTGAACAAAGCCTTTGCCCACGCATGAATGAGTTTCTGCAATTCCTGAGCGAACCCCTGGCCCAGCGCAGCCTTTGGGCCTGCGGCGTCATTGGTTTTTCCAACGGCTTTGTGAGCGCTCTGGTAGTGCTGCGGCGCTCCTCGCTGCAGATTGGCACCCTTTCCTGCGCCCTGCTGCCCGGCATTGCCCTGGCCATTCTGCTGTTCGGGCTTTTCCAGTTGAGTATTCTGCTGGGTGCCGTGCTGGCCGGCCTGCTGGTGGGGCTTGGTTCGCTCTTTGTCTCCCGCACCTCCCGCATGGACCATGATACAGCGCTCTCCGTGCTGCACACCACAGCCTTTGCGCTCGGCTACATCATCCTCATCGGCCTGGGACTGCAGCAGAAGGTAGACGACTGGCTTTTCGGCAACATCATGAGCATGGGCGATGCCGACCTCTGGATTGCCTACATCATCGGTGCCATTGCCGTGCTCAGCATCACCGCCGCGCAGCGTCCCCTGCTCATCAGCCTGTTCGACCCGCGCGCAGCTGCCACCATGGGCATCCCCACCCGTCTGCTCAACTACGGCATCTTTACACTCATCATCCTGGTGCTGGTGTCCTCCCTGCAGGCCGTGGGTGCTTTTCTGACGCTCGGGCTTCTGGTTGCCCCGGCAGCCACCATGTACCTGCTCACCGACCGCGCCACCTGGCTTTTCTGGGGCGGCGGACTCATCGGCGGGCTGGGTGCCATTGCGGCATTCTTCCTTTCCTACCCCCTCGGCTGGCATCTGGGAGCCACCATCATTGTGGTGCTCGGGGTTCTTTTCCTGCTGGCCTATATCTTTTCTCCCCGCTACGGGCTGCTTCGCCGCTGAGAGTGAATCAATCGCAATAGATGCTGCAGGCCACAACGCCGGCACCCAGCAGCAACAGCAGCACATATATCCAGACCCGGTTGCCCAGCAATTTCTCCAGCACGTGCTCCAGGAGAGAGACGATGAATTCAACTAACATACGCTGATATATCAGAACGGGCGGCCACCCTGAAACGCCGGAGACAGCACCATCACCGTGCGCGGCAGCAGATACAGGGAAAGCTGCTGGCTCTTATCAGTGAAATGATGCACCGTGTGATCCTGGCGTGCCAGGCCGCCGAAGCGGGCTTCATCCGAATCCAGCACCACCTTCCATTCTCCTGCCTTGGGAGCAGGCAGCTTGTAATCCGGAATAGCGCGCGTGCCACTCCAGTTGAACACAAAGAGCATACCACCGCGCTCAAAGGCCATCACCTGGTTTTCCTCATCCATATTCAGCGGGCGCGCCGGTGCCGCGGACAGCAGGTCGCGGCGCTTCGCCAGTTCCACCATGGCGCGGTCAAACTCATTCAGGAAACGGTAGCGCAGCAGTTTATTATCCACCAGGCTCCACTGGCGGCGGCAATACTGGTAGGAATTGCCATTACCCTCGCGCGGGAAATCAATCCACTCCGGGTGTCCGAACTCATTGCCCATGAAATTAAGCCAGCCCTCACCACCAGCCGACAGCGTGGCCAGACGAATCATCTTGTGCAGCGCCATGCCGCGGTCGATGATGACACTGGGCAAATCGCAGCTCATGTGGGTGTACATCTCGGCATCCATCAGGCGGAAAGCGATGGTCTTATCGCCCACGAGCGCCTGGTCGTGGCTCTCGGCATAGGCGATATTCGCCTCACCATAGCGGCGGTTGATGAGAGTGTACCAGATATCCCCCACGCTCCATTCCTCGTCCTTCTTCTCCTTCAGCAGCTTAATCCAGTAATCCGGCAGGCCCATGGCCAGGCGGTGGGTAAAGCCGAAGCCGCCCTCATCCACCGGCCGGCAGAGCCCGGGCATGCCGCTCATATCCTCTGCAATGGCAAAAGCCCCCGGACACACCTGCTGCACCAGCGTGGCGGCCAGCTGCAGGTAGGTCACCGCACTCAGGTTCACCTGGGTATTGAAGTAGCAGCCTAAATCCGTAAACGGTTCGTGACCATGGTGAAGGTACAGCATACTGGTCACGCCATCGAAGCGGAATCCATCGAAATGGAACTCCTCCAGCCACCAGCGCAGATTGCTGAGCAGGAACTGCAGCACCTCCTCGCGGCCATAATCAAACAGACAGCTGTCCCAGTCCGGGTGCATACTGTCGCGCTCACCGGCGCAGAAATACTGCCCGCCGGAGCCATCAAAATTATTCAGTCCCTCGGCCATGTTCTTCACGGCGTGGGAGTGCACCACATCCAGCAGCACCGCAATACCCAGACCATGCGCCGTATCGATGAGGTATTTCAAATCCTCCGGCGTGCCGAAGCGGTTGCACGGTGCAAAGAAAGAGGACACGTGATAGCCGAAGGAGCCATAATACGGATGCTCCTGAATGGCCATAATCTGCACCACATTGTAGCCCAGCTTCGCCACGCGCGGCAGCACATTATCCGCAAACTCGCGGTAGCTGTGTATACGCCCCTCCTCACCAGCCATGCCCACGTGGGTTTCGTAGATGAAGGGAGTCTTGACATTGGCCGGATTCCAGCGCGTATTCTTCCACTGGTACGGCTCCGCCGGCTCCCAGATGATACCGCTGTAATCAAACGTGGTGGCGTCCTGCTCCGTGTAGCGAATCCAGGCCGGCATACGGTCGTGGTGCTGGTTATCAGCCCCCACCACATGCACCTTCACATGCTGGCCATGCTTCAGCGCATCCGGCGCCAGGCGGATTTCCCACACGCCATTCGCATCGCGCTGCATCGGGTTCGCCTCGCGGTTCCAGAAATTGAAATCACCAATCAGGAACAAGTCACGCGCTCCCGGGGCCCACTCTCGGTACACCCATTCCCCAGTCTCCGCATCGCGGTTAAAACCCAGCCGGGTGTAGGCATGGGCAAACTCCATGAGCGAGCCATGCCGGCGGCAGATGCGCTCCAGCTGCGCATCATACAATCTCATACGCCCTTTGATTTCGCGTTCAAAGGGAGCCAGCCAGCCATCTGCCAGCACTAATCCGGGTATAGGGGAGCGGCGCATACCCACATTCTACACCACCCGCCCCTGGATAGCAATTGAGATTTTTATTTTTTTCATACACCCTGGCACACAACAACCGCCAGTCCATTTCCAGACTGGCGGCTGTTGAGATATTCTGCTGCAACTCAGCGGCGGCGGCGGCGAGCGGCGAGGGCCGCGAGGGCCAGCAGGCTCAGGGTAGCGGTGGCAGGTTCGGGCACAAGGGAGAAGGTGGCAGCACCATCCTGCACGCCCACATAGAACAAGCCCTCAATGCTCAGCATGAGTTCAGAGTAATCCACATCACTCCCGAAATCAATACTGATATCCCTGTAACCGGCCTCCTTCAACTCCTCGCGGGTCAGGCCAAGAGAAATGACCATATCACCCGAAGCAGTGCAATGGAAGATGTTGGAACAATCCAGCATCAGCACCCCATCATTCTCCGCATCCAGAGTCGGTGTGCTCAGGGTCAGCACCGCTCCGGCAAGAACGATGGAGCCCTCTGCCCCTACATCGAAGGAACAATCCTCCCCAAAGCTGACTTCATTCAGCGTGAGGGTGGAGACAATCGAGGAAGCGAACAGCACATTGCTCAGGTCAATCTGCTTGAATTCGTAGGATGCAGCAGACAGGGACACATTCATATTGCGCATGCTGCCGCCCTCTGCCGAATCCGCATCGAGCACCGTACCGGTAAAGAAACCGGCATTCTCACCCAGGCCACTCAGGGTGCAGGTGCCGGCCAGATTCAGGCTGGCACCCTTGTTCAGGGTGGATTGCCCCTCAGAAGTAAGCGATTCCTGGAAGCGGGCCTGCGTACCTTCGGTAAGGGTAAGCGAGGTCACCGTCATCTGCTTATTCACCCTCACCTCGTTGGAGCGGGCCTTGATGTTGGCATCATCCAGCGTCACATTCAGCTCACCCTTGCCATTCGTCGAAATCTCTGCGTTGATTTCCGTTGTTCCGTTAAAGGTAAGATTGGTGACAACCGTGGCGCCATTACTGCTGCCCGAATCAACAGCATGCTCAAAAGCACCCGTCCATTGCGAGGTATCGCCCGCAAACACCATATTCTGCACAGTGCCTCGCCAGGAGGAACGCTTGATGGTACCATCACCGGAAACCTCACCGGTAAAGGTGCGGGTGTCGCCATTCCAACCGTTGTTGATAGTCCATGCAGCGGCATCGCCATTATTGGTCAGGATGATATTGGCAGCATAGGTCTTGGCATTGCTACCATTGGCCTGGCTCAGGTAACCATTCACACCACTGAGTTCAACAGAGGAATCAGCCCCCTTTGCCAGAGTATCAATATTCAACCCGGCCATGGTGCTGCCGGTCATCTTCACCGTGCCGGTCCAGTCATCTGCCAGGGTGATTCGGGAACCGATGGCCGTAGCAGTGCCGATATCATAAGCTCCCTTACCGCGCATCACCACGCTGCCGCTGTCACCAAGGCTGAAGGAGCTGCCGGAAAGCACAGCCACATCGGACAAGGAGAACGCAGTATTGGCAGAGGTATTCAGCTCCACATTATTCAGCGTTACGCCGGAGAGGAAGTAGGTGGCATTGCCCACGGCCAGAGTCACATCCTGCATGCCGGAATCTGCAGCAGAACCGGTAATACCATCGCTAGCCATGGCCAGCTTGGCGATGGAGGCGTTGTCATTTCGGGAGCTCAGGCTCACGGACTCACCAATGCTGGTGGTACCGCTCAGGCTCATGGTTGCAGCATCCACCACCATGGCAGAGCCGGCCTTCATCACCAGATTACCCTTCACGGAACTCTTACCGATGACCTCCAGTTTCGTACCGGAATTAAACACAAGGTCATAGCCGGTGTGGTCAATGGTGGCATTATTCACCAGCACCGTGGCGGCGGAGCCCTCCATGGCCTGCAGGCCGTTGCCGGTGAAGATGGCGCCATCCTCCACGCATAGACGCCCGCCATACAGCTTGGTCTCAGCGGCAATGTGGAACGTGCTGGAATTCTTGATTTCATCTGCCGTTACCGGAGTATCCCCCTTAAGTGCAGCCAGGTTGCTGGCCACCTTGGCGGCAGAGAACACAATATCACCCGTCTGAGCAATGCTCTGGTTATCAGCATTGACGTAATTCTCATTCAGGCGCACATCCACAGAACCGGTGATTCTGATACCCTCCTGGAACGAAACAGACTTACCCTGTGCGGCAGAAATCACAATATCCGTCACCTTGCCGCGTTCGGCAGCATGAACCATGGTGCCGATCTTCATAGCATGGAGAGTGTAATTTCCCTTGTTATCCACAACGTAGTTACCCTCAAACCAGGTATTATCATTATTCTGGATATGAATACTGCCACCGAAATTCGTCATGCCGATGCCGCCACCCTCGTTGCCAGTGAACTTCAGGTTCTCATTATTGCTGAGGTTCACAATATTCCCGGGGCGATCGTTGTAACTATCGTTGTAACTATAGATAGCGGCAGCAGTGTAGCCAGAGTAATCGTCTCTCCTGTTATTGTCTACGAAGAGCACATTCTTGTTATCCTTCACCTCCAGAACACCTCCGTCGTCCATGTAAATGGCGGCACCGTCGTATGAGGCATTTCCGGTAAAGGAAACAGTCTCGTTATTGCGCAGGATGATTGTAGCGCCAAGTTCTCCACATATGGCACCACCATCGCCATATGTATCATTCTTGTCGAATACCACCATCTCGTTCCCGAAGATTTCGAGAGAAGCATCCCATCCCAGGCGGATAGCCCCACCGGTTCCTCTCTCCGGGCGCCCGTTGCGGTTGAACGACACCTCGGTGTTATCATAAATGCGCAGGCTGGAACGGGCTCCTACACTGATAGCGCCGCCATTCTGGCATACGTTATCATTGAAACTGACCTTCTCATTATCATGAATCAGCAGCTCTGCACCATCTGCGGCAGCATACATGGCACCGCCGTAATCGTCGTAGGAGTTGCTGTTGGGCCTGGGATAACCATTGCCGGTAAATTCCACATCCTTATTGTGTGCAATTTCCACCTTGCCGCCCTGACCGGCACAAATTGCAGCACCGCCGCGGCCGTAGTTATCAATGAACGCCAGCTTATCATTGCGCTGCATGAGCAGATACGCCTGGTCACTCACATAAATCTGAGGCTTCTGACCAGCCGTCAGATTTTCCGGACGAGACGCAAAGCATACGGAATAATTATCGCTGATTTCAGCTGTGCCACCGGAATGCAGATAAATGGAAGTACCGGATTCCTCACCATGATTGCTCAGGAAGAGGACGCTGTTCAGATGATGAATGCGGATATCCGATGCGGCATCGAGCCCGCCCAGGCCACCATCCACCAGGTTCTGAATAGTCAGATTCACCGGAGACAGAGCATCTGCCGAGGTAAGTTCATAATGCCCGACAAGGGTATCAAAGGAAAGGCTCTGGTTATCCACCACCACATTCTCCGTCAGGGCATACTTCTGAGAGCCCTCCAGGGAATTAAGCAGGGATACCGTGTTCTGATTCACCTCACGGCATTCCTCAGATAAGACAAAGCCATCCTGCACTTGCATGCTCTGCTGCGTGCCACCTTCTGTCACCCCGTAATCCAGATACAGGCTGCCCTTGTTCCAGACCAGGCGGGCATCATCTGTGGAAACACCTTTCAGCGTTACCTTGGATTCATCCCAGGCCATGGAACTACCGGCGGCAAGGGTGAACAGGCAGTAGCTCTCACCACGGGTCATATTCGTTGAATCCACAGAAATCACCAGCTCGCCGGCATTGATATCGCCAGCCAGACGCACGGCATACCCTTCCCCCGGCGCAAAGGCCAGCGTGGTCGAATCGCCCAATGTGGCATTGGCCATCAAAGCATAGGAATCACCCGCAAAGGAAAGGGTGGCTCCCTCACTGGTAGTCATCGTCTCCGTGCGGAATTTGCCGGAATCCAGAGAAAGCGTTGCCGTGACATCCGCCGTAGAATCAATGGTGTAGCTCCCCGCAATCACACGCGAGCCGCCCTGCAGCTGCAGCGTACCGGATTGCTGAGTGGTGGCGCCGAACCAGTTTGTGCTGGAGGTGCGGATTTCATCCGCCGTGGCGGGTCTGTCCAGGTGAGCTTCCAGATTAGCAGGCACATAAGAGGCATCCAGAATCACCTGGCCGCCCATGGAGCCGTTTTCAGATGCGTTAATCTTCACTTCACCGGGAGCCAGAACGGCATCGTGTACGCGAATCGTCTGCCCTGCGCCGGCAGAAAGTTCCAGCCCCGAATTAGCACGAATCGCCAGCATACGGACACCCGCAGAATCAATCTCGGCATTATTCTCAATCAGAACACTGCCATTGCCGGCAATGGTCACGTTCTCGGCATAAATAGCACCACCCCAGCTGGTGCCCTTAATGCTCTCTGCCTTGTTGCCGGAAATCGTTACATCTGTATTTCCGGAAATGCTGATAGAATCTGCGCTGATGGCAGCACCATACGTATGCTCGCCAGATGAATATGCCGTATTGCCCTGAATCAGGAGCGTACCATTCCCGTTCAGCGAAATGCTGCTGCCCGCTGCACCATGAATGGCACCACCATGGGCAGAATAGAAGGAAGTGCTGCGGCCTGTCTCCGATGCAGCCCGGTTTCCGATGAGGCTCAGGGTGCCATTATTATTCAATTCCAGCGTTGCGTTATCCTCTATGTAGATGGCACCACCATATACCGTGCTGGAGGAACCGCCTTCACTGGAAGACAAAGACTCATTGCCCTGGAAAAGCACTTCATCATTGGCATTCAGCTGCACGGTAGCCCCTGCACCAGCAGCCAGAGCACCACCAAATGTATTGCCGCTTGAATATGTACCATTTACAGCAATAGACTGTGCCTTGTTGGCAATGAATTTCAGACTGCCGTTCTCACTGATATTGATGCTGGTGCCCTTACCGGTGTAAATGGCACCGCCATAACAATCGTACGCAGACTGAGCATCGAAATTGGCTTCAGAGATATTCCCCTGGAATACTACGGAATCATTCCCCGTGATGGCAATGCCGCCTTCACCATTCGTCGCGCTGCCGCCCTCTTCACTGCCGGCAATGTACAGCGCACCACCCATGGGTGCATAGGCTGTTACGTATGCATTCGAGCCCTGCACGGTGAATACCTTGTTATCGGTAAAGCTGAGGTTCTTGTTATCCGCAAAGGAAACAACGGCACCACGCTTGCCATAAATAGCACCGCCACTGGTGTCATTTCTGGTAGAGCTGGCCGTGTTGCCATCAAACGAAACATCATTATTGCTGGTGAAGGCCAGTGAACCATTACCGGAAACCAGGAACACACCACCATTGCCGCGGGTGCTGTAGTAACGCGAGTTATCGGAAAAAGACAAGCTCCCGTTGTTATTAAAAGCATTGGAGCCAATAAGATAACCGAGTGCACCGCCGTTATAATCGCTGTATTCAGTAAAGGAAATACCGGATGCGGTCAAGGAACCCAGATTCTCGACAATCAGCGAACCAAAGGAGAAAATGCGCGTGGAAGCATTTGAAATGGAGAGAGAGGAGAGGTTCCCGGCATCTGAACTGGTGATATACCAGGTACCGCTGCCACCTTTGAGATTCGTGCTGAGCCCATCTATCACCACGCCGCCTTCAACGGAATCTACCTTGAAAGCCACGTCATTCGTGGTGGAATAGTTCTTGAAATCTTCCCAGGTGGAAGCTGAGACAACGGTGTAGCCCTCCGGCGTGGTAATGGAAGTCGGCGTGCTCATTCCTGCACCCATGGCAGGCAGAGCACAGAGAACCAGCATGACAAGACGATAGAGAGGATAGGGTATGTGAAGTTTCATTTTCAGAAATAATTAAACTGACAGGCGTCATATTACCCCCCCCCGACAACCCATGTCAAGCAAATAATTACAATATTTTACGACACTTCCACCTCACTCCCCGGAAAGCTTTTTCCGGGCAGATTCACGTGCAGCGAGGGCAATCTGAAGCGCGTTGGCAATGTTGTGAAAGAACACGTAAAAAGCGGGGCCGATGTAGGCCAGAGGATGCACGTACCACTGGCTGGCGATATAGAGGGTCAGAATGGTGTTCTTCTGCCCCAGACACTGGGAACACTCGCGCTTGAGCCCGCGGGGGCCGAACTTATACCCCGACACAAAGCCGGTGACACAGACAAAAAGAGAACCCAGCACCAGCGGCAGCATATTCCACCAGCTGATATCCATGGCCAGCACTCGCTGGGTGCCCACGCCGGCGATAATGGTCAGGTTGACAATCCAGATACCCAGCGATACATCCCGGAGCTTAGCCGTCCAGCCCTTGCAAGGGGGATACACCAGGCGCAGCACAATGGCAATGATGGCGGGGATACCCAGCACCGTGGCCAGCTGCATGGCCACCTCTGCAGCCAGTTCAGCATAGCAGAAGCCCTCCACCTGCACCACCAGGGGCATGAGCAAGGGAGTGAGCAGACCAAAGACAATCTGGCTGAGCACCATAGCCGTGGTGGTGAACTCAACATTGCCCTTGAGCAGGTTCACAATGACCGGCGCCGCGATGGCTACAGGCGCAATGCCGCAGAAGAACAAGGACTCTGCCAGCACCGGGTAGCCCAGCGCGCGGGCAATACCCCAGAGGCTCATGCCGATGACCTGGATTCCCAGCAGCAGCCAGAGGTGCATGCGCTGCGGCCGGAGGCGCGAGGTATCAATGCCCAGGAAAGTGATGCTGAGCATGAGAGCCACGCTGGCCGGCAGCCAGTTACCCAGCGGCGCCAGCTGCTTATGAAAGATGCCGCCCACCAGGAAGGCAAGCACCATGGAGATACTGCGGATATGGCGCTTCATCAGGCTTCCTGCTTCTGCTCTGCCTTGCGCAGCTCAATCACGGCCGCAGTGGCATCATCGGCCTTGGGCTTGGGGTAGGCAATGCGGTTGTGATGCATGGTGCGGATGGTGGCAAAGAAGGATTCCTTCAGCTTCTCGATTTCGCCCAGGGTAAGCCCGCAATCCTGCAGGTGGCCATCCAGAATACGGCCCTTGAAGATACCGTTAATCATGTTGCGGATATCCTCCTCCGTGGGATGCTGGAGGGAACGCGTGGCACTCTCCACGGCATCTGCCATGCTCACGATACCGCTCTCGCGGGTCTGGGGAATCGGGCCCTTGTAGGTGAAGATGGACTTATCCACCTCCTCCGGGCAGGTATCAATGAGCCCCTCCTCGAATTTGGCCTTCTCCTCCTCGTACAAATCCAGCGCCTTGCGGTAGAAAAAATAGGCAGTGGACACGCCGTGATGCTCACGGATAACGTTGATGATGCGGATATTCAGCCCGTGAGATTCAGCCAGCTCCACGCCCTCGGTAACATGGCCGGTAATGATACGGGCACTGGCCTCCGGGGTCAGGTCGGCATGCGGCGTGTTGGTCGGGTCAGGAATATTCTCTGCGAAATACTGGGGATTGGAAATCTTGCCGATATCATGGTAAAGGCCGCACACGCCGGCGCGGGTCACGTCAGCGCCAATAGCCTCGGCGCCAGCCTCAGACAAACGCTGCACCAGCAGGCTGTGGTGGAAGGTACCGGGAGCCACAATCTGCAGTTTCTTGAGCAGCGGGTGATTCATATCGGCCCACTCCAGCCAGGTGATGGGGGTGGATATGTTGAACAGACGCTCCAGGGCGGGCATCATGCCGCCAATGAGGGCAGCCAACACAAAGTTGACACCCACCGTAATGGACAACTCAAGGGTAAACCCGCTCAGGTTGAAGCCACCATGCAGGCCGCGCAAGGCAATCTCTTTATCAGAACCGCTGGCTTCCAGACCAAGCAGAAGATAGACGGAGGTGAACACAATGGCACTGGCCACAAAGCCGGCGCGCAGAATATGCTCGCGCTTGTGCACACGCCCCGAAACCAGGGCGCACACGGTACCCGTCACGAAGCTTACGGCACTGTAGTTCAGGATGACGGAGGTATCTGTAGCCTCCGGGAACATGGCCACACCGAAAATCGTGCAGCACAGGGCGGTGAACGCCCCGAGGCGGCGGCCAATCATCACGGCCAGAATAGTGGGAGCCAGCGCATACGGAAGCCAGAGCAGCAGCTGGCCCTCCAGGTAAAAGCCAGGGACAAGCCCCTTCAAGGAGCAGACTCCGTTCATAATAAGTAGCTGAGCCACTATCATGCTGGAGAGCAGCAGCATGCGGCGCACCGTCAGCTGCTGCTGCAAGCGCGACAAGTAGGCCAGCAGAATGAGGCCCACAGAGGTGAGCACCAGCCACACCACACGAAAAACAGCACTCCACGCACTGGCCGCCGTGGAACAGGCAATGAAACACAGCGCAATCACGCCGAGAATACCTATACCCAGCATCACATTAGAGCTCCCGGCGGTGCGGTTGCCGGGGTTATCCCCGTGGGGTTTCAGATTCTTCAAAAGTTTGGTCATATCTTCAGTTCTTTTCTTCGTTATCATTTTCCGCTGCAGTCTCGCCGGCTACAGAAACCTTCACCCTGGTTTCCGGCAATTCTGCCGCTTTCACAGAAATCTCTGCCTCGCCGGCTTCGCCGCGCTTGCTGCGTACAATGGCAATCATGCGTCCGTTAAAGAAGCTCTGACTCTTAGACTGCATACAGGTGTGATCTGTTTGATTTCCATTGCAAAAACCTACCAGTTCGCCGGGGCCGGTTATCTCAAACTCAACATCACGGGAATCAGTGGGAACCACATTCCCGTTCTTATCGACCAGCGAAAGGGAAATGTACGCCAGGTCATAGCCATCGTTCAGGAGCTGCTTTCTATCCACCGCTGCCTCCACCTTCACGGCATCACCAGTAGTGACGCGCTGAGCCGTAGCCCAGGGGCGCCCCTTCTTCTTCACCTTGACACTGAGGGTACCGGGCTTGTAGACCACGTCCTCCCAGACGAAGCGGTAAGCATTCTTGCACACCTCCAGCTTCTGGGTGTAGCTGGGCCCCTGCCCGCGCTTGCGCACGCCAAGGCTCTTGCCATTCAGGAAAAGTTCTGCTTCGTCACCGCTGGAGAACACCATGACGGGCGTTACCTCGCCCTCGCGGCCTGCCCAGTTCCAATGCGGCAGGATATGGCAGGTCTTTTCCTCCGGGAGCCAGTGGCTGCGGTACAGGTAATAGGTATCCTTCGGGAAACCGGCAAGGTCAATGATACCGAAATAGGAGCTGCGGCTGGGGGCCTTGTTGCCCATGAGACGCAGTTTCTCCATGGCCGCCTGCTTTTCCGCCTCCGTTGCCCCGTGGAAGTTGCCGATATTGGAGGCATCCTGATTGTAGGGGGTAGGCTCGCCCAGATAGTCGAACCCGGTCCACACGTATTCGCCGGCTACATGCGGGTTTCTGGAAAGTGAATACATTTCGATGTCCGGGCTCGTTCCCCAGCCCGGAGCAAACAGGCCATAGGCACTCACGTGGAAATCGCGGGCGCCACCATCCACCTTCCAGCTCAGCGGGAAAAAGTAAGTATCACGCGAGGCTACGCAGGAATTGGTCTCGGAGGCGTATACCGGCTGGTTCGGGTGCCGCTGCCGGAACAAGGTATACATATCCGGCTTGTAGTTAAAGCCGAATACATCCACCGTCTCCGCGAAACCATTGGTCACGCTGCCGGGGTCATTGCTGCCGACGGTGTACGGGCGGGTCTCGTCATATTTCCGCATCTCCTCGCGCAGCATGGTCGAAACCACGCGCCCGCGGGCCGTGCCCAGCTCCGGTATTTCGTTACCACCACTCCAGGCAATGATACAGGGATGATTGCGGTCGCGGCGCATGAAGTTCTCCACATCCTTTCTCCACCATTCGGGCCAGTAGACGTGGTAGCCATTCACCTTATCATACTTCTGCTGTTCCCAGATATCAAAGAGCTCATCAATGACCAGAATGCCATGCTTGTCGCACAGGTCGAGCACTTCCGGCGCGGGGGGATTATGGGTCATGCGAATGGAGTTGCAGCCCATCTCCTTAAGAATCTCTATCTTGCGCTCATAGCCGCGGGTATGGAAAGCCGCACCGAGCGCACCCAAATCGTGGTGCTCGCACACACCCTTAATCTGCACCCGCTTGCCATTGAGATAAAAGCCGTTCTTTGTCCATTCCACGTGGCGGATGCCGAAGGTGGTCTCCTTGGAATCCAGTTCTTCCTCTCCGCTCAGCAGTTTAGTGCGAAGAGTGTATAATTTCGGCGAACTGCAGCTCCAGAGACGAGGCTTTTCCACCACGAGCTTCTGCTTCACCTCCCGCTCCTCACCGGCATCGAGAGTGAGCTTCACGCTCTTTGCCTTGGCCTTGCCTACTGCCTGACTCACGGTGATTTCCTTAGCGGTATTGGATGTATTCACCACGCGCGTGCGGATTTCCACCGTGGCCTCAGCACTGCTGATTTTGGGAGTGGTCACATACACCGGCCAATGGGCAAGATGCACAGGACCAGTCTTCTCCAGCCAGACACTGCGGTAAATACCGGCACCCGGATACCAGCGGGTGGAGCTCGGCTGGTTGCTGGCAATCACCGATACCAGGTTGCTTTTGCCTGCCTTCAGATACGGCGTAATATCCACCCGGAAGGAGTTATAGCCATAGGCCCATTCGCCTGCAAACTTACCATTCACAAACACCTTCGGGTTCGACATCACACCATCAAAATCAAGATAATAGCGGTGCTCCTTCTTGTCGAAATCTGCGGGCACGTCGAACCTCTTGCGGTAACAGCCCCAGCCATTCCAGGGCAATTTGCCGGTTTCGTTGGGCTCATTTACCAGGAACGGACTCTCAATGGCCCAGTCGTGCGGCAGGCGCACGTCCTGAAAATCGCTGTCATCGTACCCGGTGGCCACAGGGCCGTCCATCTTCACATCCGGCTTCTTCAGGCGAATCTGCTTCCCTTTCTCGTTCAGGAAGATGATTTCTCGTACGCTGGCCCAGATATTCTTCCCCACTCCGCCATTCACGGTGAGCTTGAGGGAGGTGACTGCTCGGTTTCCGGCAGGAATACGCAGAGTCTTCTGCCCTTGCATCACAACGGTGCGGGTTTTCTGCTTTTTGCCGGAAATAATTTCCACATCCACCTCAAAGGAGTTCTCCTTCTCCCACTGCACGATGATGGTCTTGACCTTCTCCTTGGTACCTGTCAGCACCTGAACATAATGCCCGGTTTTGGAATCGGGGGCGCACCAGCGGGTATCGAGCTTGCCATCCACCACGCGACCGGGCCCATTGCCAGATTCTGAAGCAGATGCAGTAGCCGGGGAGGAGCTGATATCCGGCACATCGGTTCCCATGTAGCGGAATTTCCAGCCGAAATCAAAATTCTCACGTTCGCCGGCAGCCGTGGGCAGCCCCAGCGCAAGCAGAAGGGGGAATATGTAATTGTGGTGCTTCACCTTCATCATACGTGCTGCCGGAAATCCTACCAGATTCAGGATGACAACGCAAGGGCAAAACGCACCAGCCAACGCCATGCCACATGTGTGTCACAAGGAATGTGGCACCAAATTGGAGTTTATCGGGGTTGCAAGTTCCACGCACCGATTTATATCCGTCGCCCTGCACAGCATGAAAACATAACGAGCTATCGCTGTATCACCCACAGAATCAGGTCATGATAGGTGCTGTAGAGCTCCTGGGCGCAATACTGGAGGTCCTGCCAGTAACCGCGCAGGCTGATGACGCCGAAACAACGCAGGATGAGCAGAAGCGCAATGATATTGGTTATCGTGATAATCAGGAAGGAGATAACCACACCATTCTCCAGCAAATCCGGCTGTTCCCGGGGGATGACCCAGAGTGTCCAGTACACATGGAAGGCCCACCAGAATCCGAATCCGGCATAGAACCACTGCAGGTACGTTTCGAAAGGCACAACCAGGTTGGAGATGAAGAACACCCCAAGCCAGAGCAGCATCCACAAGGGCACAAAATAGGGTGCCAGCGAAACAAAAAGGTTATCTTTATCGGTGTCGACATAGCCGCCATCAATATCCACGCTGAGAGCCTCCACCTTGCCGAAGCACATGAGCGCGGCAATGGCATGAGTCAATTCATGCCCTAGCACATAAATAAACACCAGAATGGCATCTACCAGATGAAAATATTTCAGCACGGCAAACACCAGCGCCCCCAGCAGCGCATACCAGACCGGCAGACTCTGCCAGAAGTTGACATCGCCCACCACCGGCGCTGCATGGTAGAGCTGCAGCATGAGCGCAAATACCATGACCACCGATATGGGCAGCATCAAACTCCAGGCTATACACAGGCGGATAACACGCTTCCATCCATGAATGGCGTATGATTCATTGTATGGCGCCACCTGATACACAGGCTCCACCGATTCCCAGTAAGCAGCCTGAACCTTCAGACGCCGAATCACACGGGCAGCCTTGGATTGCCTGCGCTTCGGCTCACGAACGTGCTGCGACGGCGGAACCCGCCAATCGCCAAACTCGACATTAGCCGGCGGGCGATGAGTGGAACGGTTGCGCTGTGGGCGGGAGGGATTCATACAGAAGCAGCAGGACGAATATCCTGAATGGAAATGGAGAGGCTGACCCGGCCTCGCCACACGTTGCGGTCAATGGTGAAAGCAATATCCCAGGGAGGGTCGGGCAGCTTCACCGAGCCGCCGTTGAAATACATGGCATCGCACTCATAGTTCCCCTGGCGCAGCCCAAGGCGCAGGTGATTCCCCTGCAGGTGGCGCGGGGCATCCGTCAGCATCACATTGCGGCTCATGAATACCGGCTGCGGGTTAGAGTTACCGAACGGCTCCAGCAGCTCATAACTATCCAGCAGCTCCAAAGTGAGTTCCGGGAAGCTCACCTCGGCATCCACATTCAACACCGGAGTCAACCTGGACGGATCGACGCTTTCCTTCACAAAGGCATCGAAACGGGCGCGGAAGGCATCTATCATATCCTCGTGAATCACCAGACCGGCGGCCATATCATGACCACCACCGGATATGAGGGTATCGGCACAGGCATGAATAGCCTGCACCAGCGATACGCCGGGAATAGAGCGGCCACTCCCCTTGCCTATGCCGTTCTCATCCAGAGAAATAACGAAGGTGGGCTTATGATAGCGCCGCATGAGGAGAGAAGCCACGATACCCACCACCCCCGGATGCCAGGTGCGGGAGCCCAGCACAATCACGCTGTCGCGCTTCGGTGAGAAGGTATGCGAGAGCATTTCCATGGCCTCATTGCGGATTTTCTCTTCCTCCTGCTGGCGGGCACGGTTGTGCATCTCCAGCCGCTCTGCCAGCTCCATGGCCACGGCGGTATCGCGGGTCATGAGCAGGTTGAGCGCATCCAGCGGATTATCCATACGGCCGGCGGCATTCAGACGCGGGCCGATGCGGAATGACACATGGCTGGCACTGGGTCGACGGTTTAAATTCGTGACCCGGTTGATTGCCTGAATGCCGATATTGCCGCCGGACTCCATGACCCGCAGGCCATGCCGCGTAAGCAGGCGGTTTTCTTCCACAAGCGGCACAATATCCGCCACGGTAGCAATGGCCACCACATCGAGATACTGCTTCAGGTCAAACTTAGGCAGGCGGCGTTCCTTCAGCATGGCATGGGCCAGCTTGAACACAACACCGGCGCTGCACAGGTAGGTGAAGGGGCTGTCTTCCTCCAGCTTGGCATTCACCACGGCCACGGCAGGCGGACGCCCCTGGGTGCTGGCCTCATGGTGGTCCAGAATCACCACATCAATCCCCTGCTCCTGCAGCCAGGCTACCTCCTCCACCGAGGAGGTGCCGCAGTCCACGGCAATAATCAGGCCGGGGGTCTCGCCACACTTCGCAATGGCATTTGCCATGCCTTCCTCGCTCAGGCCATACCCCTCGCGGGTCCGAACGGGTATAAAGTAATCCGTGCGGATGCCATAGGCCCGCAAAATGGTATACAGAAGCGTGACAGAGCTCACGCCGTCCACATCATAGTCGCCATAGATGCAGACGTGCTCGCCGTTGTCTGCCGCGCGGAAGATGCGCTCAACGGCTGCATCCATCTCCCGCAAGGCAAAAGGGTCTCCTAGATCCGCTAGCCTTGGTTTCAGGAATCGTAGTGCCCGTTCCCGACCGGAAATTCCTCTCTGTGCCAGCAACTTTCGAACCAGCAGCGGCAGCTGCGCGTTCAGTTCCTCTCCAAAGTCTACACTTCCGTCCAGGGGGCGTAATTCCCAACTGAACTTTGTACTCATGGCAGGATTCTATCATTTCCTTCCCCTTGGCGTCAAGAGATAATAACAGACACTTCTGCACCACATGTGTGCTGTCCCAAGGATTTCACAATTGACTGCATTATCAACACCGTTTTGGAGCCTGCCCCCTCTTTATCCGCTAAAGCGATTTGTGGGGCTGAAACACTGCCCGGCAGAAGCCGGGCAATTTAGACCGGTGATAACCGGATTTAGACCGTCACGATAGTGGCGGGTTTCATTGCGGGCTTCTGCCCGCAATTTCTCTGCAGGGCATTCTGCCCTGCAATGCAAGTTGTTTAGAGATAGTGCGGGCCTATGGCCCGCAGGAACTAATTTCACCTGCATTGCAGCTCTTGATGAGCTGCAGCGAAATCTGCCTTTGGCAGATGAAATTGCCTCTTACGAGGCATCTAAATCCACTTGAAAGTGGTCTAAATTGCTGCGTTTACACCGCAGCAACGACGAGCTGTTCCAGCCCGACAAACTCCCATTTGACGCTACATTCTTTGGGGCTCATGTGCTTCTGCACCACATGTACCTAACAAATCAGCTCCCTGAACGGGGAGCTGAGAAAATTTCTGCTGCACAGAGAGAATTTCGCGGGCGGGGCCCGCGAAATTGGAGGCTCACTTCTTAGGCTTCAGCTGTTTGGCAAGCTCATCGAGCTTCTTATCGAAGGGATTGGCTTTGATGCCCACAGTGCGGCCATTTTCGTCTACCTCGAAGCTGTAGGTGCGGCCAGCGAGGGTGACATCTGTGATATAGCCCTTATCATTGCGCACAAGCCAGGCGGGGTCGGAGATGTATTCCACCCTCTTCGTTTCATGCGAAGTCCTGGTGTGGTACATGTGAATCTTGTTCATGCCGGCAGAGAGCACATCCAGATAATGCACCACCTCGTTGATGGGCGATTTATACCCCATCTTGTAGCGCAGGATGGCACCAATGAGACGAGCCTCGGAGCGCGGCCAGTGGTGGTTTGCCTGGGTGGCCAGGGTCTCCTGCGGGGCATAGATGAACCAGCCGGTGTTGCCACGCATGAAGGCCTTTTCATTGTACGGGCACTTCTTCGCCCAGTACTCGTCCCAGACCTCATTCCACTTGCCGGTGCCATCCCAAAGGCCGGCAGCCTTGAATTTCTCCTGCGTCTGGCCGGCATCGAACCAGCCGGTCTTGCCAGTTGCCACCAGGTCCACCGCGCCGCCATTGTTGCCGGCGTAGACGATGACATCGCCCCAGCGGCGCTTCAGGTCCTGATTCGGCAGGTTGTGCACATAGCCATCCAGAGAGTGGCAGACCTCATGCGCCATCACCAGAGTGAAGTAGTCGCCATTGGCTGAGCCCGGGCCTTCCAGGCACTCCTCCGCGGCCTTAACCATATCGCCAGCCATTTCATTGACAAAGCCACCGATTTCAGAACCAAAGGTATTCTTGTTGGAACGGAAGATATAGCACATGGCATCGCGCCCATCGCCGAAATGCTGGTCGATGGACAAGTGGTCATCCGGGAAAAGGATGCGGGGGTGGCGCACCATGAAATCGCGGATGGAGAGCAGCTGGCCCTCACTGCAGTGGTTGTTATCTGCCAGCGGGAGACCGGTCGTCAGATACTGCTCGCGGTCCAGGCCCTTCATGCCCAGGGTATCGGCCACATCCTGGCGGTGCTCTGCAGAATCCGGCATAAGCTGGTGCAGCACAATCCAGTTCTGCGTGAAGATACCGGGAACATGATGCATGGGGCCGACTTCCACAATCTCGCCGGTCTTCTTATCCTTCTTCACCCAGGCAGAATCCAGATACTGGCGCTTCAGGAAGGGATATTTCGCAATATGCTTCTTGAGCATGTTATAGGCAGCCTCACGAGCAGCAGGCGTGTTCTGCTTGGTTGCCCAGGCAATCCACTCACTCATCAGGCTCTTGTATCGTTTCAGCAACGCCTGGTCATTAGCCATCAACCTGGCGGCCAGGTTGTTTTCGGCATCCTTGTAAATTTCCTTCTCAATCTTCTTCAGGTTGTTCCTGCGGGAGTTCGGATCCACACCGCGGGCAATGGCCACGACGCTACCAAGGCTGCCGCCGATAACCAGGTCGGGCACATCATCGCCGTCCAGGTCTTCGGCCAACAGGTTGGTGCCATTCAGCTGGCGGAGGAAATTATCCTGCGGCGCATCCTTCAGGGTAAGCGTCTGGTGCTTGCGCTTGTGCTTGATATTCTCGCCCTCTGCACTGGCAGACCACATGTGGAGACGCCCCCAGTTATTGCCATGCAGCAAATCGACGCGGCCATCGCCATCCAGATCACCCAGGCCTGGGTAGATGCTGTATGATTCCTCATGCACCACGAGGCTTTCCTCGGCCAGCACCGGCACCTGGTTATTGCCCTTGTTGAGGTAACAGGTCATGCCGTTGCCGCCGCCATGAATCAAATCCTTCTTGCCGTCCAGGTCATAGTCCACAAACACAAAGAAACGCGCGTTGAGCTTGAATGCATCCCCCTTTGTATTCTTGAGCACATCGCCCGGCGTGATGCTCAAAGATGAGCCGGACTTCTTCAGCTTGCCCAGCTGAAGGGTACCATCGTTCTGGCGCAGTACCATCGTATCCTCTCGCAGCATGGCGGCCCCCTCCGCCGGCAGAGGCTTGCCGCTCGCATCCTTTATCTCAACCGGGGCCGCAAACTTCATCTTACCCTTTGCAGACTGGTTAGCATAGTACCAGATGCGCGAATTGCCCTCCACCAGCAAATCCGGGAGCTTCTTGCGCGGCAATTTGATACGCATCGGTTTACGATGCTGACTTTTGGACTCAGCCTCCGGCAGGTCAGGCAGATTGCAGGTATAGGTGAAGGTATCAACCAGCGGCCCTTCGATATAGCGATAATCGCGCACGCGAATCTCCGCGCGGCAGAACCCGCCGCGACCGTCTGTCACCTCCACCTCAAAAGAATCGCTGCCCTTGAATTTCTTGCCTGGGGTATAATCGAAGGTGCCATCACCCACGCTTTCCACCGTGCCGTACTTACCCTGCGAATGGCGGGAGACGCTCAATTTGGCCATCTCGTTATCATGGGCATAGAGATGCAGGATACTGCCCGTACGCGTAGTCGCCTTGTGGTCCACCAGATGCTCCTGGTCATACACCTTGGGGGCATGGTTATCATACAGAGCCTTCACCGTATCCTCCTGAATTTCCTTGTTGAAGACATGCACCTGATCCAACACAGCCTGGAATTTCTTCTTCCTGGGCGATACGCCGAACTTCGTGTAGCTGCTCTCGAGTTCACCCGTGGGGCCGGTGAAGATGCTCCCCAGCTTTCCGTCCACGAACAAGCGCATATTACCACTCCTGGCATTGCGGGTAATCACAAAGTGATGCCACTTTTCGTCTGTTACCGGGTCTGCGGATTTCATGCAGGTCTTATCGTTCAGCACGACACCGAGGCAGCCACTAGCGTCCACAACGCCAAGGGCTACTTGCTTTTTATCGCCAATGACAACACCCTGGGTCTTGCCCATCTTCAGCCAGAAGGAAAGGGTAAAGCTCTCCTTCATCGAATCAATACCGCCAGATACAGCCAGGCCACCGGTATTCAGCCGCACACCGGAATACTGACGACCGGAAGCCCAGGTTTCATCCTTATCCTTTCCCGGGATTTTCAAATCGAGAGCACCCACACTATCGTGCGCCACCTTGGCATCCGACTGGTACGGGAAAGCCATTCGATGCCATTCACGGCCTTCATCGAAATTCCAGTGGTGAACCAGCGCACTGAAATCACTTTCAGCAGCAGCCAACGGAAGGCTGCTCATAACCAGCAGTAACGGGGACAAGCTCTTCATCGTTCTAATTGGGAACAAGAGATGATATGATGACGTATTTTCCGCCGCATCCATGCTGCGGAATCCATGCTTATATTGAGTTTAGCAGAACCCGCACCGAAATCAATCTAATTTCCCGGTGCGGCTGCACAAAATCAAAGGGCGAGCTGCTGTATTTTTCGGAGCGAAGTAACTTTAGTCCCTCACCGGTTATATTTTCGGGACTTCCGTCTCCACCCTTGTGGGCTTCGTCGAGACAAGAGTCCCGTGCTCCGACAGATTTATGATCTCGCAAATCCTCATTTCTTGCTTTCGCTACCCATTCGTAAATCGTCTCAGCGACGACGGCGGCGCATAGCAAGGCCGGCCAGAGCCAGAAGGCTGAGCGTGCTGGTGGAGGGTTCCGGGACGTTGTGATTCAGGAGGAACACGATAGAGCCCACATTGCCGCTGGTCACATAGCAGCCGGTCATCATCTGCGGTGCAGTACCCTGCTCCACCTGGGCCTGGCCAGTCACCAGCATGGCGGAATCCACCGTCACTCCCTCGCTGAACTGAAGCTGCACGGCATCGTATGCAGCCAGGTCATACCCATCGAAACTCACCATCAGGCTCTCACCGGTCAGAGTCAGGCTGCCGGCAAGCACATCCGTGGTGATGCTCAGCACCTGGCTGCCGGCCTGGAGCGTGTAGCTCTCGTCCGAGCCGGACAAGGTAAGCGACTGGTCAGCACTGAGACTCAGAGCCGTACCCGGGGTCACCACATGCAGGCCTACGTTGGAAGCACTGATAGTGGCCGAAGCGGCCTCCGTTACCGTCTTAATCTGGGAATCACTGCCCAGCATGACATTGCGGAGGCTGAGCGTGGCACCATCATACAGTTCCACCAGCGCATTGCTTACCTGAGCCGGGGCGGTACCCGTGCCGTGAATCTGGGCGGTACCCTCTACCCAGGCCAGCTTGCTTCCGCCAGCAATAGCAGCATCGGCACTGCCATTGCGGCTGGAAATCTGCACACCGGTAGCCTGCGCCCCCGCCCAATCCTTAATCATGAGCTTGTCAGCCACACCAAGGTGGCCCGAAGCGGCCACAGTAATATCGCCGGAAACGGCAGCCTCGCCGCTGATGACCACGCGCCCGCCCTTGGAAACATCCACGTGCAGATCAGCATCACCGGAGGAAGAAATCTTGCCGGAAAGGTCGATATTACCCACCGCGGAGGTTGTGCTCACCTTCGCGTTCATCAAGCGATACATCGAATCCGAAACCGTGGCATTGCCAGACAATTCAATGTCACAAGCGTATTGTGAAATCAGGGACTCATAAGCAGAGGAGGCAAGCACACCGCCCTCCTGCAGCTTGATATTGGCGGACTTGGTGCTGATGCCGGCCACATACAGACCGCCATTCCGGACATTGATATCAAGAGAGCCGCCCTCCGAAACGCCGCTGATGACATAATCCTTGGAAAGCACCAGATTGCCGCCATCCACATGGACAGTCGACTGCCCGGCACCCGCCGTAATACCATTTTCCAGGCCAAGATAGCCACCTGCCACATGCAGCTCGCCGCCATTCTGCAGGCTCACGGATTTCAGAATCACCGAACCATCGGCTTCAGCGCTGCCGATATGAAGGCTGCCGCCATTCACCGCATAGTCGGACTTATTGTCGGTTATGGAGGAAGAACCATACGCAGACATCTTCACCGTACCCGCGATATTCTTCTGCACACCGTTGGAGACGGTGAGAACCCTGTTGCCGGAAAGCTTGAAATGGGCGCCATCCTTCAGCACAAGGGAGGAAACCGTTTCCTTCTCGCCCAGTTTAAGCGACAATTCACCGTCTGCAACAGAAATCACCGCGCCGGAGCCATCGAAATCAGCATCATCCAGCACCAATGTACCGGCCTGGACATCAACACCCGATTTAATGACTGTCCACGGGGCGATAGTTGTCTTGCCGGAGCCGATCTGCACGATGGTATTCGTCACAATCTTGCTGCCGCCGACATCCGAAAGCTGATAATCCTTGCTGCTGTTCTCGAAATACAAGGACGAGGCAGACACATAGCCATCCACATTCACCGTGGTCTTTGCTGCCGCATCGCTGAACACAACATTGGAGTTCGCATTCGGGGCCGATGTATCGGTAGAGAATGCGCTGGTGCTCCAGGTCCATGCAGAGTCCGTACCGTTCCACAAATAGCCATTCCGGGCAAAGGAGACCACCAGATTACCGGAGGCATTCGTAGTGAAGTCGGCACGCATGAAAATCAGGTCGGCCGAGCTCAGGGTATTCAGCACACCGCTCCAATCGCCGGTGGTCAGGGTGAAGCTCTGGCCATCCAGAGTGGTGGTGAGCCCGGTGAAATGAATCACGGCACCGGAGGAGGCACTGAGCGCGCCGCCCAGGTCAAAACCCGTCTGGTCAAGGGCAGCGGCATCAAAAATGAGAGAGCCGCCATTCAGATCAAGCCCGGCATGGAGCGTTGCGCCCGTTCCGGAGATTGTCAGACTCTTACCGGAATCCAGGCTGTAACGATAACTGCCCAGATTCAGGGTAGCATCCTTACCCACGGCCAGGTTGCCCATCACACGCAAGGAGGAGGGAGTTACATTCAACGTACCCTGAAGAGCCTGAACATCGTTCAGCACCGCCATGCTGCCATTGATGGTCTGCGAACCGGTACCGTTCATCACCAGGCTGACCGATTTTGCGGCGGTATCATTTTCATGCCCGAGCTGGCCGCTGAAGGTGTAATTGCCACTGCCATTGAGGATGAGAGCCGCGCTCCCGCTGGAAACCGGAGCGGAGCTGGAAGCGGCCGAAGCCACGGCAGCACCAGCCATCACATGACTGTGCGCATTACCATTCAAACCGCCCATCTGCACCTCGGCGGCATTCAAAGCCAGAGAAATCACGGAGGACGAAGAACCGCCGTTCAGGTTGATAACAGCTCCGGATACCGCCTTCTCGCCAGCAATTTCAAGGAAAGCCTGGTGAGTGCGGTCACCCACATTATAGTTACGGTTTACGGTGATATTGCCACTGTATTCACCGCTGCCGCCAAGGATAACTCGGGCCGTGGACCAATGGGTGGTGTCGGAGATCCACTCGATATTGCCGCTACCAGTCAGAGAATCCACTCGCCAGATGGTATTCCAGTGATTTTCATCCAGAGTAAGCTTCTTACCTGCGGCAATGTTGATGTGACTGAACTGCTTCAGCATATCCGAATTGCCTTCCGAACTGTAGAAGCGTGTATCGGACTCCACACTGACCGTACCGCCGATGCGCTGAGCTGAGGCAGAAGACAGACACAACTCCGATGAAGCAAAAGCGATGGTGCCACCGTCCTGGTTGTAGTTACCGCCGGTCAGAATCCACTTGCCGCCAGTCATATTGGCGCGGCCACCGGCATCCACCCCGAAGGAGCCCGTGAGGGTGACATCAAAATTGCCTGACCCCGTGGTCATATTGGCACCATTGCCCAGCTGGATATTACCATGCATGGTACGGGTTCGGAAACCATTACCGTCCCATGTATTCAGGTTCAGCGTAGCGCCGGATTCCACCCGGGTGATACCCGTGGCAGACAGCGAATTATCCACACGAGTGAACAGGGTGCCCTGCTTCACCGTAAAGAGATTCCATTCATTATCCGCTGAGGCCAGCACCAGGTTGGCCGAACCAGTCTTCTCTGCATTATCGAGCCGCATGCTGCCGTATTGGAATTTCTCCGACTGCATATCAAACACCAGCGTGCCGCCGACGGCACTGGTCAGCAAGCCGCCTTCATTCACCTGCAGGTTCCTGAGAGTCTGGGTTGTACTACCGATATCCAGCACACCGCCACGGTTCACCGTGGTGCCGGATGCGGAGGTAAGCGCATTATTCTCGGAGAACCCAAGCGTGACCTTACCGGTACCATTGCCGCTGCCATCCTGCACCGTCACAGCGCCGGTATAAGCTGACTGTGCAGCCAGCACCACGCGACCGCCGGTGGTGCCCTTGGCGTCCACCATCAAGGCATTGCCACCTTTCAGCGCGGCATTGTTACTCAGCGACAGAGAGCCAATGAAACCACCGAGGCGATACGTATCGGAAGAAGAGATATTGATAGTACCCGCATAGACAGCCTCACCGGCAGCGGAAAGGGACAGAGAGGAGGTGCCACTCATATCCACTGACTCAGCGGTATAGTAGTCCAGCAGGAAGGAGCCAGAGGAGTCAGCCGTAAGTTTCCCCCTGATGTTCTGTGCCGCTTCGCGCAGCATCATACCGGAACCATAGCCCAGCTGCACTTTGGCACCGCCAATCGCGGCAGATGTGGCATCCAGCGCCACCTGGCCCAGCATCGTGATGGTGCCGGTCAAAGCATTGTTCTCATTCACCAGGCGCACCACGCCCCGCTCACCGGCACGCCCCAGCACCAGGTCACTCACCGCCAGGGAGCCATGCACCTCCAGCGTACCACCGCCGCCACCCAGGCGGGGGCTATGGATGGTTTCAGACGCATCGCCATAGCGCACCGTCTTGCCGGACTCTGCACCGAGAATGAGCTGGGAGCCAGGCAAATCCACAGCATGCTCCACATCGTTTCCGAGTGCCAGCAGGCCGGAGGAGCTGGAAGCATCCACAAGAGAAAGGATATTGCCAGCATTCAATCCACTCTGCACCGTAAGCGTGGCGCCTTCGGCAATCTGCCAGCCCGCTCCGGCACCGAGAGCTGCCACATTATCGGCAATAACATGGCCTTGCTGCAATTCCTTGGCGCCGGTAAAGGTATTTTCGCCGGTCAGGGTCAAGGTGCCACCGGCGGTGTTCACCATCAGGCTGCCGGTACCGGATATATTGCCAGCGTAGGTGAGATTCGAGGAGGTTCCTTCAGAGAAAACAATCTGCATGGCGCCGTTCAGCACAGTATCGTCCTTATGGCCATAGAAGGCGGAAATAGCGTAGGTATCTTCCAACTTGTAGCCGCCTTCGATGTATTCATAGCGGTTCTGCACACCCTCGCGCATGATGTAGGTGCCACCTTCGTTGACCGTCACCGTGCCGGTAAGACGGGCATGGCTGCCCAGCTCAAAAACAGCCCCATTCTGCACCTCGACATTCATGCCGGCATCGGCATAGTGCCAGTCATCAGCATTATTCCAGGGCTTGCTGGTGCCGGCCAGATTTCCGGCCGCGTGCTCCGTGTTCGTGCCTACCAGCACCACCTTGCCGGAATCAACGGAAAGCCCGCTGGCGGCATTGCTGAGATTTGTATGAATGCTGTTCAGCGTCCAGGTTCCGGTGCCGGCATAATGTACCTTCAGGGCAGCATCCGCCGCATCGCGGAAGGAGCCGAGGAAGGTGCCGCCTGTCGTGAAAGTCACATCGGAAGTGGTGCCAGACTTGTAGTTGGCAATGATGGCATCCTGAGTGAGTGCCTTCAGGCTGAAATTCCCCTCGGCTCCTTCAGTCCAGCTATGGCCGTGGAAATCCAGCGTGCCGCCGCCGTTGCCAAAAGTGAAATCTCGCTTAATCTGGGAGACTCCGCCCTCCAGCACCACCGTGGAGCCATTGTTGGCAAGCACATTGTAGGCGGCGTAGCCCTCCTTCTGGTTCAGGTAGGTTTTGCCGGCTCCACCCAGGTTCAGCATGACATCGTTATTCCCCGTTCCCTCCAGGTGCAGATTACCCGCCCCGATTTTCCGGAGCTCGCGGGTCTTATCATCGCTGACCAGCTGGAGGAACACATCTACTCCTTCGCCAATGACATAACCGGCGGAATCGAGATAGCCATCGCCCTTGATGGTATACGATGCCGCAGCCTGGTTCCCCCTGGAGAACTCAGTGTAGCCGATGCCCAGATCAATGTCTCCGGAAAGAACCACCTCATAGCTGGCATTATCCGTTGCCTGGAACACCAGGTTATCCGTCATGAACAGATCGGCATAGTCCAGGCGGCCTTCCGTAGTGTTATTCTGCCCGGCATTCAGGTAATCCTGCGTCCTGGCGTACCAGTTATCCAGGTCGCGGATGGCTGCCATGTCATTCCAGGTGTTCAGGCCCTTCTGAACACCGGTATAGCTGGCCAGCACATTCCCCTGGGCATCAGTCGCCTCACCCTTCCAGAGCGTGGTTGACACCGCGTCCTGACTGATTGTCACGTCTGTCTGGGCCGTCTGGCCCAGGATAATCTTCCCGGACGCCGTGGCTATGGTTCTGTCGTATGATTCCACCACCTGCGCAGCGAAATCCAGGTTACCCTTGGAGGTACCATTGGCCAGGTTGTCGTCCTGCAGCGCCACAGCGGCAACATAGCGGTATTCCTTAGCCTCATCGTCCCAGATCCAGACAGGGCTGCCGGAGTCACCACTATTCACGCCAAACGGCAGCGGGTCCACGGTCACATCCCATCCATCTGCGGTGTGGCCCATCCAGAAATTTCCATTCTGAGTCTTGCCCAGCCCGTCAATCTGCTGAATGGCGCCCGTGATACAACGCTCAATGCCTGTATCAACGCCTGTTTCCGGGTTATAGACATCCGAATAGCCGCCGCCGGAGCGATACAGCAACTCGCCGTATACATTCTCGTATGTAAGCTTGTCGGAAGAATAAAGGTTAGAAGTGGTGACATCTGTCACAATCTTGCTCAGGCGGGTCAGCTTGAAGTCTGCCTGGAACACCTCCGACGGCGCAGAATGAATAAAAGCACCAGCGGTTCCATTGTCAAAGTAGTTCGGATAGCGGTATTCGATACCCATGTACCGAATGGAATTCGCCTCGCCCAGCTCAAGATACGAGAAATAGGGCTTCTGCACACCGTTGTGAGAAACGGTGGCAATATAGTTGTAGCACACGGCAGCACTGGGGCCATCGTTCTCCTGGCGGCTGTCAAAGGAAATCATCCCATGCTCCAGCGTATAATCTGCCGCGCCATTGTTGTAAGAAATGGTCACACCATTCTTGTTCAGCTCCTGAAGCAGAGCGTTCACGTTGCTGGTGCTGTATCGACCGCGATTCTGACCAAAATCGGCATATACCTGCAAATCAACCTCAGAACTGAGCGTGCCACCCCATACAGGAGCAAGAGCCAGCACTGAAAGAAGAGAACTACGAAGGAAGAGAGGGAGATGCAGCTTCATAATATAACAGAACTTATATAACATACCACAACAGGCACGGGCATGCAACCCAGAAGAGCGTACTCTGCTGACTTTTTCGATATTTTAGGCTGGAAATATGGCGCCCGGGGGAGTATAATACACGGCGTTATGGCAACACCTCCTTTTGTCTACCAGGAAATGTTCCCCATGGGGGAAGACACGACGAAGTATCGTCTGCTCACCAAGGATTACGTGAGCGTGAGTGAGTTTGAAGGCAAGCCCATCCTCAAGGTCGAGGCTGAAGGTCTGCGTCTGCTGGCCGAAACTGCCTGGCACGATGTGGCCTTCTACCTGCGTCCGGAGCACCTCAAGATGGTGCAGGACATCCTGCTTGACCCCACTTCTTCCGAGAATGATAAGAGCGTGGCTCTGACCATGCTGCGCAACGCCGAGGTGGCTGCCCAGGGCGTGCTTCCCCTCTGCCAGGACACCGGCACCGCCATCTGCCTTGGTAAGAAGGGCCAGCAGGTGTGGACCGGCTACAACGATGCCGAGTACATCTCCCGCGGCGCATACGATTGCTACACCAAGAACAACCTGCGCTACTCCCAGAACGTGGCGCTGGATATGTACAAGGAAATCAACACCCGCACCAATCTGCCCGCTCAGATTGACCTCTTTGCCACCGACCACGGCATGGAGTACGATTTCCTCTTCATCGCCAAGGGCGGCGGTTCTGCCAACAAGACTTACCTCTACCAGGAGACCAAGGCCCTGCTCAACCCCACCTCCCTCAAGAAGTTCATGGTGGAGAAGATGAGCACGCTGGGCACGGCTGCCTGCCCGCCCTACCACGTAGCCTTTGTGGTGGGTGGCACCAGCGCTGAAACCTGCCTCAAGACGGTGAAGCTGGCCTCCACCAAGTACTATGACTCCCTGCCCACCTCAGGCAACGAACACGGCCGCGCCTTCCGCGACGTGGAGCTGGAGATCGAGCTGAAGCTCGAGGCCGAGAAGCTGGGTCTGGGTGCCCAGTTCGGCGGCAAGGCCTTCGCACTGGACGTACGCGTGGTGCGTCTGCCCCGTCACGGCGCTTCCTGCCCGGTGGCTCTGGGTGTTTCCTGCTCCGCCGACCGCAACGCCAAGGCCAAGATTACCCCCGAGGGTATCTTCATCGAAGAACTCGAGTACGACCCGGGCAAGTACATCCCCGCCGAGTACCGCGAGACCAAGAGCGAAGGTGTGCCGATTGACCTGGACCGCCCGATGAAGGACGTGCTGGCCGAGCTGACCAAGTATCCGGTCAAGACCCGTCTTTCCCTGACTGGCACCATCATCGTGGGCCGTGACATTGCTCACGCCAAGCTCAAGGAACTGCTGGATGCCGGCAAGGAGCTGCCCCAGTACATCAAGGATCATCCCATCTACTACGCCGGCCCCGCCAAGACCCCCGAGGGGTACCCCTCCGGTTCCTTCGGCCCCACCACCGCTGGTCGTATGGACTCCTATGTGGAGCTGTTCCAGAGCCACGGCGGCAGCATGATCATGATTGCCAAGGGCAACCGCGCCCAGTGCGTCACGGATTCCTGCAAGCAGTTCGGTGGTTTCTACCTGGGCTCCATCGGTGGCGTTGCTGCCGACCTGGCCAAGAACTGCATCACTTCCATTGAGTGCATCGAATACCCCGAGCTGGGTATGGAGGCTATCTGGAAGATTACGGTGAAGGACTTCCCCGCCTACATCCTGGTGGATGACAAGGGCAACGACTTCTTTGCCGACATCCGCGCCAACTGGGCATGCCCGGCTTGCGCTCACTAAAGAGATAAGCTCTTCCCTTATCACCCCCGTTGCCAGCGCAGCGGGGGTGATTTCCTACCCACGCAACCAGAATCTGCCATCTGACTGCACGTATTTCACGTATTTCAACTAACACAGCCGGGCAATATATAATTGACAAGTCAGCCCGCGCGGTATAAAATACGCGCGTAGAGCGTACTATAACTCTACTTTACTTACAACCTCACACCTCTGGCAACTATGTCCCCCAAAATCAAGACCCTTCTGGAACGCGGATTCAGCACCATCGTCCTTCTCTCCCTTCTCGGTGGCACCGTGGCGTGGAACGAGCCCATCGGCTACGCCGGCCTTATCTGCGTGCTCTGCAACCTGACCAGCTGGGAATGGTTCAACATGCTCAAGGGCACTAACGCCAACCGTGTGCTTTCCCTGGTGTGTGGTCTTATCTACCCCTGGTTGCTGGCTGCCATTTGCCTGATGCCCGTACGCGATATCGGTGACGACATTACGGTCGGTATGCTTGATGGCGGCATTCCTGTGGCTCTGGGCTGCCTTGTACTGTACACGCTGCTGGCTTTCTGCGGTCAACTGTTCCGCATGGACTACCGCGGAAAGACAGGTGCCGAAATGCTGGATGGCATGGGCATGACCCTTCTTTCCTTCGTGTACCCGGTGTGGATGTTCAGTTTTGCTCTTACCTGCGTGGATTCCCAGGGCTCCATCTGGATGATGCTCTGGCTGGTTCTCTTCACCAAGATGAGCGATATCTGGGCCTATGTGAGCGGCATCCTGATGGGAGGCAAGTTCATCACCCGCAAGTTCAGCCCCAGCGTTTCCCCCAAGAAAACCTGGGAAGGCATCATCGGCTCCATCATCATCACGCTCACGGTGGGTGCCATCCTGCTGCCGGCTCTTGGTCTGATGACCTGGGAAGAAATTTCCACACCCTCCTTCCTCATCACCTACATCCCGCTGGGGCTTCTGCTCTTCTTCCTTTCCGTATGGGGCGACCTCGCCGGCTCCCTCATCAAGCGCGGCCTTGCTGTAAAGGACAGCGGTTCGCTTCTGCCCGGCATTGGTGGTATCTTCGACCTGATTGATTCCCCGGCCTTCACCGTATCTGCAGCTATCTGCGTAGCGCCCATCATCGCTAAGGTGGTTGTGCTGCTGAGCACGCCCTGCTGCTAAATTTTTCTATATGTCACACCGCACACCGCTACTCATCAATCCCAAAGCCGGAAGTCTCTTCCGTTCAGGCCTGCAGACATGGCTGAATGCTCATCGCGATGATTTTCGCGAGGTACACACTGAGAGCGCCGAAGACCTGACCCAGAAGGCACGTGAGTTAGCAGAAAGCGGTGAACCCGTGGTAGCCGCCGCCGGTGGCGATGGCACGCTGATGGGAGCTGCGCAGGGGCTTGTAGGCACTGGCGCAGCTCTCGGCATTCTCCCCTGCGGCACCATGAACGTCTTTGCCCGCGAGCTTGGCATCGGCTCCCGGAGGTTCGATATTGCGCTGGAGGCCATCAAGGGCGACAAGCGGCAGGAGGTAGACATTTTTGCCGTAAATGGCAAACCCTTTCTGCAGGTAGCCGGATTCGGGCCGGACGCACGGGCCATTGAACTGGTCACCCCCACGCTCAAAAAGCGCCTCGGAGCAGCGGCGCACGCTGTCACCGGCCTGAAGGTGGCGCTGGAAAAGCCCCCGGTCATCACCCTGACCATGCCCAATGGAGAGACCATCAAGGGCACTCAGATTATCATGGGCAACGGCAAGCGCTACGGTGGCGAGGCTCATCTTTTTGCCGAGGCCAGCTATGAGGACGGCCGACTGGATGTTGCTGTCATCGACCAGGAAAACATCGGTGTGCTGTTCGAGGTGCTCGGGCTCGTCATCTCCCGCGGAGCCACTAATTCCAATATTTCCGAATTCACCAGACTGCTCCGCATCAAGAACTGCACCCTCACCTGCGAGGGCAATCTGCCTTACCACCTGGATGGCGACTACGCCGGCACCCTCGCACCAGGTGAAGAGCTGCGCATTGAACGCATGCCCGACAAGCTCAAAGTCTGCATGCCGATTAATCCCGTGCCGCTCAGCCCGCTGGAGCGCATGATGGCGCACCCCGCCATTGCAACCATGCGAGAGAAAATCGAATTGCTCAACGACTTGTAAGTCGCGCGCGCATAGCTGTCCAATCCGTTTCCCGGAGCAGCTTCAGCAGGTTTTCATACCAGAATTCGTGGTAACCGAAGCGCTCTTCGCTGAATTCCTTTTCAGCCGCCTCAACGCTCCAATTCTGGAACACGATACGATAGGCGGCCACCACAATGCCTGTGCGGTCGGAGCCATGCCAGCAGTGCACCAGCACCGGCTTAGGCGCATTCGCAATCAAGGCCAGGCAATTCTCTACATCAGCAGCAGTCACCGCCCCCGCAGCCACAGGATAAGCCATGAGATGCAGCTGCGTGTGGCGCGCCTTTCGGGTATCCTTGTGGTATTCCCGCAGATTCAGAACAGAGCGGATTCCCATCTGCTGCAGCGCAGTGAACCCCTCCGGCTCCGGTTGACCGGAACGATACAGTTCGTCGCAGATTTTGTAGCTGTTCGTCACCCCTGGTATCTGAATGGGCTCTACCGCGTACCCCAACGATACCAGGACACATACACAGGCGAGGAGAAAAGCCTTCATTATTCCGGGGTGGATTCGCTCTTGCTTTTCTCCTGTTCGGCCTGCTTCTCCTTCTCGAGCCGCTCGGCCTCGTAACGAGCCTGCAGTTTTTCTAATTGAGCCTGCACCTCAAGCACAAGTTGGGAAGATGCTCTATCTTCTGCAGACTCTGCCACCGGGGCCGGTTCGGGCTGCGGCTCAGTTGCCGCAGGCGCTTCTGCCACCGGGGCGGGTTCAGGCTGTGGTTCCGTTGCTGCAGGCGTTTCTGCCACCGGAGCGGGTTCAGGCTGTGGTTCGGTTGCCACAGGCGCCTCTGCCACCGGGGCCGGTTCGGGCTGCGGTTCCGTTGCTGCAGGCGTTTCTGCCACCGGAGCGGGTTCAGGCTGCGGCTCAGTTGCCGCAGG
>JAFYWX010000045.1 GCA_017546445.1 Akkermansia sp. | reverse complement strand
GCTCAGGTAATAGTTTATTCCGGCGGTAAGATGTCCCTTACGAAGGCGAATATTGCTTTGCCGGCATCTCAATCTGTACAGATAAACGAAGGCGGGACCGTTGAGCTGGCGGAATGCGATATTGATGGGGATGTAAAAAATGCCGGCGATTTAAAAGCCAATAATTGTACTTTTAAGAGTTATGTGACCAACAATGGTTCATTGCAAGCCGATAATAGCACTTTCCATTCGCCTATTATTTTCAATTCCTCAACATGGAGCATGGGCGGTAGTGGAAATGAATTTACCCAGCCGGAGGCGTTCCGCTTGCAAACCGGATTCGGTGGTGATACCTCATTCATGAAGACATTTGTAAAGACTGCTCCGGAGGATGCCTATGTCAGTATGCCAAGTGAGATTTATAGCTGTACTTTGGCAGATATTCGTTCTGTACTTTCGGGCGGATACAAGTTTATCGGCACGACCGAGATACGTTCCGGATATACGATGACTTTGCTGGAAGGTGCTTTAATTGATGATAATGGTGAGTATTTTAACATTTATGGTACACTGAAGGCTGAATATGAGAATGTGACAGACGCAATTATCTGCTCTCGCTATATTAAGGTAGATAATGGTGGTAAGGTGATTTTAAAAAATGCCAATGTGGTCGATTGCAATGGCGATAGAGCCTTGATAGAGGTGCAGGATGCCGCTTCCTCTTGGACCATGGAGGGTGGCTCACTAGTCGGAGAAATCCGCGCATTCTTTGGCGCGACTATTACGCTTACAGATGTGACATCTGCTCAGGGCGGTATCAGTTGCCGAGAGGACAGTTATATTAATCTGGATGGAGTAACGTCGAAGAGTGGAATTGACAACTCCGGAACGATGACGATTAAGAATACTTGCACAGAGTCGAGGATTAGTTTGTATGAGGCTTCATCTACTGCTCTGGAAAACGTTACATGTGAGTCTTTATACATAGGTGAGATTTGGAACATATCGACCGGGGGAACCGGGGTAACGATTACGGGGCAGTGTGCATTGCAACTTGGCTATCTTACGGGTGACTTGTTGACGTCCTTTGAGTGGAATGCTACCGCGGAAGATGCCTATGTGTATATTACCGGTGTGATGGAAGATTGTATTTTGGCTGATATTTCTTCTAAGTGTGCAGGTGGATATTGGATTTCCGGCTCCGTCTATGGTAATGTAGAAGTCGAGTCTGGTGTTAGTATTGAGAAGCTGTCGTATCTGAATGTATATGGTACATTCAAGGTGGAGAATCAGACCGTTCAGGATGCGATAAACCCAGAAGACAGAATGGGAAATGTGACAATCTATGCCGATGGCCGGGTCATATTGAAAAACTCCAACGTATCGTTGAATTCCATTGATGTTTATTCCGGAGGTGTATTTGATATGACCGGGGGGACCTTGAATGCACCTCTCGAGGTAAGCGAAGGGGCTGAGGCTTACTTGGACTCTGTTCAGTGTAAATTGCCGGTGATTGTAGCGGGTAGCCTGACAGCAGACTCCTGCGTATTTGAGGCGGCAATGAGTCTTCATTCAGGGGCTAGTCTGTCAGGTTCGGGTAATATATTTGTCAACGAGGAAATTTTCAAGCTAAAAGAGGCCAATGGAGATGTCTCCACAACTGTCGCGCAGTTGAAGGATTCGCGATATGCTAAAGATAATCCGTATGTTTCCATCGTTTCATTTGCAGGGGAATGCAATGTGACGTTGAAGGCGCTTTCCGGGGAATTAAAGAAATATGTTATTCAGAAGGATAGCGACTATTACTATAGCGACATTCCGCATATCGATGCAAGCGGTGTCTTAAATATAGACTCCAGCGCTGTGGTTGAAGCGATAGAGATGGAGTGCGAAGGTACCATTAACTGTGCGGTCGGTGCCGTCTTTGATACATCAGGCCTGATACTGAAGGGAACCCTTAACTGTGACCGTAGGTTGTTTGATGGTCTGCTGACTCTCGGCGCCGGTGCGTTACTTTGTGGTAATGGAAATACAATCGCAGCCGATATGCGATTTGTGCTTTCTGATTGGAGTGGCGAGGTTGCAGATGCTTTTGCCGGATTGTCCGGTACTGTTCTGGAAGACGGAATGCCGGCTATTCATGTGCAGAGTATTTCCGGCGCTGCTATTTTGGGGCACATTAACAATCAGGATACCACTTATGTTCTGGAGACATCTGATCTGGAAGCAGATTTAGTTGTACAGGATGGCGTTACTCTGAGATGCGCTGTTGATGACACTTATGTATATGGGAATCTGGCTCTTTCCGGGGCTGTTAAGCTCGAGACTTCTGAAGGCCGGGTAACTGATTACTATGATGGTGGAGGCAGTACTCGCCGAGGACTCTATATATCTGCTGGTGCCACTCTTAGATACGATACGCTGGCTGTGGACGGAACCCTTATTTTGAATGAGGGAGCGGCGGTAAGTGGCAGCAACCTTGTGCTCATGGGGAAAGAGTCTCTAGGTATTGTCGTTACCGATTGGGATGGTTCTGCTCCTGCGGTTATGGTCAATCTGGGGAAAGTGGAGACCACTCGTGATGATGCCCGCCTGTTCTACCGGATTGATGGTTTAGGGGGCAATTCTGTTACCATCAGCAAGAAGTCTCAGCAGTCTTTAACCGGTGATATTTTCGAGAGTGTTCTATTTGATGAGGTGGTGCTTTATGAAGGGGATATACTTACCATAGGTGCAGATGCTCCTGTAACGGTGGGGACTCTGCTGCAGGTTCAGGAAGGTGCTACGCTGAACCTCCAATCAGGTGCCCGCCTTAAGGTAGAACAGGAGTCTCAATCTTCTGACGATTATTATTACGAGGGCTCGGGGACTGTTGTTGGCATACAGGTATGCGAAAACTCCACGGTGAACCTGGGAGGTAAGGTCTACATTGATGGTGATGTGCATATATGGCCCGGGGCCGAAATCAATGGTGGCGAATTGGTGCTCATGGGCGATAGTCGCATCGTGCTGCATGATTGGTCCGGCTCGACAGCCACTCTGGATTCCATGGTATCGGGTAAAATTAGTTATGAGAACTCTACCCCCAATCCCGTGGAAATCAGCTTTGGTTACAGTGAAGGCGGTTCTGTGACGCTGGCAGAGCTTAAGAATGGTCAGTCTGATTATTATTTTGGTAATGGGTATGCCTATGGTACCTCGTTGACTCTGGAGGAGGGGGTATCATTGCATCTCGATGAATACATTGACTTGTATACTTATGGCGAGGAGGATACCACACCTACTCTCACCATGAAGAAGGGAAGCTCTATATCCGGAAGTAGGGAAAACGCCGAGCTCCGTTTGAACCAAGGTTTGAGTGGTATAGATTGCACCATCAATGCTACCTTGTGTTTGGATGGAATATTATCCGGCAGGGGAATAAAGCTTACGGCGGAGCGTGCCGTGGAGTTTTATTATCATGTAGAGGGGGAAGAAACTTATAGGTCGGTGTACAGTTTTGAGGAGATGTTTGGTAATGCCGATTATGAATGTACACATGAGAATGCGTATGCTGTATGCCGGCTGAGTGATTCATATGGTACAGCTCCAATATACAATATTGACGCAGCATTCATGGCCGCCCATACACCGGTAGGCTGCAAGCAATTGGTCTTCTCCGGGTATAACTCGCAGTCGTTGTTTAAGATAGACTCTGGAATTACCTTTGGTGTCGAGGAACTGACCCTCCATGATGACTCCCGTATAGAGTTCGGAAAAGACTGTGTAGTCGTAGGCTATGACCGAAATGAAGAGTCTTATTTGGAGGTTCTCCATAACTCTGAGATTGTTGCAGATAATACGACCTTCCAGGTTACTCTGGAAATTGATGGTACAACCTTGTTGCAAGGATCGGGCTATCGCTTTGCTGCCAAGAATGCTGTGAATTATTGGTGTGACATGTCCTTGCAATCTTTGGCAGATGTAAAGCATGTGCTGGATGGGGTGGATTATACTGTCCTGCGGGATGATGCTATTTTCGGTTTGTCATTGTATCTGGCGGGTGAAGACGACTTTTACCTTACTCAGAAAGATTTGGATGCCTTGACTCCGACCGGTTTTGCCGGGGGTGCTTTGGGGAGTCTGGATTTTTGGCAGTTCGAAGGAAAGGATGTTGTGCTTGATGGCGTTACGATTTTACCCTGCTCCATGATAGGAAATGGTAATTCATCGCTGGAAACGCTCAAGATTCTTAACACTACATTACATAGTGATGTGCATATCAGTGGGTGGGGGATGAATAATCTCATCTTGGATAACGTACAACTGAAGGGAGCTGAAATAGATATTACAGCAGATAATACCGTTATTTCGAATTGCTCCGGTACCGGAGTTCTGACGATAGCCGGTTCGGTTACTGTCAGAAATTGTGATCTCTCGCAAATAGAGGTCTTGTTCAGTGAATGGATTGAGTCGACCGGAACGGTGGATTTATCCGGTAATTATTGGGGAACTACGGATATCGAAGCAATCCGGTCGCGCTTCGAATCGGTGCCATCGGCCTTGAATGTTGTGATTGGTGATGTGCTGGCAGAGCCTCCGGCAGGTATTGCGTTTACTTTTGCTGCATCCATCGCATCAGGCCTGAAATTAGAGCCATCTGAAAGAACTCTGACATTGCTCTTTACGGCTCAGATAGATGCGGACTCTGTAGGTATGGGCTCTGTGGTACTTCGTGATGCTGCAGGGCGGGTGATGGAGATTGATTCCATTCTGGTTAAGGGAGACAGACTTGTCCTGAACCTGACAGAACCATTCGAGGCCGGAGAATATAAAGTGAGTGTCAATGCCGGCCTGAAGGACACAGACGGCAATGCCTTTGTGGCTCCTGTCGTTAATCCTGAATTAAAGGTGACAGTCGAAAAGGATTCACAGGTCAGGGTGTTGAAGACTCTGTTTAATGAGTCTGTAGGCTCACTTGATTCAGTGGATATTTACTTGAGTGGTTCATCGGTTGTGGATCCGGAGTTGTTGGTGGAGGCTGTCTCTCTCGTGGCTGAAGATGGCACCGTGTATGATGCAGTCAGGGTGGAAACCGTTATCGATGGTTTGTTGTACAGAGCCATCTTTGATGGGAAACAGCCTGCTGGTCAGTATGATTTTGTCATCAAGGATGACGTCGCTATCACTTCCCGTGGAGATAAGTTGGGCTCTTCATTCCAACAAACGTTGTATATCTCTTCACCCGATTTGGAGGTCGTTTCGCAGCATCTGCAACTGTTTGCTCGTGCAAATGAGCAGGACAAACAGATGAAGGTGACTTATCAGGTCGTGAATAACGGGGAAGCGATAAAGTTCAGAGATCGTGTGGATACACTGTTTGTCTGTGAAACTGCTGAATGGGATGCAAGCGCAGCGCGAGCTGTATCCAGAAACCAGGTCGATTCGACTTGCCTTGCCGGCGGGCAGGTTGAATACAGCTTCTCCTATGATTTGGATGATTGTACTATTGGCAAGAAGTTCTATCTTTTTGTCAGGACTGATTCTCGGGAGGACGTAGCAGAGACTGATGAACAGAACAATATTAGCTGTATCGGTGAGATTACCATCGTACCAGATGAATGGAATATTCGGGGGACGGAATTGAATCTGGAAACAGGTTCTACCGCATATTACGAGTGGGTTGCTGAGGCGGATGGTTCCTATCTGCTGGGTGTAACATCTGCAGATTGCAGAGTGCAGGCCTCCGGTGCCGAATGGGATGGGCTCTATGGGAGTCCATCGGCTGCACTCCTACTGGAGAGCGAAGGAAAGCAGTATTGGTATTTGAATGTCCGGGCCGGACAGACATATCAATTGGCTATGACAGCACTGCAGGAAATCAAGGACCTGACATGCGTGACGGTAGCAGCACCTGCATGTGTACAGTCCCTCTATTCTCCCTATGTGGATCCAATCAACAACTGTATCGTTGTAAGAGGTACTAACTTACAACAATTAGATGATTTCAGACTGGTACATCAGGACGGTCAGGAAATACATGCTACTGAGATAAATGTGATAGATGCCGGTACGCTTGAAGTGCGGTTTGATTTGGAGTCCGCTCAGATGCAGATAGGGGAGGAATATTACCTTACCTGGGAAAATGAGTCAGGGACGGTGAACACATTGCAACAGGCCATTCAATATGCGTCACCCTTACTCGCGTCTAAGTTTGTGCAGCCAACGATTGGCGTTATCCGCGAGGGTTCTTGCTTCCACCTGCAGGTTCGCACGGAGAATACAGCAGGTGGTGCTGCAAAGGCTCCCCTTGTGCTGGTGCGAGAAGGTGTAGAGAAGGAGATTCTGTACTATGGCGAGGTCAAGAGTGTGCATGCCGCTAAATTGCAGGGCCGTAAGGCGTTGCTTTTCCTGGCGGATTCTGCGGATGATACCCCGGGATATCTGAAGTCCGGCGAGGGGTACACCTTCACCTTCACGGAGCGTGTTGCAATCGATAACCCGGCCACCTATACTGAGGCTTGGACATATGATGATGAACGTGAGATGACCCCTCAGATGTGGGAATGGGTGGAATCGGCACTCCGGCCTGAGAATGTACAAGCGACAGCTTGGAATGCCTGGTGGCAGGATATGCAGCCACGCATCGGTGACCGGGTCTGCGATGTGGTAAACTTTGTCTCTCTGTTGCGCGATACACTGGCTGCCGGTTTCGATTATCAGGCTACTCTGCCGGAGATGATAGGGAAAGCAATCACATCGGAAGCTGAGCTGGCGCCGGCTTATTCGGTCAGTGGTATTATGAAGGGCTCCGGAAGCTCCGATGTATATGCCGACAAGGTTGTTTATCTTTACCAGCTCGTAAATGGAGAATGGGTCTTAATTGACACGACGAATACGGATGAATTCGGCAACTATACTCTTTATGGTACCCGGAGTGGTCAGTCGTACGCCATAGGTTCGGACCAGGCTCTTGCAAGCGGTGGCGACGGTAAAGCCGCTGATTTGGTTGAACTGCCGGGAGTGGTAGGTGATTTGAAAAAGGATATCCTTGTGTATGAACCATCCGGTTCATTGTTACCTGTCGGGGATACGGATTTCCGCTATCTGAACACGCCGGATGGCCGCAGACATCGTGTTTGGGTGCATAACGGCACATTGCAATATGCTCTCTGGGAAGATGATGCTTGGGGAACTTCTGTCAAACTGGCGGACAATGTAACTTCGAACTATGAGCTGCTCTGGTCTGAAAAAGATGATTGCATGGTCGTCTTGTTTGATGCCGGAACAGAAGAAGAACCGGATTATGGCATGGTGATGTTCAAGTGGGCCTTGCATGGTCTTGCTGTATCTGATGTTCTGTATCTGAGTTCAATATACGGGCAGAAGGACACGATGGTCACCTATACAGTGGATGACTCCAGAGGGGTTCTGATATATAGTAGCGGGAGCGAACAGTCTGACCTGACGGTATATGCGGTAACTCCTGATTTCGAAGATGACGAAGTCTCTTTGCAGCGATATGCCCTGCGCTCGCTTACCGGTGGCTCCTTTACAGGTAGCTACGAGCTGAAGTTAAGCGATAATATAAAGGTGGTTCTGTCCGGTACTGTTTCTGCGCAATACGAGACAGACTGCAAATTCGTGTACAGTGGCACTTTGGGCGTCTCTGTGGAAGTAGAGGCCGGAGCGTGGATGGTTGGGGTATCATCGGGTGCGATGAACCTTTCCTACAACTTTGAAAAAGAGAAGAATAACATCGAGAAAACCTGGGATTTCTCGATAGATAGTATTTCGCTCAGCGTGCTCAATAAGGAAGCGTTGATATATGTACTTGGCGGAGTTGCCGGTGTTCTGGCAGGTATCGCGACAGGCGGTGCTGCGATATATCCGGCAGTACAAGGAACAATCACTGCTCTCAAGACACTCAGAGAATCTCTTGAGAGTGTGGGTATCGAACTGACATTGGGGGTGCAGCTTGATTTGGTATGGGGTAACATCATTGGTTCGAGTGAGGAAGGTTTGACGTATGTCGGGCAGGATGTCTTCCGTCTGGGGGCGGTTGTCGGTGTATCGACTGAGAAGAAACTTGGTAAGGGGGCTGACGACAAGTTCACGGCTTCGATTCAGGGCGGATTGTGGGTTGAGTTGTCCGGAAATCTGTATACGACACCCAAGAAGGTCGTAAAAGATCAGAGCCTGTATGCAGATATTTCATTCAATCTGGAATGGAACTGGAAAGGTTACGGAGCAGAGATAGCTGCAACGATTAAAAATGAACGAGGCAATGGCCCCCTGCAGTTTGATTATTCCATTAAGTTCAATAAGGCAGCATCGGCTGGTAGAGTACTGCTGACTTCCGGAACAGGCTTTGCCTATGACGAATCTTCCAGTGTTGTGTTGGATAATGAAGTTGTGACCTTGAATATTGGGTCTACGGATGGTGTTTCCACGTTCCTGTATACTGTGCACTCGGCTCAGACGGGTACGCTCGAGCAGGAGGACCTGATGTTCAACTTTGCCATAGATGGTTCCGCTGCGCTGGATACAAGCTTCGGTGTTTATGCAGAAAATGTGGAATCACAAGCTCTTATTTCCGGTTCTGCCTTGTTTGTGTTTGATATGCAAGCTGCTGTAACCGAGGTAAACGGTGAATATGATACCGAGTCCTTCAACGAATTGCTTGCCACGTTGGATTCCGGCAAAATCATTTCCTCTGCTTTGTATAAGAACGGACAGATGCGGAATGTGGATGATTCTGCGCTGAGTGAGGCGTCTTCAGGGGTGCTGAGCAAGGCCATATATGAGGATGAGAATGGTACGGTGTACTTGGCCTGGATTCGTAGCCTGGATGGTTTGTATGAAGTTTATGTGAGTACTTTGGCGCAGGAGTCCGCTGCGTGGAGCGAGCCCGTGGCTGTATTTGCCAGCGAACGTTGTATTGATGATATTCAACTGTTCAGCACATCGCAGGGGCTTGGTTATAGTTTTGAGGCTGAGGATTTGGAATCGGATGCTCTGATTGATGGCGAAATTCAGACTTACCAAGGGTATTGTCGAGAGGGAAATTGGAGTGAGCCTGTCAATGCCCTGACCGGAGAAAGCTTTGCGACAGAACAGAGTATGGAAGCATTGGTCGCTCGTTACGCAAACCGCATGGCTGCATTTACGTCGCGTTCTTCCGGGGCATCCGGAGATATGTCGTGGTGGGAGTCATTGGTGAAGCGCGCTTTGAATGTTGTTACTCCGGATTTCCCGGACTGCGAAGATGACGACGATGACCCGAAAAAGGACAAGTTCCCCAAGGAAGCCAAGAAATCCAAGGATCCGAATGATATCACCGGACCTGCGGGTGTAGGTGAGCAGAACTGGGTGGCAGATGGGGTGCAGACATATCTCATTCAGTGCGAGAATTATGCCGAGAAGTCATTTGCCCATGCTGCGCGTGTGGTCATCACTCAGCAGCTGGACGCTGACCTGGATTGGAGTACCTTCACCATAGGTGCCATGAATATGGGTGGTTATGATATCGAGGTGCCGGAGGGCATGAGCCAGTATCGGGCCCGACTTGACTGGCGCGAGACTCATGGCCTGTATGTGGATGTAGAGGTTTCGTTGGATTATGCCACCGGAGTTGTTACCTGGAGTTTCACCGGTATTGACCCCGAGACCGAGGATATTCCGGTTTCTTCGGATATGGGCCTGCTGGCACCCAACGTCAATCCGCCGGAAGGCGATGGCTGGGTTCAGTACAGTATTAAGCCCAAAGAAGGCGCTGCAACCGGGGCTAAGGTGGATTCTCAGGCTACCATCGTATTCGACTGGAATGACCCCATCGATACTCCCCATATTTTTAATACCCTCGACAAAACCGCCCCTACCTCGGCTATGCAGCCCAACACACGCCGTATAGATGCTCATCATTACGCCTTGAGCTGGCTGGGTGAGGATGCCCATTCCGGTGTGGGTTCGTATGATGTATACGTATCCTGCGATGGCGGAGAATGGGAACTGTGGGCAGACGGAATCACGGCAACCACGGCTGTATACACCGCAGAGCAGGGGGCGCACGAATACCGATTCTGCGTGGTTGCCAAGGATAATGTGGGTAATGTGCAGACGGAAGCCGGTGATGCTTTGAAGCTGTCGCACGATTCATCGAAGGGAGCACCCGAGGTAATGGCGCTGGCGGCTACCACCGACCCGGCCACCGGGTTTGTGACCGGCTTTACCGCAACCTTCAATGTGAGCATGAATCTGGCCACTCAGTTGAAGGACGGTAGTCTGGCCTCGCTTGTAACCCTGGTTCATACACAGGCCGGAGCCGTGAATATGAGCGACGGTGCATTCAGCTACGATTCCGTGACCAAGACGCTCACCTGGAAGAGCAACACGCCCTTGCGAGCCGGGGAATACCGACTGACCGTTCAGCCCGGAGCTCTGAAGAGCAGTTCCGGTGTTGCCTTGGGTGCCCCGGTCATTCCCGGGTTCTCCGTCCGCCACCTCATGCAGACCGTTGGCAGCTATTCCGCACCCACAGTGGCAGATGTGAACGGCGATGGGCTTGTTGATTTGCTGATTGGTGAAAAGACGTCGGATGACAGCGGCTCCGTGCGACTGCACATCAATGTGGGTACGGCAGAGCAGCCGGAGTTCGGCGCCGGCCAATACATCAGTACTCCACAGGGGCTCCTGACGGTCGAGGCAACCGGGTGTCTGGGAGCGGCACCGGCAGTGGCCGATATCAATGGCGATGGGCTTGCCGACCTGCTTATCGGCAAGGCTGATGGCACCATTCAGCTTTACATTCAGGAGCAGCCCGGTGCTGAGGGCGATGGCCCCCTCTGGTCAGATTACGGCAGAATAAAAGGCATAGATGTGGGTGAGCGCGCTACTCCCGTACAGGCCGACTGGAACAGTGACGGGCGGCCGGACTTGCTGGTGGGCAATGCAGATGGCAATATCGTACTTTTCCTCAACATCGGCACCACTGAGGTCCCGGCCTACGACAGCGGCCGTTATCTCTACGACGGTGGTAGTCTGCTGAGCGTGCCGGAAGGTCGCAGTGCTTTCGTTGTGGGAGATTGGGATGGCGATAGCCTGCCTGACATTATATCAGGCAATACGGCCGGTCAGCTCGTTTACTACCATAACTATGGCACGGAGGGCAATCCGCTCTTTGCCGGTTACGAGCTGCTGCATGCAGATGGCGGTATCTTTGACCTTCCCAACAGCCCACGTAGCCGCCTGGCTGCCATGGATTGGAATGGCGACGGTGTGCTGGACCTTGTTGTAGGTGCAGAAGATGGCAATCTGCACTTGCTCTCAGGCGAGAAAAACAGCGCGGGAGTTGTCGGTGGTCTGGGCGTAGAGGGGCACCCGAACCTCGATGACATGCCAAGCGGTTCTCAGGTTCTGCAGTTGAGCAGCGCCTACGACGGCTCCGGTATTTACAGTGCTACCGTGCAGGATAACCTGAGCTGCACGGACAGAACGGACTACTTCAGCCTGCACGCCACGGCCGATGGTGCCTTCAATATGGCGCTCGACACAAGCAAGCTCGATGCTGCGGTTCGCCTGAGTGTTGGCGTATTGGATGGTGATGGGCTCTTCAGCGTCTCGCAGGAATTGCTCCTTACACCGGGTGCTGCTGCTGACTCGTTGCCCGGTGTGGCGATTTCGGCCGGTGAGCAGTTATACATCAGGGTTGAAAGTGTGGATGTAAGCAGCGAAACTAACTACGAACTGAGCCTGACCGGCACCGTGCCTTCTGTCGGCAGCAACTTGGCCACGCAGAACAACAGCGCTGCCGAGGCCACGGAGCTCAGCTCGCCGAGTGCAGCCGTCACCGGCTGGGTGGGTGCGGGCGATGCCTGCGACTTCTACCGCGTGGAAATGGGGTCTGAAGGCAGCCTGAACCTGCAGCTGGGTGAGCTGGATGCCGCCGCCCGCCTGCGCGTATACCGCGATTGCGGGGAGTATGGCTTGTCGCTACAGAGCTCTCAGGTGGTGAAGGCCGCCGGCAGTGTGGATACCACGCTGAGCCTGACCAGCGGCACGTATTTCGTGGAAATCGCCTCCATGGACTCCGGTGCCGGTCGCTACAACACGGGGTACTCGCTTTGCTTGAATAGGGAGGAGCAAGAGTCGCGCCGGGTGGAAGATGATCGTAGTAATGTGACTATTGGCTGATGAAAGATAAGGCCTCAGGTTACGTGCATAAAATAGCGGTTATGCTACTGTTTTATGTTTCGTTTTACCTGCAGGCTGGTACACTAACAGAACATTCAATTTGATAAAACTTTTATATTTATGAGAACGCTCTTTATCCTGACTCTGTTTGCGGCTATGTCCGCGAGCGTAACCCGTGCTTTCGCAACGGTATCGACCGCCAGTACTGCCTCTGAGTTCGTGACGTTGTGGAACACCGGTGTTTCCACTATTACCCTTAGTAACAATATAAATCTTGGGGGGACGGAGCTGCCGGAACCTGGCGGCCCCCTTACGATTACTTCTGGTACGGCTGGCGATGCCTACATGCTTATTGCCTCTTCGCCTTTGGTAAATGTTAATCTGGAGAATGTGAAGCTGGAAAACTCTCAGGCCGGGCAGGGTGCTTTGGTTCAGCTGACTGAGGGGTATCAGGGGCAGGTGAGTGATACAATCATCAATTCTGCCTATTCTACCGGCGATGGTGGTGCTGTGCATGTGGAAGACGGTGCAGAACTGACAGTAAATGGCGGTAGTTCATTTACCAACAATAAGGCTGAGGAAATGGGGGGAGCCATTGCCGTGGCTGATCAGACAGATGACTCGACTCCGCATCTTGTGCTGCTGGCGCAGAATGGTAAGAATATAACTTTCTCCAGCAACGAGAGTGAGGTTAAGGATTCCACTGTCGGCTCTATCGGCAATCCTAATGATATTTATCTGGGGAAGAACGGCTGTATGCAGCTGACTGCTGATTCGGAGTCGGAGATTCAGATTTTGAGTGGGGTGGCATCTTCCGATAGTTCCGCCGCTATCGTTAAGACCGGTAAAGGTACGGCTACTCTTGGGAATGGTTCGGATTATCATGGCTCTTTGGCGGTAGATGAAGGTACGGTGGTGATGGCTCAGGATGCGGTATGGGGCGATGGTAGCGAGAGCCTGACGTTGGGAATCAAGGAAGGCGCTACTCTGGAATTGCAGCGCGGGGCATACGTGAACGGCTCCCTGACCTCCGCGGGTACTCTGGCCGTAACTGGGAATACGACTATTGCGGGCGGGCTGGAAACGACCGGCGCTGCTGCAGTCCTGAAGTTTTCTGCCGGTGCAACCCTGACGATGAATGGAACTCTTACGCTGGGGGATGGTGTCACCTTCCTTTTCGATGGCTTTGAACAGGGAAGATACCAGCTGGTCTATACAAATCAGTCGTATACGTACAATTCTGTTCAACTGGGTACTAGTGAGCTATATACGTATAGCATCGATTATCAGCAGCATGCCATTTTCCTGACGGTGGAAAAGGCTGTGATTCCGGATGAACCGGAGATTCCGGATACACCCGTGACGCCGGATGAGCCAGAGATTCCGGACACACCCGTGACGCCGGATGAGCCAGAGATTCCGGACACACCCGTGACCCCGGACGAGCCGGAGATTCCGGATACACCCGTGACGCCGGATGAACCTGAAATTCCGGATGGCCCCGTGAATCCGGACAAGCCTGAGAAGTTGGAGCCGTTCCGCCCGGGGGCAAAACCTGTGCTGGTGGGTGGAGATATCGATAAGAACACCGAAGTCATCCTTACGGAAAAGGGTAACGTGACGCTGGAGGGTAAAGTGAATGCAGGGGCTATCACGGTGAATAGCGATAAGAATATCACCTTCAAGAGCAACAAAAAGAAGCCCGGTTCTCTTGCCGGCGATGGAGACCTGACCAAGACGGGCAAGGGTGCCCTGACGCTGAACGATGGGAACAGCAGCTGGACAGGTGATACCTATCTGAAAGGCGGTACCATCAAGGTGCAGGGAGCCAGTTCTCTGGGCAAGGGGGATGTTTACGTGCAGGGTGGCACGCTGAACCTGGGCTCCAAGGCCATTGGCAATGACATCATCCAGTCTAAAGACGCTGCCATCAAGAGCGGCAAGAAGTTTGCCGGTACCTACACCCTGGAGGGTGGCGAACTGCAGAAGGGCTCCACTCTCAATATCAGCAAGACCGCCACCTTGGAGAGCGGCACGGTGAACGGTACGCTCTCCGGCACCGGTACGACGGAGGTGACCGGCCGCGTGACGCTGGGCGATAAGGGCAAGATTACCACCAATGCGCTCAGCGTGACCGATGGCGGCAATCTGACCACCAGTGCCAAGGGACTGAGCATGAACAGCAAGGTTTCTGCTGTCAGCGTGAAGGAAGGCAGCCTGACACTGGGTGGCAAGCTGAGCGCTTTCTCCCTGAAGCTGGATGATGGTACGCTCAGGACTTCATCCTCCAAACCAGCCGCGCTCACGCTGAAAGGTGATGTAGAGCTTCGCAATGACTCGGATATGCAGATTAACGGTAAGCTGAGCGCCATCGATCTGGATATCCGGGATTCCTCGCTTGTATTGAGCAACAGCAGCAAGCCGCAGAGCGTGACCCTGAAGGGCAATGCCACGCTGAGCTCCGCCACCGCCGATATCAACGGCAAGTTCACGGCGAACAGATTGACGCTGGATGCTTCCAGCCTGAAACTGAGTGGCAGCAAGCCGCAGAATCTCACCGTGAAGCAGGGGCTCAGTATCCGCAACGATTCAGAGCTGAGCCTGAATGGCAAGCTGAGCGCCGCGGAGCTGACGCTGAGTGACTCTGCCCTGAAACTGAGCAACAGCACCAAGCCGCAGAGTGTGACAGTGAAGGGCAATGCCACGCTGAGCTATGCCACCGCTGATATCAACGGCAAGTTCACGGCGAATAATCTGAAGCTGACAAACTCCGAATTGAGACTCGGTGGCGCCAGACCGCAGAATCTCACCGTGAAACAGAATCTGACCATCGGCAGTGATTCTCGCATCACCCTGAATGGCAAGCTGAGCGCGGGCAGCCTTAGCATCCAGAAGGACGGTAAGCTGACCATGAGCGGAAGCAAGCCTGTGACACTGAAGGTGAAGGGAGCGCTCACGCTCGCCAGCGGCAGCAGCATTATTCTGGATTATGACTTCGTGCAGGGCAAGACCTATAATCTGCTGACTTTCGGTCACTATACCGGTTCGCAGGATTTCTACTCCATCTTCGGAGTGGATGAGGATGACTGCACGATACAGAAGACGGACAAGGCCATCACCATGACCCTGACCGGAAACTGGAATCCGCAGGGCCCCCGGGCAGTGGCCGCAGCAGAGACAGAGCTTCTTCCTGCTGCAGCCCCCGCAGTGGTGGAGGCAAACCCGGTGGCGGATGCGCTCGTGCAGAGCAACTGGGGTCAGCTGGAAGCCAGCCGAGCCTTTGTGAATGCCATAGCGAACCGCAGCATGGCAGTGCAGCTGGTCAGCGGTGAGGGCGCCGTGTGGGCCAGCGCCATCGGCAGCTCCAGCCGGCACAGCAGTGCTGGAGGCCACGCAGGTGCAGACACCAATGTAAGCGGCGGAGCCTTTGGTCTGGAAACGCAGGTGGGCCGCGCCAGCCTCTTCGGCCTGGCGCTGGGCAACAGCTGGACCCGTGTGAGCGCCCATGGCTTCGGCTCCATCGAGCAGGATACCACGCACCTGGGCATCTACGGCCGGAGCAACTGGAGCAGCGGAATTGCCGCCGACTGGAGCGCCGCCTATGGCCGCAGCGAATCCGAAACAATGGGCAGCGACTGGAGCCAGAAGCACCTGCAGCTGGATGGCCGCGTGAGCTACAACCACGAGCTGACCGCCAGCACGGTGCTGAGCCCGTTTGCCGGAGTGCAGTACTATGCCAGCGATTCCGCCACGGTGGATGGCACCAGCACCGGCTCCCTGCAGAACCTGCGAGCGGAAATCGGCGTGGGAGCCAGCCACCGCACGGGCAGGCTGGGCGTGTATGGCGAAATCGCGCTGCACCAGGATATCGCGCGCAACAATCCGAAGGTGGAAATGGAGGGCCTGCGCTACAGCGGCATGAACCCCGGGCGCACGGGCCTGAACTTCACCGTGGGAGCGAGCTATGAGCTTACCGAGAAGTGGAGCGTGAACGCAAGCTACACGGGCGAGTTCGTGGAGAACGCCAATGCCCACAGCGCCAATGTGGGCGCAAGCTACAAGTTCTGATAACAGCACATTACCCGGCAACAGCGCGAGGGGTAGAATTATCCCTTGCGCTGTTTTGCTGTGCGGGGATGAACATGCCGGCGTGGTGAGTCGCGGGGCCATGCACCCACACGTGTCCCAAAGTTTGAGAAAGCTGCCCGATAAATAGGACTTTGGCGGGATGTACAAAGGACAAATTACAAAGGACAATTTAGGATTTCCGCTCGCCTCAGGCTCGCCATTTTAAACGGCTGCGGCAAAGCCGCAGGGAACTTCAAATTGTCCGTTGTCCTTTGTACATTGTACTTTCAAATTTCAATTTGTCGGGCAGATAGGGGCTTTTTCCAAAATGTTGCTGATGTTTCTATTGTTTACCAAATCTTTGGGACACATATACAAACTCCATTTTTACTGTTGTTTTATCTTGCCATCAGGTGGGCAGATTGGTACTATAATGAGCGGTCTGCTTAAATTATGGGGCGTTCATACACAAACATCATCATTCATCTGCTCTTTCACATTAAGAGCTCCACATGTCCTATGAAAGAAGATGATTTGCCTCAGATATTCCGTTACATAGGCGGCATTATTCGTTCTGCATCTGGTTTTTCCTATACGATAGGAGGACGACCTGACCACATACACATCCTGACGACTCTCCCAATCTCCATGACGGTGCCCGATTTTGTCCGCACAATCAAGGCCAGCTCCAGCAAATGGATAAAGCAGCTTGCTCCTGAATACAAGGATTTTTCCTGGCAGGAAGGTTACGGAGCTTTTTCTGTAAGTGAATCAGTCAAACACAATGTAGTTGATTACATTAGTAACCAAAAGCATCATCATCAACACCGTTCTGCATATTGTGAGTTTATCCATTTTCTTGAAAAGAACGGGATTTGCACGGATTTCGTTCCCCATCAATAGTCTTAAGTAAAATACAAGACAATATATATAGCCTGGCTCTCTGTCACCCGTTCCACGGGTTCCGTTGTCTTTTTCTATCTGACGAGTGGTTACGCGGCTGATGCCGCTCCACCACTCGCTATTGATATGACGCCCGTTCCACGGGCTTTAAGAACCGCTTGCGGAGCCTGCCTGCAGCTCGTCAAATCTGCATTTCTGCAGCTTGTGAGCGCGTCCGTTCACAGTTGACCTCCTTCCAGCAGGGTGATAAGTTCTTCTTCGCCAATGACGGGGATGCCGAGCTTGGCGGCTTTGTCCCGCTTGGAGCCACCGCCCTCGCCAGCCACCAGATAGGTGGTGTTCTTTGTGACGGAGCCTGTGGCTTTGCCCCCGGCGGCGGCAATCATTTTCTCAAACTCCGGGCGGGGCCGGCTCAGCGCGCCGGTGAGTACAAAAGTTTTGCCGCTCAGCGGGCCCTCTGCCTGGTTGTTCAGATTTTCGGTGAACCCGGCAGAGGCAGGATTGATGTTCAGTTCTCCCAAGGTTTGCAGCACGGCCTGACCGGCGGCGGAATTGAAGTAGGCCAGCAGCTTGCGGGTGGAGACCGAACCCAGCGGGTTGGCAAATTTGAGTTTGTTGGCACCATCTGCCTCCAGCTGCACATAGCCACGTGTGATGAAGTCTGCAGCGGTGGCGGTCAGCTGGGCTTTCAGTTCCTCCTGCTGCGCCTGCAGCTGCTCCTTGTCGGCGCCCTTGTTGGCGCGAGCCTTGGGGTTGAGCGCGTTGAACTGCTCCACGCCTTCCTCCAGCTGCACGAGCAGGTTCAGGAATTGCCCCGTTGCCAGCTCGGTCAGATTCCGGTGGTATTTAGCAGTGGTGCGGGCGGTCACAGTACCGATGGTGGGGATGCCGAAGGCGGTGAGCCAGCGCTCGAGGGGAAGATGGCGGGCGGCATCGAGGGCGGAGAGAGCCTTGGCGGCGTTCTTTTCACCGAAGCGGCGGGGCTCCTCATCGGTGCCGAGGTTGAGGGCGCCGAGCTGCTCGACGGTGAGGGAGAATAAATCCAGCGGGGTGGAAATCATGCCGCGGTTCACCAGGGCCTCTGCCACGGTGCCGCCGAGGTTTTCGATATCCAGCGCCTCGCGGCGGCAGAAATAGGTGGTGCGCATGGCGGCCTGCGCGGGGCAGGTGAAATTGGTGCAGCGCCAGGCTACCTGGCCTTCCTCCTGCGCAATGGGGGCACCGCAGCTGGGGCATACGCCGCCCACGGCATCGTACAGGCTGTACGGCACGGCCTCCGCCGGACGCTTGCTCATGACCACATGCACCACGGCGGGGATGATTTCGCCGCTCTTTTCCATGAGCACGGTATCGCCGATGCGGATATCTTTGCGCTCAATCTCATCCTGGTTGTGCAGAGTGGCGCGGGAAACGGTGGTGCCGGAAAGCTGCACGGGCTCGAGCTCAGCCACAGGGGTGAGTACGCCGGTGCGGCCTACCTGAATGCTGATGCCTCGCAGCACGGTTACCTTCTGCTCCGGCAGGTATTTGAACGCGGCAGCCCAGCGGGGGGCGCGGGCGGTGCTGCCCAGGGATTCGCGCAGGGCAATATCATCCAGCTTGATGACGGCGCCGTCCGTGCCGTAGCCCAGGTTGCGGCGCAGTTCGTTTACCTGCTGCACGGCGGCGCGGGTTTCCTCCAGCGAGTCGGCACAGATGACCGGCTGGTTGCGGGGAATGCCCATGCGGTCGAGCAGGTCAGTGAAATCCCTGGTTGTGGCCAGAGCCGGGCCCTCGTACACGCCCAGGCCGTGTGCCAGGAAACGCAGCGGGCGGCGGGCCACCTCTGCTGCATCCAGCAGCTTGATGGTGCCGGCGGTAGCATTACGCGGATTGGCAAAGGCGGGCAGACCATCGGCATCGCGTTCGGCGTTCAGCTGGTCAAAATCGGCAGAGGGCATGTAGATTTCGCCACGCACCTCCAGCAGCTCCGGTGCCCCCGCCGGCAGGGTGAAGGGCACGCTCTTAATCGTGCGCACATTGGCTGTGATGTCATCGCCCGTGCGGCCATCGCCGCGCGTGGCGGCATAGGCCAGTTTGCCCTGGCGGTAAAGCAGGGTGACGGCGCAGCCGTCAATCTTGGGTTCCACGGTCACCCGCGGTACGTTTTGCCCCAGGCTGTTGCACAGGCGCTGGTAGAACTCCACCAGCTCTGCATCAGACTCGCCCTCGCCGGGCTTGTGCTCGAAAATGTCGTCAATGCTCTGCATGGGCGAAGGGTGCGTCACCTTGCGGAAGCCTTCGCTCAGGTCGTTACCCACGCGCTGGGTGGGTGATTCGGGGGTGATGAACTCCGGGTACTCGCGCTCCAGCTCCTCGATTTCGCGGTAAAGCTTATCATACTCAGCATCGCTGATTTCGGGCTGAGCCTGAGCGTAGTACAGCTCATTATTGTGGCGCACGATATCGCAGAGCTCCGCGTAGCGTTCCTGCGGAGTCTGCTGTGCCTGTTGCTGGGCGGCGGCGAATTCGAAGAGGTCCATGGCAATTGCGCTGCATCATATCACACCCGTGCCCGCAAGGTCAATGCCGCGCTTCGTCTGCGGGCAAATTGCTCCGTTATTCAGGGCTCGCTGCGCTCCATGGCTTTCTTGAGAATGCAGACTATGCCGGCGGCTCCCCGTTTGCGGGCTATATCGAGGGCTGTCTGCCCCTCGTTGTTCCTGAGATGCGGGTCGGCACCGTGCCGGAGGAGAATTTCAGCGCAGGCAGGAAGGCCGTATCGGGCGCATTTCATGAGCGGAGTCATGCCTGTGTCCTCTTCGCGGACATTGACGCGTACCCCGTATTTCAGGATGAGGTTCAGGCATTCGGGGGATGCGGCAGCGGCTCCGTGCAACGGTGTGTACCCCGGAGGCGATTCGGTATCGGGCTCAGCGCCTCGTTCCAGAAGGAGTTGGGCGCACTCGAGGTGATTGCTGTCCAGTGCATAATGAAGCGGGGTGGGGCAGGTGAGGCTGCTGCTGTTAGGGGAGGCTCCGGCATCCAGCAGAAGCTGCACGCATTCTGCGCTGCCGCTTTCGGCTGCCATGTGCAGAGCCGATGTGGCGTTTGTTCTCCTGGGTTTCACTGATACTCCCTGGGCGAGCATCAGCCGGACACAATCCGGGTTTCCGCTGCGCGCGGCGTGCATCAGGTGGCAGGAGCCGACATCATTCACTGCGTGTGGGTCAGCCCCCTGTTGGATGAGGAATTGCGCCAGTTCAGCCTTGCCGGAGGTCAGGGCCTGCTCCAGTGCGGAGGAAAGGTAGGCCTGACCTTCCTCTCCGGAAGGTTGGTATTCCGCCAGCAGCTGAATGCACTCGGTATAATCGTATCTGATGGCGGTGTCGAGCGCGGTATGGAGGGAATTATCCCGCAGGGTGGGGTCTGCCTTGTGTTCCAGCAGCACGGCGACCGTCCCCGGCTGGTTATAGAACACCGCATAGTGGAGTGCGTTCAGTTTTACCTTGCTGCGGCTGTCAGGCTTGGCACCGGCCTGCAGTAGAAGCCGGGTGCATTCCGCGTTGGTGCCCAGGGATGCAAAGATGAGCATCGGCCAGTTATCCGTTCCCCGTGTGTTCGGCTTTGCGCCGTGCTCCAGGAGAAGCTGCACGCATTCGGCACTACCGCCTTGAGCCGCTTCCATGAGTGGAGTCATGGTGCCAGGTTTGTCTTGGGTGGAGAGCCCCAGCTCCAGCAGAAGCTTCATCATGCGGGCCTGGGCGTTTGCGGCGGCTTCGTTCAGGGCGCGTTGCTGCAGTTCGGCGCCTTTGCTCAGCAAATATTTCAGGCATGTGCAATGCCCGCCCGCAGCCGCGCATATAAGAGGTGTCTGGTAAATGAACGGAGTGGAGATATCTCCTCCCGCATTCAGAAGCACCTCGATGCATTCAATCCTGCCATGCGAGGCTGCGGTGCACAGCCATTCATTCAGCTGGGGGGTATCCACCGCTTCCAGCATGAGCTGGAGACACTCGGCATGCCCGCGCTCCAGGGCAATCTGGATGGGGGTATCGCTTTTCTCATTATCGTTCTCCTCCTCGTCGTCTTCCTCATCATCTTCGTCGTCATCCTGAGTTTCCTGCCAGAGCGGGTCGGCACCCTTCTTCAGCAGGAATGCGACGGCCTCCTCCTGTCCGTGAAAGGCAGCATAGTGCAGGGAAGTCCATCCGTGCCCGTTGGCATCGTTTACTGAATCGCCATCTTTCAGCGCCTGCCGCATGAAGTCGATACGCCCCTGGGCTGCGGCCACCATGAGGAGTGTTTCTCCCGCGTCTTCATCAACAGGGATTTCCTGAATGGCTGCCATCATCTGATTGCCGAGTTTGCGTCCGAAGCGGGAAAGTTTGTCGAGTATACCCTTTGCCGGCAGCGGTGTGGCACCGTGTTCCATCAGGTATTCCGCGCAGACGGTTCTCCCTTCGCCGGAGGCGTGGTAAAGCGGCGTGTGTCCCTGAGCATCAGTTTCATTTACCGATGCTCCGTGCTCCAATAGAAGCTCCACACAGTCGGTCTGTCCGTAGAACGCAGACTGACAGAGCAGGGGCAGGCCATCCTCATTGTGGGCAGAGGGGTTCCCACCGTGGCGCAGCAGCATGCGCAGGCATTCGGCATGGCCTTCCTCCACGGCAATCTGCATGGCCTTGTTCAGTGCGGCTTCCGGCAGGTTGGGGTGCTCGTGCAGAATAAGCCGCAGGCATTCCACCAGCCCTCCTTCGGCCGCGGCTGAAAGCGGTGTCTGCCCGATGCCATTGGTGCAGTGTACATCTGCCCCGTAGCGCAGGAGCTGCTGAACACAGCGGGCGTGCTTGCTCTGCACGGCGAGGTGCAGGGGCGTGAAAAGTCCATCTTTGCTAACGGCATTGACAGGAGCACCGGATTTCAGCAGGTGGTAGACGCATTCGGCATGCCCCGCATTGGCAGCGTAGTGCAGAGCTGTCCATCCGTTTTCGTCCTGGGTGAGGGGTGTGGCTCCATGCGCCAGAAACAGCCGCAGATTCTGGTGCTTTCCTTCCGTCGCGGCATAAATGAGGGCATCCTGGCCGGAATCATCGCGTGCGGCTACCAGCTCGGGCTGCAGGGGAAGGAGCTCGGCGTGGTTGTTGACTGCGGCCAGCATCAGCGCCGTGGTGCCATCGTGTGCCGCAAGGGCTGGATTGGCCCCCATTCGCAGAAGTTCTCTCAGAACCCACCCGGAGCCTGCGCTCACTCTATCCGCCGCAATCATCAACGCCGTCCAGCCATCCTCGTCGCGAGCGTCGATGTCGACTCCGTCGCTCAGTGCTTCAAACACGGCGGGCAGATTGTCATCATAGACCGCATCAAACAGCTTCTTCTTCAGTTTCTTCTGGCTGGGGCGTTTCATGGCTTATGCACTCATATTGTATAGGAGATAGTGAGGGTGTCAAGCGTAAGTGAAAAAAATCAATGGTTAGCGGCAGATGAGGTTGCTTTTCTGGCCTTTCCAGGAAGAATTGCTGTTGCATATTATTTCCTTGAGTCAGCATGCGTGGCGTGGTAGACTGCAAAACATGAAAGCTCTTCTTATCAATGGTAGTCCGAATGCAAAAGGTAACACGTTCCATGCTCTTTCCATGGTGGCGGAGGCTATGAACGCCGCCGGTGTGGAGACGGAAATTGTGCAGATTGGTGCACAGGCGGTGCAGGGGTGCATCGGCTGCCGCCAGTGCCTCAAGACCGGCCGCTGCGGCATGAATGATAAGCTGTATAACTACATTTATGACCAGCTGGACAGCATTGACGCCATTGTGCTGGGCAGCCCCACCTATTTTGCCGGGCCGAATGGCTCCCTCTGCGCACTGCTTGACCGCCTGTATTACTCTGCCGGTGCCAAGCTGGCCTATAAGCCCGGTGCCACGGTGGCTGTGGCCCGCCGCGGCGGTGCCAGCACCACGCTCGACCGCCTTAACAAGTACATCACTTACAATAACCAGCCCCTCGTCAGCTCGTTCTACTGGAACATGATTTACGGCATGCGTCCGGGTGAGGTGCAGATGGATGCTGAAGGCGCGCAGACGCTGCGCCACCTGGGGCAGAATCTGGCATGGGTGATGAAGTGCATTGCCGCCGGCCCGGCGCATCCGCAGCTGGAAGACCCCCGCGCCTGGACGCATTTTATCCGTTGAGGAGAATCCTGCAGAGACGCGAATTTTTGAGTGATGCCCCATTTTGCAATTGCGGAATGGGGCAAGCTTTGATATAGTGTCCGCGACATGCCCAAACCCCGCCGAGTCAGACGATATCTGGTGAGCATCGCGTTTATTGCAGCGGTGTGGGGAGGTGTGTCTACCTGGTTTTATATCAATGATTTAGTGGAGCCTGTGCTGGCTCCTCTGAACCAATCCTACGTGGGGTATACCAATGTGCCCCGCCGTGCGCCGGGGCTGCGCATGGAGCCATTCACTTTTAAAGGCTGGGATGGCGGAGACGTGCAGGCGGTGATTGCGGTGAAGGATGGCGAGGAATCCTCCCGCCAGCTGAGTGTTATCGGTGATTTGATGAACGCTCCGGCGGAACGCCTGCACCAGATTGATTATGTGCTGGTCTGCGTGGACTGGGACCACGGTATCCGCTCGGCGCTGCCGGTGGCGGAATCGTTGACAGCCGCCGGGCTTACCTGCATTCTCTGGGAACCGCGTGGCATGGAGGACCGCCGCCCGTACTGCACGCACGGACTCAAGGAATGCCGGGATGTGCCCATGCTGCTGGATGCAGTGGCAGCCCGAACCGGCAGGTCGGACCTTGTATTTGCCGCTGTGGGGCAGGGCTATGGTGCCGCGCTCCTGCTGCAGGCTACGGCCATAGAGCCGCGCATCCGCGGGCTTGTTTCCATCGATGCCTATGCCTCACTCCGCCAGTCGGTGGAGCGCACTATGCCGAAGAACCTGCTGCGCCCGGTGGTGATGTGGCTGATGGACCAGCGCATTCGTCGCACGGCCGGTATGGAAAGTTTTGACGTGGCTCCGGTGGAGCGTGCGGCGGACGTGGATCGCAACGTGCCGGTGCTGGTGGTTAACCTGGTGCAGGATAGCCCGGTGAGCAATTTCATGGATGCCATGACGATATACCGCCGCCTGCCGTGCGACCGCCGTGATGTGTGGACCATGCGTACTGAGGCAGACCCCGCAGGTGCTGTTATCCGTGAGATAACGCTTGGCCGTGGGAATCGCCGTGAATCTGTTTCCGTGTCGCTGCTTGATGATGAGGACAGCGCCATGAGTTCGATTGTGCATTGGATTAATGACAGAGTGGTGGATGCTGTGGAAGCACCTCGTGTAAGTGACCCTGCCAGACCCAACCTTACCTCATCCCAAATCAGACTTTAATTTTACACCAGACCAATGGAACTTTACGCTGACAGTGAACGGAGCATGAAACCGCGCAAGCGCGTGGGGAACCGCCGTCGCAATGGCTATGAACTGACTCGCCAGCGCGATATGGTGCCCATTGCCATGGGGGCTGCCAGTGCCGCCGTGGTGGTGCATGCCCTGCTGTGGATGTATTTTCCCTCTCTTTCCGTGCTGGGCCTTGGTAAATTGACGGATGTTCCGGAGAAAATCAAGGATGAGGAAGTAGTGCGCGTGGTGGTCAAGAACCCGCCCAAGGAAGAAAAATTGGAGGAAGCGCAGGAGCAGACTCCCGTGGAGCAGCAACAGCAGGAAATTGAGGAGATTAAGCACGAACCTCAGGAAATTGATATTCTGGATATCGAGGTGCCGGAGATTGTCATTGCCCCCGGCCCGACGGAGATTGCTGTTGCAGAGCCTGTGGTGGTGGCAGAGGAGGTGACCCCGGTGAGCGAGATGCCTCCGGCCCAGCTAGACCTGAACAGCCTGCAGACAAAGGATTTATCTGAGGATGCCCTGGCAATTCCGGAGCCCACCCCAGTGAACAAGAATGATGTGGTGGTGGCGGCTCAGGCTCAGTCCGAGGTGCTGGAAGATGCTTCAGATTTGATGGACCGTGAGCTGCGTAAGGCCGCTTCTGAGGCCGGCAATGCCAACATGCCCAATGATAACCGCAGCCTTTCCCAGCTGATGGGTATGGAAAATCTGGGTGCAAAATCCGGTGTTGCCCGATTGGGGGCTGACGTGCTTTTCGGATTCAATGAATGCCAGCTGAAGAACTCTGCCCGCATCACCATGCAGCAGCTGGCTGCTCTTATTCAGAAGAACCCGAATACCTATTTCGTGATTGAAGGCCACACGGATAGCATCGGTGGCGCTGCGTACAATGCTTTGCTTGGTCTGCAGCGCGCTGCTGCTGTTCGCGCCTGGCTGCTGGGTAATGAGGTGCCGGTGGAGAATGTGTACATCCGCTCCTGCGGCAGTTCCATGCCGCTGACGGCGACAAACGGCGACCGCGATGCTCAGGCTTTGAACCGCCGTGTGGAGATTCACATGCGTGCCGGTGGTGAGGAATTGCCCGCAGGCTGTTGTGATTACAAGTACTCTGTGGACCTCAAGAAGAAAATCAGCCAGCAGCTTGCATCCGGCGTGAAGGTGCCGGCGACTCCCTCATTCCGCCTGCCGGTGGGGGCTACTCTGGAGGAGCGCAAGGCGGCTGAGCAGAATCGTAACAAGAAGGATAAAAATGGTCGTTGAGGAAGGGCAGGTGCTGCCCGGGCAGGCTATGCCTTTTGCCGGCGCTTGTCGCTGGCTGATTTCGCTGGACTATGATGAAACGCTTCGCTCGCAGGACCCGCTTCACCCGGTTCCTGCTGAGTTTTACGAGCTGATGCGCGAGTGGCGGCCCCTCGGAATCCGCTGGGGCATAAACACAGGCCGGACGCTTCCTTATCTTTGCCAGGAATTGCTGCCGACGGCGCCGTTTCTTCCGGATTTCATCTGCACTTGTGAGCGCTATGCATACGCGGCGCAGGAAGATGGCCAGCTGTACCCCCTGCAGGAGCATAATGCCCGCTGTTATGTGCACAATATGGAGGTGCGGGAGCGCGTGACCCCGCTGCTGCATGCTCAGCTGGACCTTCTGCGGAAACAGTTACCTGCCTTGCAGTGGATTATTGCCCCCACGGATCCGCTTTCGGTGGAGGCGGAGGATGCCGCGACTATGGATGATATCATGGCGTTTCTCGTGCCGTTTCTTGCGACGCTGGAGGGTGTGGCCGCGCAACGGGCAGGGCGCTACATGCGCCTGGCAGATTCCCGCTATTGCAAAGGCTCAGCCCTGCAGGCTGTGGCGCAGCAGTGGCAGGTGCCGGCTGAACGCTGGGTGATGCTGGGCGATGGGCATAATGATATGCACGCGTTCCGCATGTTCCCGGAAGCTTTTCGAGGAGCCCCGGCAAATGCGCATCCTGACGTGCTGGCCTGGATGCGGAAACATGGCGGCTATATCTCGCCGTGCACCGGAGTTATGGATTGTCTTCATGCCTGGAAAAGGCATATGATGACAGAAAGGTGATAAAATGCGTCCTAAAATTCGCTTTCGGCTTGACTTTTCACGCAAAAGATAGTTACATATTTCCCCGTTAGCCCATAGGGGTAACCGACCATTCTCCCAATCGAGAAAACCACAAACGACACATAAATCATTATGGGATCGCTTAAGAAGAGACGTAAGGCTAAAATCAACAAGCACAAGCGCAGCAAGCGCATGCGCCAGAACCGCCACAAGAAGCGTTTGCGTTACAAGTCCTAAGCTGCGCGCTTAGGCCACGTCCGCAAGCGACGCTGTTCTTTTCACGGCACTGTTCCCTCGTTGGACAGTGCCGTTTTTCTTGTAAGCTGCGGAATGGAGAATTTGGCGGGCTGCTGTTTTGTCGGAGCGGGGGGGGGGGCTTTAGTCCCTCATCGGTTATGCTATCGGGAGAGTCCTGTGCTCCGATGGAGTTGTAACCTCGCTAACCTCCAATCTGGCAGGCTGAACTTTGGGTTGCGCGTGTGGGGTGAGCCCCCGCTGTACAGATGCACGCGCTGTTGCTCTTGCCAAATGGTGGGGTATTTGCTATAATGAGCGCGCGTGAGACACCTGCCACAGAAGGAACACCGCCATAAGGCGCTCGAATTGCCGGAGCTGATTTCCGGCATGCTGGTGCTTTTTGTGGTCCTTTGGGAGGCTTGTTTTGAAGGTGTGGCCAATTCTCCGGCCGAGCGCGACGCGTTTATCGGCTCCTCCCATTTGATTCTTTGCGCTTTGGTCTGGTTCAATTCCCTGGTGGTGCTGCTGCATTTCTGCATGGAATGGGTGCGCTACGGGGTGCCTGGGCGTTTTTTATGGGTTCAGCTCGTTGTGGGCATCGTGGCCTCCACTATATTCTATGGTGGCGTGTGGGAGGTGTTTGGCCGCGGGGCGTTCTTTCCCAGTCTGGTGTGTAGTTTCCTGCTGGGTGGCTTTTCCATTGGTTCGCTTGGGGCCATACTCCGCGCCCGCCGCACCAGCCCGGTGAAGGGAGGCAGCCGCTGGTCGCCTGCCATGCGATTTTTTACCTATATGGTGGTGCTGGTGCTGTTGAGTACGCTGTTGCTGCTGACGCCGGGTGCCACCTACAAACCGATTTCTGCGGTGGATGCTCTGTTCACCTGCGCATCTGCCACTTCCATTACCGGCCTGACCTCGGTGGACGTGGCTTCAACCTTCACGCCGCTCGGTAAGCTGGTGCTGCTGCTGGATATTCAGGTGGGAGCCATCGGCGTGATGACCTTCTCCTACTTCGTGCTCATGATGGTGGGGAAGCGCCTGGCGGTGCGCGATAGTATGTCTGTTTCCGGTATGCTGGACCAGCAGGGGGTGAATATTGTTCCCTCGCTGTTGCGTGCCGTGTTCTATGTGACTCTTTCTGCAGAGGTTATCGGCAGTGTCTGCCTGTACTACCTCTGGAAGGGGCTGCCCGGATTCCCTCAGTCTGATTTGTGGGGATATGCCGTCTTCCATGCGGTCTCCGCGTTCTGCAATGCCGGTATCACCATCTTCCCTGCGGGTATGGAGCAGGTCGGGGTGGCAGACTGCCGGTCTGTGCAGTTTGTCATGATAGGTCTGGTGCTGCTTGGCACGGTGGGCTTTGGCGTGTATTTGGAAGGCCTGACTCGCCTGAAGAACCGCCTGGCTGGCATCCGGAGCGCCAAGCGGTGGAGCACCAATTCCTGGCTGGTGCTGCGGGTCATGCTGATTGTGATGCTGGTGGGCACACTGGGGCTTACTCTGCTGTCTGCGTTTGAACCTTCTTCCCACCAGGCGCATGGCGGGTTTAATTTGTGGGAGTCGCTGTGGAATGCCATAGGCCGCTCCGCAGGCTTTGCGCTGACGGATATTGGCGATTATGGCCCGGTGTACCAGCTGTTTCTGGCTTTTCTGATGTTTGTGGGCGGTAACCCTGCGGGTACGGGCGGTGGTGTGTATGCCCCGGTGTTTGCCCTGTGCCTGCTGGAGGTATACCGCGTGCTGTGCGGCAAGCAGGATGTGGAGCTGCATAACCGCCGCATCGCGCGAAACACGGTGGAGCGAGCCATGGCCACGGTGGTGCTTTCAATTTTCTGGATAGTGTTCACCACGCTCCTGCTCATGCTGCTGGAGCCCGCCATTGCGCAGCAGCCTCATGGCGTGGTTCGCTTGTTGTTCCTGGAGGTGAGCGCTTATACCACCACTGGGTTTGAGCTCGGGGCGCTTCCGCAGGTGTCTGATTTTTCGAAGCTCATCATCTCGTTGAACATGCTTTTCGGGCGTGTGGGCATGTTTACGTTCATGCTCATCTTTATCCGCCAGCGGGAGCCCTCCCCGATTCGTCTCCCCGAAACTCGCTTACCTCTTACCTGATTTTTTATGAAATTCGTCATTATCGGCATTGGACAATTCGGCCGCGCTCTGGCGCTGCATCTGGCAGACCTCGGGTTCGAGGTCACCATTCTGGATGAGCGCGAATCCATCGTAACCGAGCTTAAGGACCGCGTGACCTACGCCCTGGTGGGCGATGCTACGGATATCCGCGTGCTCCGCCAGCTGGAGCTGGTGGGGGAAGATACATATGTGATTGTGGCCGTGGGTGAGCAGTTTGAGCGTAATCTGCTCATTACGGCTCAGCTGAAGGAGCTCGGGGTGACTAATCTGCTGACTCGCAGTGTGAATGAACTGCATGGCAAGTTGCTGAAGCTTATTGGCGTGACTGACCTGATTCGCGTGGAGGATGTGGCTGCCCGCCAGCTTGCTGCCCGCTTCACGAATGAGGGCCTGATGCGCCTGCGTCGTATGGATGCCACTCACTCGCTGGCCGATGTGCGCCTGCCGGAGGAATGGGTAGGCCGCACGCTCATGGAAGTGGGGCTGCGCTCCGAGTATCGCCTGAACCTGCTGACCGTGCGCCGTGGTAAGGTGAACGAGACGCACAGCTCGGATGATGTGCTTTCTGAACCGGAGCAGCCGGTAATTGATTCCCCCAATGCATCGCTGGTGTTCCAGGCGGGTGACGTGCTGGTTCTTTTCGGTAAGGACAGCGATTTGCAGAGATTTGTAGAGAAATTTGACCTTCAGGGAGAATGAATACGCGCGTGATTCTGCCGGAAAAAACATATGCCGGCTACATATTTGATCTGGATGGCACCCTGGTGGACAGCATGCCCACGCACTATGCTGCCTGGCGGTGGGCCTTGAAGAAGAACGGAGCCCCCGCAGATGTGTTCCGCTGGGATGAGTTCGTGTCGCACGGCGGCATGGCTGCTCCGGATATTGTGGCTGCCTTGAACCAGCGGTACGCTTTGCAGATGGAGCCGGAATTGGTGGCCGACGAGAAGCGTAACCGCTATGCCTGGCTGCTTGAAAACGAGACTCTTCCCATTATCCCCGAGACTATCGGACTGGTCCGCCAGCTCCGGGAACGCGGAATTCCCTACGCCATCGGCACTGGCAGCATGCCCTCCGGTGCCTGGGAAACCCTGAACTCAGCCGGGGTGGCAGATTTGTTCCAGGTGATGGTGACGCCGGCAGATGTGCCGCCGGGATTCGGAAAGCCCAGACCGGATATTTTCCTGCTCTGCGCCCGGCAGATGGGGGTGAATCCCGCAGATTGCGTGGTGTTCGAAGATGCGGAACCCGGTATTCAGGCCGCCATAGCCGGCGGCATGGATTATGTGCGGGTTGGTCCCTGTGCTCCGGTTCTGGACTAGCGCTGAATGTTACAGCGGCGTACGCATTCCGCCCAGTTGGTATCCAGGCTCATCAGGTTGGTGAGCCACGGTTCATCCGGCAGGCGGTGGGCCTGGTTGAATGCTGCCGGGTTTGTGATGCGGGTGAAGAGCACGCGCTTCATGGCCTCCTTGGGGATGCGGCGCATGCCGTAGCCAGCGGGCTGCCCGTCGCGGGCAATATGGGATGACCACACACAGGCGGTGTCTCCCTCATCCTTGACCAGAATGACCAGGTGACCGCGCTCCCGGCCGCCTATGTGGTCGTTCCACCAGATTTTCAGTACATCCGAGGGGCGGGCCTGCTTCCAGTCCGTAAAATTGATGCCGGCGCCCAGCCGATGAACCAGCAGGGCAAAGCCCGGGCCGTTGGCGTTGGCATATCCCCAGGGGCCTTCACCATCCTTGACGAGCTGGGGCATCAGTGCCTGCCACGCTGCGGGGCTGATAATGCTGCGCTTGTTTCTGGCTTCCCAGTCCATCAGTGCGGAAAGTGTGGCGGCCCACACGGCGGACGAGCAGAAGGAAGGCCGCGCCACCCGGGGATTGAAGATGGGGCGGTGCAGGGCCTCACTCCACACGAAGGAATCGACCAGTGCCTGCTTTGCGTAGTCTGCGGTGCTGTATCCGCCTGCGCCCGGTCTCTGGATGCTCATGATGGCGTTCTGTACGCTCTTCCACCAGGGGAAGAGGGACTGCTGGGGCTCGGAAATGCTGCTGCTGCGTGTTTGTAATGGCGCAGCTGCAGTAATTCCGCCCAGAAGAAGCAGGAGGATGATGCTGGGGATGAGGTATCTCATGTAGACTTGCTGCAGTCTACTGGATGGAGGATAGGGTATGCAAGCTCTAATAACAGGAATGACAGGGATTACAGGTGCGTACATGTGTCCCAAAGTTTGCTGCGCCAAATTGGAGTTTGTCGGGCAGCTGTTTTTGTCGGAGCAAGGGACTTTAGTCCCTCATCGCTTGAGTTTTCGGGACTGAAGTCCCGAGCTCCGAAAGATTTGAGACCCCGACAAATCGCCATATAGCGGATAAAGAGGTGGGCAGGCTCCAAAACGGGGTTGATAATGCAGGCAATTGTGAAATCTTTGGTACACATGTGACAGGTGCGTAGTGAACGGGAATCCGCCTTGACTTATGCCCCGTTTCTGCTACAATGCGATTGCTATGAAAAAGACGATGGCAATGCTTCTGGCTGTGGCTTCTTCCGCCTATGCTGAGAACTGGTTTAACGACTGGATGGATGACGCATCTGTCATGGCGCAGGCGTTTTATTCAGATTGGCATCATAAGCTTCCGGAGACCGGATTCATGCCGAGCTTTGCATCGTTTGAAATGACCTCAACCATGGGAGAACGCCATGGCGGTTCCACGCTCAGCTGGCAAAAATACGGCCTTTGCATTCCGCTTGCAGATCCGCGGCAATCCGGTGGTGCGGATTGGATGTTTAATGCCTCCGTGAATGCCGACGTAACATTCATGGATGCCAATGGTGCTTTTGACCTGCGCAGGAATGAGTTGTACAACATTACACTGCCGTTGGCTGCCATTGTGCCCCGCCAGAATGGCGATATGTTTGTAGCCGTTGTGGCACCTGCGCTGGCTTCTGATTTTGTGCACGGTGCCCACAGTTTTCACTTGAATTGCCTGCTTTCCTACAGCGTGAAACATAGCGAGACGCTATCCTATTCGGTGGGTATCGGGCATTCGCCGGATGCTACTATTTACGGCCTCATGCCGGTGTTCTCCTTTAATTGGCAGATGACCCCGGACTGGTCCGTGCAGATGAGCGGTTTCCGCTTTGCTGTGATGCGTAAGATGAATGAGCAGCTTTCGCTAGGGCTTTTTGCAGATGGTGTCGGTGGTTCCTGGGCAGTTAACACGGAGTACGGCACCCGAATGCTGCGCGTGCGTTCGCTGGTGCTGGGTACCACAGCTGAGTATGATTTCTCCAAGCCTGGTGAAACAAAGCGTATTATCACGCTTTCTGTGGGTAGCACGGTAGCGACCTCTGCGCAGCTCTGCCGCTATAACTCTGACCTGGATCGCGAGGTGGGGCATCATTATCATCCTGGTCTGTTTGTGTCCGGCGCGGTGGATTTCCGCTTCTGATTCCTCGTGTAAAGCAGCCTGGAGGTGTCGAATCCCCGCTTCCTTGCTTCCTGCTCCAGCTTGTGCAGAAGGCGGGGGCTCGCTTCTTCCCCTCTGGTGAGTAACCACAGGTAGTCCTCGCCCTCTCCGGATACCAGGGCCGCATCGTATTCCGGGGTGAGATACAGTATTTTGTATGGGGCATGAAACCACCAGTAGGGCCAGACAAATGAGACCGCCAGTTCGCCGGGGGCTTTTACAATGCCCCTGCCTCCAGCCTTGTGGAGCTCACCCTGCCGGGTTGTTCCATAATTTGTGACCTGCACGTGGTCAGGCCCCAGTGGAGCATAGTCTGCGTAGACTTTTTCCAGCCCCTCCTCAAACCAGTTTTCGTATCTGGCCTGCTCGTACCACCGACCATAGTAGCGGGCCATGTCTATATTGGCCTGCGGGGTGGTGTCGACCTGTGCCAGAAGCTGGCTGCAGAATATCAGAAGCAAGTAAGAAAGCGGGTGTCTCATGGGTGGTGTGAAAGCTTTTTCTGCATTAGCGTTGAGTAACTGCTTTGTTAAATTGCCGAATAAGACACATTGCCCTGTATTTGAACTTGCACAATCGGGGGAGAACATGATATGCTCACAGTGACATGAGAAAAGCATTATTCTTACCCCTTTGCGCGGCATCGGCCATCTTCCTGACGATGTGCGAACCTTTTGATGGTCCTCCCTCCATCGGCCAGGTGAAGGCAGTGGACCCTGAGGCTGATAGTCTGATGGAAGAGGCTAAACAGTACCAGAAGGCGGGGGATATGTCCGAATCCCGTACTCCGCTGAAGGAAATTGTGCGCTACCATGCTCTGGCTCCGAATGCCCCGGAGGCTCGTTTTCTGCTGGCTCAGGCATATGAGGCAACCAGGGATTATCGCGATGCGTTCAAGGAATATGGCAAGCTGATTGACCGCTATCCCCAGAGCCCGCTGTATGCAGATGCTCTGAATCACCAGCTGACCATGGCCATGGATGCCGCCAGCGGTAAGCTGACGGTACCTGTGTTCTGGGGCGCCTGGGAAACCAGCATGGAGTCTGCAGTGGTTATCAAATGGCTGCGTGAGATTGTAGAAAAGGCTCCGTATCATGATATGGCGGCCACAGCATCCTCTATCCTTGCAAAGTACCTGGTGGAGCAGGACCGACCGGAGGATGCCCGTATGGAGTACGCCCGCCTGGTTGAGAAGTATCCGGATAGCCGATATGCGCCGGAATCCCAGCTGATGGTTGCCCAGCTTTGGGCGAATAACCACACCCGCGGTGATAACAACCTGGTAAACCTCAGCAATGCTCGCGAGGCATATGAGGAATTTACCCTGCGTTTCCCGAATCACCCGGAGGCGAAGAAGGCCCTGAGTGAGGCCTCGAATATGGACAGACTTATGGTGCAGCAGCAGCTTGAGGTGGGGCGTTACTATCTGGAGCGTTCCCGTGAGTATACTTCTGCCATTTTCTGCCTGCAGGATGTCATTCGTCAGAAATCCATTAATCCCGAGGCTGCCAAGGAAGCCGAGGCTCTTCTTGTGAAAGCCAGGGCTGCTGCAGAAAACGCCAAGACTGAATCCTGATTATGAAAACGATACGCACTTTACTGACTTGCTTTGCCGCGTTTGTGGTCAGTTCCTGTGGTTATCATCTGGGTGGTGTTAAGCCCGCAAATATGAAGAATATGAACACCTTTGCGGTGGAGATGTTCGAGAACAATACGGTGCAGCCTAATGTGGGCATGCTGATGACTACGGCAATGGCTAACACATTGCAGAGCGATGGTACATACCGCATGGCTCCTCGGAGCGAGGCCGATTTTATTGTGAAAGGGGTTGTTACGGATATTGAACGCAGATCCTTGATTACCGATACAGTTGATACCTACATTAGTAGAGAGATTGGTCTTACGGTGAATGTGGATTACTCGGTTATAGAGCGAAAGACTGGCAAGGTGCTTCGGTCGGGCTCTACCAGTGGAACCGGCAGCTATTATAACCAGGGGGTGAATACGGTGTCTGCCATGGACACTGCTTTATCGTATGCAACCCGCTGCCTTGCAGATAGTATTACATTGAATCTCACTTCGAAATGATTGAGTACCCCGTCAGCTTTGTTGGGTTACCCATAGGCAACCGGGAGGATATTACCCGCCGGGCTCTGAGCGTGCTGGAGTCTGTTGATTGCATTTGTTGTGAGGATACTCGTAATACCGGTATGCTGATGTCTCACTATGGCATCCGTAAACCCTTGATTAGTCTGCACGAGCATAATGAATCCCAGCGGGCTCCGGAGATTGCGGCCCGCGCGCTTGCTGGGGAATCCTTTGCCGTGGTGACAGATGCCGGCATGCCTGGCGTGAGTGACCCGGGATATCGCCTTATTCAGGAATTGAAGGCCCGGGAGGTGCCGTTTACGGTGCTGCCTGGGCCCTCCGCTGTGGTGACGGCGCTGGTGGGCTCCGGCCTGCCGAGTGATGCATTCTTCTTTGGCGGTTTCCTGCCGGTGAAATCCGGACGCAAGGCTGCCGTGTTGCAGGCTGCCGTGCAGGCAAGCCACACCAGTATTTTCTACGAATCTCCGTTCCGCATTGTGAAGACTGTGCACGCACTGGCGGAGATTGACCCTGCTGTTCCGATTTGCGTTGCCCGTGAGCTGACCAAGGTTTTTGAAACGTACCACCGTGGCTCTGCTGCGGATATACTGAAGGAATTTGAAGCCAAGCCTCCCAAGGGGGAGATGGTGTTGCTGGTGGGTGGGCAGAATGCGCCGCGCGCCTGATATGAAAAAGCCGCACATTTTCATGTGCGGCTTTTTGTTGGTGATGTGAATCTGTATCCCGTTATCAGTGGGGAACAGGGATGGTCTGCTCGCGGTCGGGGCCTACGCCCACGGAGCCTACCGGGCAGCCTACTACCTCGCCGAAGCGCTTGACATAGGCCTTGCAGTTCTCAGGCAGCTCATCCCAGGTGGTGCACTTGGAAATATCCTGCTTCCAGCCGGGAACGGTCTCGTAAATCGGTTCGCAGAGAGCCCAGTCCTCGATGCGGGCAGGGGGGTATTCCAGAATCTGGTCGCCCATCTTGTAGGCGGTGCAAATCTTGATGGTGTCGCGCTCGTCCAGACCGTCCAGGTTGGTCATGGCCATTTCGTCGAACCCGTTGAACATGGCAGAGAAGCGGAGAACTACGCCGTCTGTCCAGCCGCAGCGGCGGGGACGACCGGTTGTGGCGCCGAATTCGCGGCCGAGTCCGTGCAGGTAATCAGCAATCTCATCATCCTCGGTCACGAAGGGACCAGCACCCACGCGGGTGGTGTAGGCCTTGCACACGCCGATAATCTTATCAATCTTAGTGGGGGCTACGCCGGAGCCGGTGCAGCAGCCGCCTGCGCTCGTATTGGAGCTGGTGACGAAGGGATAGGTGCCGAAGTCGATGTCGAGCATCGCGCCCTGGGCACCTTCGAAGAGCACGGTCTTGCCGGCCTTGATGGCCTTGTTTACCACCGGAATGGTGTTGGTGATGTGCGGACGGAGCACATCTGCGGCTGCCATGACGGCCTTGAGGGTTACCTCGGGGTCTGCCTTGGGCCAGCCCAGACGGGCAAGTTCATCATTGGCGGTCTTGATGCGGGCCTCCAGCACGCTCTGCAGGCGGTCTGCATCTGCCAGGTCAATCATGCGGATGCCGATGCGGCGGGCCTTGTCTGCATAGGTCGGGCCGATGCCCTGCTTGGTAGTGCCAATCTTCTGGTCGCCAAGGGCTTCTTCCTGGGCGGCGTCGATTTCCTTGTGGATGGGCAGCACCACGTGGGCGCGGTCAGAGATGAGCAGCTTCTCAGGGGTGATGGTCACGCCCTTCTCCAGAAGATAGTTGATTTCCTCTACCAGGGAGGTGGGGTTGATTACCACGCCATTGCCGATGATGTTGACTTTGTTGTCCCAGAGAATACCGGAAGGAACAAGGTGAAGTACATACTTCTTACCGTTGGCAATAACGGTGTGGCCGGCGTTGCTGCCGCCCTGGCTTCGCACGACGATGTCGGCGGTCTCTGTAAGGAAGTCGATTACCTTACCCTTGCCTTCATCTCCCCACTGGGAGCCAATGACTAGTGTGTTCATGACGGAAATGTTTTACTTAGCGGCGTTAATCATGTCGACGAATGTGCCGAAGGTGCGGCCATTCACTGCAGCAGGTGTGTATTCCAGACCGGCGGCCTTCTGCTCACGGCTCAGAATGCCGTTTACGGTGTCGTCGTTGAGATTGAGGTGTGTTACTTCCACTCCGGCGGGCAGGGAATCAGCAGTCAGAGCAAAGTTCTGGTTGGGGGCTGTGATTTCCACCTTGCCGGTGGTCAGGTCCTTGGAGGGCTGGTTTGCGCCGCGGTGGCCGAATTTGAGCTGGCTTGTGCTGCCGCCGAGTGCAAGGCCAAGCACTTCCATGCCCAGACCAAGGCCGAAGATGGGCAGTTTGCCGAGCAGTTCCTTCACGGTGCTGATGACGCTGCAGAGTGCAGCGGGGTCGCCAGGACCACTGGAAAGGAAGAGACCGGCGGGGTTCATGGAAAGGATTTCTGCTGCCGTTGTGGTGGCGGGAACAACGGTTACCTCGCAGCCATCCTGACGGAGAGCGCGCAGGGTGCTGTTCTTGATGCCGAGGTCAATGGCTACCACTTTGCAGGTGGCAGGGGCAAGTTCACCATAATTGGTCATGTCTCCGGCAGTCTTGTTCGGCAGCTTCCACGGGCGGGATTCGCCGCTCCAGGTGTAGGCCTGCTTAGTGGAAACTGCGGTGGCCAGGTCTGCACCGGCAATGGCAGTGGCGGTCTTGGCTTTCTCAATGGCCTGTTCTGCAGTCAATTCTGTGGTTACGCAGGCGCGCATGGTGCCGTTGGTGCGGAGATGACGAGCCAGCTTACGTGTATCTACCCCCTCTATGCCAACGGTGTTGTGCTTCTTGAGCCAGTCGCCCATGGGGAGGTCGGCTCTCCAGCTGGAGTGCAGGTTGGAAAGCTCGCCGATGATAAGGGCAGCAGCCTGGGGGGCAGGGCTTTCGTTGTCTTCCTCTACGATGCCGTAGTTGCCAATCAGGGAATAGGTCATAGCCAGAATCTGCCCGTTGTGTGCAGGGTCTGTGATGATTTCCTGGTAACCCATAACGGCTGTGTTGAAGCAAGCTTCGCCTGTGGTTGTCCCCGTGGCACCAATGGAGGTGCCTTCGAAAATGGTTCCGTCTTCTAATGCCAGAATTGCTTTCATGAGTTAATTTAAGCCGTGGCATTATACTGGATACATCAGGAAATGGCAAGGCAATAATCTACCATATGTCAAAATACTTGGCGCGCGTGCATGCGTGTGAACAAAATGCTGAAAAATTCGTCATTTTATTCAAGAGTGCTTGCATTTACAGTATGGTTGTGTTTATAATATCTCATCAGGAGAGAACCGTTCTGGTGCTGGTTCTGTAAAAATTTAATCAAAATCTTAAGGATTATGGAAAACGAAGATATTAAAGAGACTCCCGTTCCTGCCGCGGCTCCCAATGCTGATGCCTGCGATCGCCTTAATGCTGCCCGCCAGTATGCCTGCGAGCAGTACGAGAAGCTTCGCCGTGCTGCTTCTGCTCAGATGGAGCAGGTGCGCGGTTATGCAGACCAGGCTCGTGCCCAGATTAATGAGGGGTGGGACAAGGCTCGTGTCCAGGTGAACGAGGGCTGGGATAAAGCTCGTGTTCAGGTGAATGAGGGGTGGGATAAGACCCGCGAAGCCGCAAAGGAATACCACAAGGCTGGTGAAGCTTATGTAAAGGAGAATCCGACCGGTAGCGTTCTGGGGGCTCTGGGTGTTGGTGTTCTTGTAGGCCTTCTGCTGGGGTCTCGCCGCTGATTTTTTTGCGGTTTTCGAGTGTGTGATACAGACCTTGATCGGCCATGCTGTCTTTGTTCGGACGCAAAGAGTGGGGTTCTGCGTTGCGGAGTGAGTCTGCTGCGGTTGTGCAGCAGGCCTGCGCTGCTGCGGAGCGCGCTGCAGAGCATGCTGGTGCGCTCGGGGCGCTTTTATCTGCAGAGGTAAAGGAGTATGCCACGCACCAGGTTCAGCGTCTGGTCATGGCTCTCGTGGCGGTGGTGCTGTTGCTGGGTGCATACGGTGGACTGTGTGCACTGCTTGCCGTCCTGCTCAGCTGTTGCATGGGTAAGGCTGGGGCACTGGCTGTAGTTGTGGTGTTGAATCTGCTGGTTGCGCTTCTGTTGCTTTGGAAGGTGAGGGCGATGGCTGGTAAGCAACTGGCCCCCGCTACGGTTGAAGAACTTAAGAATGATTGGCAATGTCTCAAATTGCTTTGCAAGGAAAACAGCAAGCCCTGATTCGTGTTGCAACCAGCCGGGTTGCAATGCTTGATTCTGTGTGTTCTGTCAAAGAACACTCGGTTGCTTGTGCGCGCGCGTTACCTGTGTCTCCGGCATTTCTTGTCCGCGGCGCGGCTGTGGCTGGGGCGGTTGCTTCAGTTGCCGGAACCCTGATTGGGTTGAACCGGCGGAAGAAGAAAGCTGAAAAGAAGGCCTTTGAAATGAAATCGCAGTCGCTCATCGGCATGGTTCTTCAGTTGTTGCTTCCCCTTGCTTTGCCGTATGTTCAGCAAATCCTTCGCAGTAAGGGTATCATATCAGATTCTCAGGTTATGAGGTTTTAAAAGGTAGATTGACCGTATGAAAAAAATATTTGTTTCTGGTGCGTTTAATGTGTTGCATGCAGGCCATATCCTGTTCTTTGAGCAGGCAAAGGCCCTGGGTGATTATCTGGTAGTCTCATACCCGAATGCAGATTTACTTTGGAGGCTTTACGATAAGAAGTCGGTTCTTGAGGATGCTGATAAGCGAGCTGTTATCAGCGCACTCTCTATGGTGGATGAGGTGATAGAATCGACCGATGAGGATGTTGCCCTTTCTTTCCGGTCTGCCTTTATGCAGGTTGCTCCTCAGGTGCTGGCTGTTACGACGGATGATCAGTACATTGAGGAAAAGCGCAGATTCTGCGCAGAGCAGGGGGTGGAGTTTGTGGTGCTGGAGAAGTTGTTGCCGGATAACCAGCATACAACGAGCACGCAGCTGCTTTCCCGGGTGAAGGCTCCGGCTCACGCTCCGCTGCGTGTTGATTTTGCCGGCGGCTGGCTGGATGTGCCCGAAAATGCCATTCCGGGTGAATATATTGTAAACTGTTCCATTTCTCCGACTGTTTCCCTGAAGGAATGGTTGTATCGTCAGGGTGCTGGTCTGGGTGGCAGCGGTGGCTGGAGCGTGCTGAATGGCTGGGACCCCGTTGCATCTGAGCTTGGGCTTGGTGTTGGTTGGCAGGACCCTGCGGTGATTGCTGAAACCGGCGCCTGTGTGTGGAAATCCGGTCCCAAGCCTGTGCTTGATTTCAAGAATACAGGTTCGTTCCTGAAGGGCTGCATGGCTGTGTATGATACCCGCGTGAAACATTATACGCCTGGGTTTGCCGGGTATGAGCGCTCGTTCGAGCGCATCGCCAAGGCTGCGCGCATTGCGCGACTGGGCGTTCAGCAACAGGATGTCTCCGTGCTCGCTGTAGGTGTGCAGATGAGTTATCAGCTGCAACTGGAGGAGGGTATGCAGCCTCTGCCGGATGTTGGTAACCAGCTGGCTCATAAGTACTGTGGCGGTGGTCACGGTGGGTATGCCTTGTATCTGTATGAGAACAAGGAACTGCGTGATGCTGCTATTGACGCATGTGAGGATATGTACCCGGTTGAACCCTATTGCCGCACCTTTGGTAAGGATGAACAGGTGGAGTGGGAACCCCGATTCCTTGAACGTCTTCGTAAACGCGGTGTAATTAAATAAATTTTATGGCTAAGGTATTTGTTTCTGGCTGTTTCGATGTCTTGCACAGCGGGCATATAGCTTTCCTTGAGGAGGCTGCCAGCTATGGGGATGTTTATGTTTCTATTGGTTCGGATGCGACTGTTATGGCGCTGAAGAACCGAAAGACCATGTATTCTGAAGATGAACGTAAGTATATGCTCGAGGCTATACGTTTCGTCAAGAAGGTGTACATCGGTCCGGATACGGGTAAGATTCTGGATTTTGCCCCCTTGCTGGATGAGGTGAAGCCGGATATTTTCTTCGTGAATTCAGATGGCACAAGCGATGAAAAGAAAGCTTTTGTTGAGGCAAAAGGAATTCGCTATGTAACTAGCTCCCGCATTCCTCACGGTAATTTGCCCGAGCGTTCGACAACAAGTATTCGACAGACTCTCAATAAATGAAGGAGTCATGCATAACATATACGGTGGGTGAAAAGGGGGAACGCCCCTGGGGTGAGTGGCAGGTGCTCGATCTTCAGTCTCACGTTGTGGTCAAGAAACTCCTGGTATACCCAGGGGGGCGTATTTCGTTGCAGCGCCACCAGCATCGTACAGAACGCTGGATTGTGACAGAGGGTGTTGCAACGGTGTACTGTGATAATAATGTTGTTCATCTGAATGTGGGTGAATCCATTATGATTCCCTGTGGCAGCATTCACCGTCTTAGTAATCAGGGCACGGCCCCCCTCGCGATTATTGAGGTGCAAATCGGCCGTTATCTTTCGGAGGAGGATATCGAACGCTTCACGGACGATTACGGCCGGGTCGAAGAGTAAAACGCATATATGGAACAAGGGCTTCATTCTGTCTGGAACAAGGTGGATGGTATCCTGGTGATTAACCTGGATTCCAGTACTGACCGCATGGAGCGTTTCAGGGAGCTCAACGCTTTGACATTGCCGATGCCGAAGGTGCAAAGGCAGAGTGCTGTTATGGGCCGCATGCTGCCTACATATGGTCAGGCTCCTTGGTTTACGCCCCAGACCGGTGAACGGGCAAAGTTCTGGGGTGGCACTGGTGGGTGCGCGTTATCGCACCGCAGGGCAATTGAGCACGCAAAATCTCAGGGTTGGAGAAATGTGTTGATTCTGGAGGATGATGCAGTAGTGCGAGAGGATTCTGCCTGCATGGAAATCCTGTCTCGGTCTCTGGATGAGCTGAGCGGTGACTATATGCTTTACCTTGGTTTCAACAAACCTGTTCCTTATGGCCGCCGGGTGCTGAAGGGGCATGGTGTTGATTTATGGCAGGTTGAAGGCGTGCTTGCAACTCATGGTTACATATTACCGGCTTCTATGTATGACCGGGTGTTGGCTTTGTTGCCGACAGAAGAAAATGTGTGGGAGTGGCTGACTCGGTACCGCGCCATTGATTCCATGTACCGGGATTATATGTCTGTTCAGCCAGGAGTCAGGATATATGCATTGTATCCTGTTCTGGTTGACCAGGGTGCTGCTGTTTCGGATATTGGCGGTGGTGCTGCTGGAGCGGCTGAATATTCCTGCAAGCGACCTCCGTTTACGTATGCTTCGTTATCAGGTGTTTTGCATTTGATTTCGTACCCGTTGCGGCGTTTAAAGGTGCGTCTGAATTCCCTGCGTACTTATCGTCGTGGGCAGTGCAGCGGCTTGCCTGGTTTTCGTAAACGCCGGAAAAAATAGCAAAAGTTGATTTTTTTGCATTGTTGGCATTGATTAAGCTTGAAAATTTCGCCTGAAAATAGGATATTAAGGGCTCACTTAGTAAGATATGTCTGAACCGAAAGAACGCAAGACCCTGGAAGAACGCAACCAGGCAAGCGACCTTGAGCGCCTGCGCCACTCCTGTGCGCACGTGCTGGCCGCTGCCATTTGCCGAATCTGGCCGCAGGCTCAGCTGGCTGCCGGCCCCGCCATTGAAAATGGCTTCTATTACGACATTGAACTTGACCACAATATCTCCACCGCCGAGTTTGAGCAGATTGAGGCGGAGATGAAGAAGATTGTCAAGGAGAACCAGACTTTTGAGCGAACTACCGTCACCCGCGATGAGGCTATGGCCATGGCTCAGAGCGGTGAACTGGGTGCCGGTGGCCCCCGTGAGGTGCCTTCCAAGTTCAAGGTGGATCTGCTTAACCGCATCCCCGAGGGTGAGGAAATTTCCATCTTCCGCAACGGTGAGTTCACTGACCTCTGTGCCGGTCCTCACGTAGGCCGCACGGGCAACTGCAAGGCCTTCAAGATTATGAGTGTGGCTTCTGCCTACTACATGGGCGATGCCAATGGTCCCCGCCTGCAGCGCATTTACGGTACCTGCTTCCCCAACCGCACTCAGCTGGATGAGCACCTGGCTCGTCTGGAGGAGGCCAAGAAGCGCGACCACCGTCGCCTGGGCCGTGAGATGGGGCTGTTCACTATCGATGAAATTGTGGGCCAGGGCCTTGTTCTCTGGAAGCCCAAGGGCGCTATCATCCGCCGCGAACTGCAGGACTTCATCACTGAGGAGCTCGACCGCATTGGTTACTCCCAGGTGTTCACCCCGAACATCGGTAAGCTTGATCTCTACATGACCTCCGGTCACTGGGAACACTACAAGGAGAGCCAGTTCCCGCCCATCCCGGATCCGGATGACTTCAAGCGTCTGCGTGATGAGAATGCCTCCTGCGCCGACCTGTTCAATGCGCTTGATACCCGCACCATCAGCGGTTTCATGCTCAAGCCCATGAACTGCCCGCACCACATCCGCATCTATGCCAATGACCCCCACTCCTACCGCGACCTGCCTGTGCGTCTGGCCGAATTCGGCACCGTGTACCGCTGGGAGCAGAGTGGTGAGCTGGGCGGCATGACCCGCGTGCGCGGCTTTACTCAGGACGATGCTCACATTTTCTGCCGCCCCGACCAGATTAAGACCGAGGTGCAGCAGTGCATCGGCATCGTGAAGCACATCCTCGGCACCCTTCAGATGAATGACTATCGCGTGCGCCTTTCCCTGCGCGATAAGGATTACACCGACCCGAAGTATGTCGGCACCATCGAGAACTGGAAGCTCTCTGAGCAGGCTCTGCGTGAGGTGCTCACCGAGGAAGGTTTCGACTACATCGAGGCCGAGAACGAGGCCGCCTTCTATGGTCCCAAGATTGACTTCATCGTGCGCGACGTGATCGGCCGCGACTGGCAGCTGGGCACTGTGCAGGTGGACTACAACCTGCCGGAGCGTTTCGACCTCACCTACACGGGGGCTGATAACAAGCCGCACCGTCCGGTAATGATTCACCGTGCACCCTTCGGCTCCATGGAACGCTTCACGGGTCTGCTTATTGAGCACTTTGCCGGTAAGTTCCCCACCTGGCTGGCTCCGGAGCAGGTCCGCGTGCTTCCCATCTCCGATAAGGTGGCTGATTTCGCTGAGGAACTGCGTGCCAAGCTGGCCAATAAGTTCATCCGCGTGAAGCTCGATGATGCTCCCGATAAGATTGGCGCCAAGATTCGCAACGCCCGTCTGGACCGCGTGCCGTACATGCTGGTTGTAGGCCAGCGCGAGGCCGAGGAAGGCAAGGTATCTGTGCGTCACCGCGAGCTCGATGTGGTCGGCACCATGAATGTCGATGAATTCATCGAGGCCCTTGAGCAGGAAATCAGCCAGCGCCTCATCCGCCCGGCTCTTCAGCCCGAAGTCAAGGAGCCGCAGCAATAACCCCCTTTTCTGCAGCTGCGGGGTGGACCGTGTGCCACCTCGCGCTTGCAGTACCTACCAGGATAAACCAAGAACACACACAAGTGGCAGCCCCCCAGAAAAACAACAACCCCGCCAATCGCCAGCAGCGCGATAAAGGCGCCAACAAGGCCCCGCAGATTCGTGTCAATGACCGCATCCGCGCGCCGAAAGTTCGAGTAGTCACCGCCAAGGGTGACCAGCTCGGTGTCATGGCTACCCGCGATGCCCTCGCCAAGGCCAAGGAAATCGGACTCGACCTCGTAGAGGTTGCACCGAATGCAGACCCGCCCGTATGCCGACTTATCGATTACGGTAAGTTCAAGTACATGCAGGCCAAGTTGCAGAAGAACAATAAGTCCAAGGTGACCAAGATGAAGGAAGTGAAGCTTCGTGTCGGTACGGACGTCAACGACTATAACGTCAAGATGGCCCGCACGGAGCAGTTCCTTGACCATGGTCATAAGGTGCGTTTCCAGCTGCGTTTCCGCAATCGCGAAAATGCACACCGCGAACTGGGTCTGGAGGTAATGGCCAAGGTGGTTGAGGATATGAAGACCATGGGGCAGGTGGATCAGGCTGCCAAGCTTGCCGGTAACACGGTTACTATGGTGCTGGCTCCGCTTCCTGCCAACCAGCGCGTCAAGAAGTTCAAGAAGTACGAGGAGGCCGATTTCGATGCCGAGTCCGAGGAGTTCGATGCTACCGACGACGTGAGCGAGGAATAAAGAGCTTTTTCGAATCCTTTTGTATCCCGCGTGCTGCTTTTTTTGCAGCATGCGGGATTTCTGTCTGAACCCTTCCTAAAACTCTCCAAAGATGGCGATTTAGTGAAGGGTTAGGGATTAAGGAATAAGGATTAAGGATTAGGGATTAAGGATTAGGGATTAAGGATTAGGGATTAAGGAATAGGGATTAAGGATTAGGGATTAAGGAATAGGGATTAAGGATTAGGGATTAAGGATTAGGGATTAAGGAATAGGGATTAAGGAATAGGGATTAAGGAATAGTGGTTATACAGGCGGACGAATGCCCGCGGAATTTATTTTGCGGTTGTGGCATTGGATACCATCTGTTTTCTGCGAAAATGGAGAGAATTCCCAGTCCGGTTCGCAAGGAGCGGATTTCGTCGGCACAACGTGCCGATTTCGTCCTGCCCTCTGGGCAGGATTTCGTCCGCGAAGCGGATTTCGTTTTGCCACTGTCCCGGTTCAAATATTCATACAAGCGTGAAATGGGAAAATTCTCTCGGACGATGATAGTTTCTGCGCAGCAAAGCTGCGCACGATTTTGGGTATAATAAATCAGCTCCCCTAATCGGGAGCTGAGAGAATTTCCGCTGCGCGGAGAGAATTTCGCAACTGGGTTGCGAGAGAATTTCTGCTTCGCAGAGAGAATTTCGCCTGTCGGCGAGATATTACAATCCTGCGCAGCAACGCTGCGCACGAATTTCCTTTACTTCGTAATTCGTACCTCGTAATTCGTACTTCCGGATGCTACGCTTCGTAATTCGTACTTCCGGATGCTACGCTGCTAACTCCCGCCTGGTTTCCCAGAAAGCTTCCGCATTCACAACGGGCCGCTGGTCCACATACCGCGTCCGCAGCAGCGTAGCGTCCCTGTGTCCAATCTCCAGCTGCAGCTCGGCATAGCTGCGGAAGTGGCTCAGATGATAACTCGCAAAGGTATGCCGCAGCGCATCCTGCGGCCAGCGGTGGGCAGGGGAGCCCCATCCTGCTGCGCGCCGCAGCTCACGCCAGTGGTGCAGCCAGTTTGCCGGGCAAATCATCTCCCCATCCTCCCGCCTGTGTGCCCGCAGAATCCGCAGCAGCGGCTTGTGAATCGTCACCCGCCGCGCACCGCCCGTCTTGCTGTGGCGGGGCAGGATGTAAACCGCCCGTTCCCGCAAATCCACCTGCGCCCAGCTTAGCCGCGCCACCTCATGCGGACGGATGCCCGCGTAGAGCATCATCCCCACCGCCGCGGCGCAGCTGCCGCCCTGGTAGGCTTCTGCTGTTGTTGTAATCTGCTCAATCTCCTGCGGTGTCAGAATCGGCACCTGCTGCTCCACCACCCGCGGCGCCTCCACCCGCGCTACGGGATTCGTATCGCACCATCCCCGCTTCACCGCTGTGCCGAACACCCCGCTCAGAATCAGTCTCGCCTTCTGCCGCTGTCGGGGCGTGTCAAACGCCTGTTCAATATACCCCGCGCACTCCTGCGGCGTGATGCTTCGCACCCGCCGCGCCGCCAGTCCCTTGCATCGCTTCATGAATCGCCGCGTGAAATATCGGAAATCATAGACCGTCCGCGTCCTTCTGTCCCGCCGCGCCTCCAGCGCCGCTTCCACCGCCTTCTCAAAGGTGACCGTCCGTTCCTGCTGCCGCAAGGCTTCCACTCCCAACGCAATGATTTTTTTGCTGCGATTCAATGCCCTTCGCGCTGTAGCTTCGGATGCGCGGGCTCCTCCTGCCTCTAAAGCTGCTTTTGCCACCAGGGCGGCCTCCAATATATCAACCCCGGTGCTTTGTAACACCGCCAGCGCTGCTTTTTCCATTTCTGTGCTGTTCCTGTTCATACTTGCTTGAATTCGGAATCCGTAAGTCAAGCACGAAACCCGTTATGTAACCAGAATATTCAGCAGCCCGGAACATCGTTCCACCTCGCTGGTGAAAATCTAAGTTGGCAATGAAGCAAAGCATTTACAGTGTTGCTCATTTAAGTCAAATTTCACGGATTCCGAAAGCGTAGAGTGGGGGATGTAATACAGAACGCTACATGGGATTAGTTGATGCTTCTTCTGACTGTCCCTCATTCAGCGCAAAATGATTTCAAACCACTCTCCTTGAACCATGAAACTGCATCTTCCTGTCCCTCTTCATAAAGCTCTTCTGGCTTGTTTCGCCGTTGTTTCCTCAATTACTCTGGGTGCCACGGTGGTAATATCGGAAAGGTACTCCGTATCAGCTGATGCTGAAGAGAATACGATTACCATCGATTATGCTAATCCGGAGACAACGATTCCCCACGCGAATGGTACGTTGCAGCTCACTCCGGTTACTTCAGAGAATAAGGGGGTATCGCTGAAGTTGAACAATACCGGCCTGGGCGATGGTAAGACCTACACCCTGGCCACCGGCGTTACCAGATTTGAAGATGCCGAGGGGAATGCCATCACCCTGGATTCCTCGAATAACGCCATCTCCAACTACTTTGATACCACCCAGCCCGGCAGTGGATTCTGGGCAGATGCTATTCTGCAACTGAGCAATGATGGCACCCTCCAGCTCGTGCGGCATAGTGAGCCTGTGAAGGATGCTGTGACTGTCACCACCCGCCAGACCGGCGATGTGGATTACCAATACTATGAAGGGGTGAGATTTGCGGATATTGAGTATACGACCAGCTCTTCCGATGCCGAAGGCGGCGCGATTTATGGGGACAGATACAGCACCATCACGCTGAGTAACAACGGGAGCGTGGTATTTGCTGGGAACACGGCCAGTTCGACCGGTTACTATGCCGATGCCTATGGCGGCGCGATTTATGGGTTCTCTGACAGCACCATCATGCTGAGTAACAATGGAAGTGTGACGTTCAGCGGGAATTCGGCGTCTGGCTCCGACTCCTCCGCCTATGGCGGCGCGATTTATGGTGGCTCTTACAGCACCATCACGCTGAGTAACAACGGAAGTGTGGTATTTGAAGGGAACACTGCCAGCACGACCGGTTCCTATGCCTATGGCAGCGCGATTTATGGTGGCTCTTACAGCACTATCACGCTGAGTAACAATGGAAGTGTGACGTTCAGCGGGAATACGGCGTCTGGCTCCAACTCCGTCTATGGCGGCGCGATTTATGGTAGCACCATCACGCTGAGTAACAACGAGAGCGTGACCTTCAGCGAGAACACGGCGTCTAGCTCCTCCTCCTCCGCCTATGGTGGCGCGATTTATGGTGGCTCTTACAGCACCATCACGCTGAGTAACAATGGAAGTGTGACGTTCAGCGGGAATACGGCGACTTGCTCCCCCTACTCCGCCTATGGCGGCGCGATTTATGGGTTGAATTCCAGCACCATCACACTGAGTAACAATGGAAGTGTGACGTTCAGCGGGAATACGGCGACTAGCTCCTCCTCCTCCGCCTCTGGCGGCGCGATTTATACGAATGGCAATCTGAGTATTCAGAACAATGATTCGGTTGAATTCTACCAGAATGCTGAGGTGAAGGGTGGTGTTTACCGCCTGCGCAGTATTTATGCCGGTGGCAGTGGTGATGTGATTTCTCTCTCTGCCGCCGCGGGGAAGAACATCACTTTCCGGGATGCGGTGTATATTGCTTCCGGCTCCACGGTGAATCTGAATGCCGATTATGGCAATGTTAAGCAACAGGGCGATATCGTATTTACCGGCAAGTATACGGAGACGCACCTCAATGAATTGCTGGAGGCTGCCGGTGCCGGGCGCACTGCCACGG
>JAFYWX010000005.1 GCA_017546445.1 Akkermansia sp. | reverse complement strand
GTCCTGCATGGGTGACTGCTCGTTCTTGCGGGTCTTGAGCCCCTTGCCGGCAGCGCCGATTTCCTTGAGCTCGTCCTCCCAGAAATGACAGATGTTCTTCAGGAGGGGGTAGGCCACCTGGCGCAGGTATTCCTTATCCTGGGAATACAGGTAGCGGTCCCAGAGGTGCAGGGCATACCAGGCATTGACGGGAGGGTTCCATTTCACCCAGCCGCCAGCGCCCCAAGGATTCTGGGAAATGCGGGTTGTCCAGCCGCGCACGTGGTTGCCAAACTGTTGCTTTGTGCTGAGGGAGAGGGGTTCCTCCATGGCGCGGATGAAGTCGATGAGTGGCTGGTGGCATTCGGCCAGGTTCGCCACTTCCGCACCCCAGTAGCACATCTGGAGGTTGATGTTGTTGTGGTAATCGCTTGCCCAGGGGGCATGCACCTTGTTATTCCAGATGCCTTGCAGGTTAACGGGCAGGTTGCCGGGCTGGGAACCTGCAATCAGGACATAGCGCCCGTAGTTGTAGATGAGTTCCTCCAGGTCCGGGTCGCTTGTCCTGACGCCGTAGTCGTAGCGGATGCGGTAGGAATCCAGACGCAGGTCGGTGGGGGAATTTGCCAGGATTTCCGGGGTTTTGCCCAGGTCGAGGCTCATGCGGTCATAGTAGACGGCATGGGCGTTGCGGTGAGCGGTGCGGATGGTCTCCACCCCCTTGGTGAGCGCGTTGGCGATAACGGCCCGGTTGTGCAGGGCCGGGTCTTCACCCTTCCAGTTATCCTTGTAGCTCATCTTGTAGTTGGTGGCCATGGAAACATAGATGGTGACTGAATCGGCACCCTTTACCTCCACATGGGGCAGCAGGTGGGCGGAAATGGACGGTTGCTGACCATCGCCCCTGCCGCTGTACATCACGGCGACATCCTGTTCTGGAGCGGTGATTTTTACCTGTCCCCCCTTGTGGCATACATGCAGGCGACCTTCAAACACTTCGCCGTTGGCCAGGGTGCCGCGCATGATGAGCGTATTGCCCTCATGGGTGTAGTGGACGTCGTGGTAGGGCGCAAGGGTGATGTCGGCTGAAACGGCACCGGGTTTGTCGGCTTCCACCGTGTAGACCATCACATCATCCGGGCGGCTGGCAAAGCAGCTTCGCTTGTAGCGGACCCCATTGGCGTCGAAAGTAGCGGTAGCTTCCGCCATGCGAAGGTCCAGGGCGCGGCTGTACCGGGTCGGGCTGCCTTTGTAGTTCAGCGCCACATACAGATTGGCAAAGGGCTGGTAATTGCCGAAGGTGTTTCTGCCAGCCTTGGGCCCATACGCATATCCCTTGCCATTGCCCGGCTGGTTCTCACCGCCGGTCCAGAGGCTCACTTCGTTGAGCACCACGCAATCAAGCCGGTCACCGCCGTACATCGTGCCGCCGATGCGTCCGTTGCCAACCGGCAGCGTCTGGCTTTCCCAGGTGTCCTTGTTGTGCTTGCCCGGGATGTTTCCGGTGGTAGGCGGCATGGCTGACCAGGGTAGGGGGTGGTTGGGTACTACGGCTGGTTTCAAGTACCACAAATGGTCGGAGGATGAATAGTCCTCTGCCGCGGCAAAGGCGGTGAGGGATAGCATCAGGCTTGATAATACTCGTTTCATGTGTGAATGGATAAGAAAGTGACAACGCGCAAATGCTCGTCAGGTCGGGCTCTGTGGCTGTTTTGCCAGAACCAACCCTGATAGTTTTATCATAAAGAGAACCCGCGTGGCAATAAAAATCGGGAGAGGTGTTATTATATGGGGATTTGCTTTTTTCGTTGACCTGCGCGGGCAACATGATAAAATACCGCCGTATGAGTACCAATTCCCAGAGAGATTTGACGCCTGTGGTGCCTCGTAAGTACCGCGCCATTTTCTTCATGCTGGTCAGCTGCTTCGCCTTGTGGGGCTTGCTGAATAATATGACGGATAACCTTGTGCCTGCCTTCAAGAATATCTTCACGATTCCGCAGGAACAGGCTGCCCTAGTGCAGGTGGCTTTCTACGGCGCCTATGCCGTGCTGGCTATCTTTGCCTCGATTCTGATTGAGGAATTCTCCTACAAGAAGGGCGTGCTGATTGGTCTTGGCGTGTACATTGCCGGTGCGCTCTGCTACATCCCTGCTTGTATCCACCAGAGCTTCGAGATTTATTTCATCGCTATTTTCGTGGTGGCCTGCGGTTGCTCGGTGCTGGAGACCACCTGTAATCCCTATGTGATTTCCCTCGGGCCGGATAAGACGGCTGTGCGCCGCCTGAACTTTGCCCAGGCCTTCAACCCGGTGGGTTCCATTGCCGGCATTCTGCTGGCTCAGCAGCTGATTTTGAGCAACCTGAACCCCGCCACGGCCGATGAGCGCGCCGCTATGCCTGCCGAGCAGCTCAAGGAAATTGTGCACAGTGAGCTCTTCTGGGTCTGCGCTCCCTATGTGGGCCTCTGCGGTATCGCCTTCCTCATCTGGCTGTTCTTCCTGCGCGCCAAGGATACGCAGGAGGCTTCTGCTGAAACGCCTCAGGGCAAGGGCAGCGGCCTGCGCGTGTTCATCGCTGCTCTTTTCTCCATTGTGCCTCTCACGGTGCTCTATTTCCTGTTCCCGGATATGGACAAGGTGACCTGGGTTCTCTGCGGCACGCTGGGCCCGATTGTATACCTGTTCCTGGTGGGTGACTACCGCAGCATGCTCTTCTCCCTGCTCAGCCAGCCGCGCTACTGGTGCGGCGTGATTGCCCAGTTCTTCTATGTGGGTGTGCAGATTGCTGCCTGGACCTACCTGAACGTGTACTGCTGCAAGGAAATGGGCGTGACTCCTGCCACAGCCGCTACCTACTACCTGATTTCCCTCATCCTCTTCATTGCCTGCCGCTGGGTGGCTACCTATTACATGAAGAAGTTCAACCCCGCCAGCATGATGAGCCTCTTTGCCGTGGCGGCCATTGCCTGCTGCGCCGGTACCATCTACCTGCCCAGCACGGTGCTCTTCACCATCGGCGGGCTTGACTTCTCCGCCAACGTGCTCTGCCTTATCGCCATGTCCGGATGCATGAGCCTCATGTTCCCGACCATCTACGGCATTGCCCTGGGCGGCCTGAACCAGCGCGATGTGAAGCTGGGCGCTGCCGGCCTCATCATGGCTATCCTGGGTGGTGCGCTCATCACACCGTGGATGGCCGGCATCATCGGCGATGCCGAGTCCGCCTGGCTGTGCCTGACTTCTGCCTTTGATAACACCTGGGATACCAACCTGGGCACCTCCCACGCTGCGGTGCGTGCCTCGTTCATCGTTCCCGCTATCTGCTTTGCTGTTGTGCTGCTCTACAGCCTCATCTTCCGCAAGCCCACCACTTCCTCTGGCAAGTAATAACCATTTAACCCAAACCAAACGTATATGAAGTACGATACATTACCCACCATCGGTATCCGCCCGACGATTGACGGCCGCCGCCTCGGCGTTCGTGAATCCCTGGAGGATCAGACCATGAACATGGCCAAGGCCGCCGCTGCCCTCATTGAGGCCAATGTGACCCACGCCAACGGCCAGCCCGTGAAGTGCATCATCGCCGACACCACCATCGGTGGTCCCGCCGAGGCTGCTGCCTGCAACCAGAAGTTCGCTGAGAACAACGTGGGCTGCTCCCTGATTGTGACTCCCTGCTGGTGCTACATCACCGAAACCTTTGAGACCGATGCCACCACCCCCAAGGCTATCTGGGGCTTCAACGGCACCGAGCGCCCCGGCGCTGTGTACCTGGCCGCTGCCCTGGCCGGCTATGCCCAGAAGGGTATTCCCGCCTTCTCCATCTACGGCCACGACGTGCAGGACGCCGATGATACCTCCATCCCCGAGGACGTGGCTGAGAAGATTCTGCGCTTCGCCCGCGCTGGTCTGACCGTGGCCACTCTGCGTGGCAAGGGCTACCTCTCCATCGGTGGCTGCTCCATGGGTATCGCTGGTTCCATCGTTGACCAGTCCTTCTGGGAAAGCTACATGGGCATGCGTGTGCAGGCTGTCGACATGACCGAAGTGCGCCGCCGCATGGAGCTGGGCATCTACGACAAGGCCGAATTCGACCTGGCCATGGAGTGGGCCAAGAAGTACGTGAAGATTGGTCCGGACCGCAACCGCCCCGACCTCATCCTCTCCCCCGAGGAGAAGGAGCGCACCCTGCGCGAGTCCATCCTCATGACCATCATCTTCCGCGACATGATGCATGGCAACGCCAAGCTCAAGGAAATCAACTGCGAGGAAGAGAGCATGGGCTTCAACGCTATCTGCGGTGGTTTCCAGGGTCAGCGTCACTGGACGGACTTCTACCCCAACGGCGACATGGCCGAGTCCATCCTGAACAGCACCTTCGACTGGAATGGCCCGCGTGAGGCTGTTCCCTTCGCCACGGAAAACGATGCCATGAACGGCGTGTGCATGCTGCTGCTGCACCAGCTGACCGGCCGCGCTGCCTGCTTCTCCGATATCCGCACCTACTGGAGCCCCGACGCTGTGAAGCGCGTGACCGGCTACACCATGGAAGGGCTGGCCAAGGACGGCATCATGCACCTCATCAACTCCGGTTCCACCGCTCTGGACGGCAACATGCACTCCACCGCTGAGGATGGCACCCCCATCATGAAGAAGACCGGCGAGACCACCCAGGCCGATATCGAGGCCATGATGGGTGCTTCCGAGTGGTGCCCGGCCAACCGCGAATACTTCCGCGGCGGCGGCTACTCCCTCCACTTCGTGTCCAAGGGCAATGTGCCGGTGACCATGATTCGCATGAATCTGGTGAAGGGCCAGGGCCCCGTGCTCACCATCGTGGAAGGCTGGACTTGCGACCTGCCCCAGGATGTGAATGATAAGCTCGACCAGCGCACCGACCCGGGTTGGCCGACCACCTGGTTTGCCCCCCGCCTCACCGGCAAGGGTGGCTTCAAGGATGTGTACACCGTGATGGCCAACATGGGTGCCAACCACGGCGCCTGGACCTACGGCCACATCGGTGCTGACATCATCACCGTGGCTTCCATGCTGCGTATCCCCGTGTACGCCCACAACGTGCCCGAGGATAAGGTATACCGCCCCGCCGCCTGGGACCTCTTCGGTACCGCTTGCCCCGAAAGCGCAGACTTCCGCGCCTGCGCCAACTTCGGCCCCATCTACGGTAAGTATTAATTAACCTTATCAGGACAAGCTGCCGGGGTGCCTCCGGCAGCTTGTCCGCTTTTTTCATTTATGGCCTACGTACTTTGTTTAGACTGCGGCGCCACGAATGTGCGCGCCATCCTCGTTGATGACAAGGGGCAGCTGGTAGCTAAATCCAGCCAGCCTAATTCTACTGATGCCGGGGCAGAGAACCCGGATTTCCATGTGTGGAATGCCGACCGCATTCTGAACCAGCTGGCCACCTGCGCCCGCGAAATCCTGCCGCAGATTGATGCCGCGCAGGTGAAGGCGGTGACCATCACCACCTTTGGTGTGGACGGTGCGCTGGTGGATGCCGCCGGTGAACTGCTTTACCCCGTCATTTCCTGGAAGTGCCCGCGCACGGCCGAGGTCATGAAGCGCGTGGCCGATTACATGCCCCAGGCAAAGCTCAACGCCATTTCCGGCGTGGGTGAATTTGCCTTCAATACCATCTACAAGCTCATCTGGCTCAAGGAGAATCGCCCGGAACTGCTGGAGCAGGCTCACGCCTGGCTCTTCATTTCCAACATCCTGGCTCACCGCCTCACCGGCGTGATGGCTACCGACCGCACCATGGCCGGTACCTCCCAGATGACCGACCTGGCCACCGGCGACTGGAGCGATGAGATTCTCTCCGCCATCGGTGTGAGCAAGACGCTTTTCCCGCCCATGGTGAATGCCGGCGAAGCCATCGGCACCCTTACCCCCGCCGCCTGCGAGCTGCTGGGCCTGCCGAATGCTGTGCCGGTGGTTTCCACGGGCCATGATACGCAGTTTGCCCTGTTTGGCAGCGGCGTGCAGGAGAACCAGCCTTTCCTTTCCAGCGGCACCTGGGAAATCCTGATGCTGCGCACGGCCAAGGCCTGCCTGGAGACCGAGGACTACGCCGCCGGCGCCACGGTGGAATTCGACAGCAAGGCTGGCCTGCTGAACCCCGGCCTGCAGTGGATTGCCAGCGGCATCATTGAGTGGGTGAAGGCTACCTGCTACAATGGCGAAAGCTTCGATACCATGGATGCCGAGGCCGAGAAGATTGCCCCCGGCTGCGATGGCGTGAAGCTTATCCCCGATTTCCTGCCCAGCGATGCCGTGCCGGGCAGCATTCAGGGCCTGGTGCTGGGCCGCACCCGCGCTCATATCTACCGCGCCGCCATGGAGGCACTCACCCTGCGCCTGAAGCAGCGCCTCGAGAAGCTGGAGAAGGTGGGTGGCTTCAAGTCCACCGACCTGCTGCTGGTGGGCGGCGGTGCCCGCAACAAGGTGTGGACCCAGATGCGCGCCGATATCCTCGGCCTGCCTATCCGCATCTCCAATGTATCCGAAAGCACGGTGCTGGGCGCTGCCATGTACGCCTTTGCCGGTGCCGGCGTGTTCGATTCCCCCGAATCCTGCCGCGAAGCCTTCGGTATCACCTACACCACCATCAACCCCGGCGAACAGCAATCCGCCTACGCCGAACTTTATAATTAATCCCTAATCCTTAATCCTTAATCCTTCCGTTATGGCTAATCCCGAACTCTACATCAAACCCGCTCTGCCGGACCGCATCTTCCCCTGGGAGAATTATGACCCGCAGACCCGCGAAGAAATCGACGCTTTCTTCAACAGCCCCGAAATCCGCGTTATCAAGGAACGCATGGTCGACATGGGCCGCCGCCTCTGGCAGCGTGAGTATGTCGACGGCAACGGCGGCAACCTGTCCGTGCGCGTGGCCAAGGACCTCGTGCTCTGCTCTCCCACGCTCTGCTCCAAGGGCTTCATGACCGTGGACGACATCTGCATGGTGGACATGAACGCCGGCCAGCTTTGCGGCTACCGCCCCGCCACCAGCGAGGTGAAGACCCACATCGCCATGATGAAGGAAGTGGGCGTGAACGCCTGCATCCATGCTCATCCCCCGTGCTGCAATGCTTTCCTCTTTGCCGGCATGGTGCCCCCGAACGGCATCAACCCCGAGGCCGATATCTTCCTGGGCCAGATTCCGCTGGCTCCCTACGGCACCCCCGGCTCTCCCGAAACGGCTGAGGCCGTGGCCAAGGCCTGCCACCAGAGCACGGTGGTATTCATGGAGAACCACGGTGTCATCACCGGCGCCCGCCACATCGAGGAAGCCGAGTGGTTCATGGAAAATGCCGATGCCTACTGCAAGATGGTGCTCTTTGCCGACATGCACGGCGGCAAGCTCAACCAGGTGAACGAGGCCGGCATTGCCGACTTCCTGGCCATCCGTAAGAACATCGGCTACTCCGTACCCGAAGGTCAGCCCCTGTACAACTTCCGCGAGTACAACGGCTACACCATGGGTATCGCCGGCGAGAAGAAGGACTAAGCGTCCCTCATCATCCGCATTTCCCCACCCGCCACGTTGCCCTCGCGCAGCGTGGCGGGTGTTCTGTGTTGATAATCAGTCGATAGAAAACAGGCGTGTAAAATTTCAAGTTGTACTTGAAATTTTACACGCTGTCTGCTAATATATTCCTTGTGAACGGGAAACAGTATATTGAGCGCGACGTTACACCGCATTTGCAGAAGTTGATGCGTTCATATCCTGTCGTGACGATATGCGGGCCCCGGCAGTCGGGCAAGACGACACTCGCGCGGCACATGTATCCGGAGTATGATTATGTGAGTCTGGAGAATTACAACGAGCGCCAGCGTTTTTATGATGACCCGGTGGGTTTTCTAGCTTTGCACCCGGCCCCGTGCATTTTTGATGAGGTTCAGAACACCCCTGAGTTGCTTAGTTATCTGCAAGGTATCGTTGATGAAAAAGATACGCCAGGTATGTATATACTCACGGGCAGTGTTCAGATGGAGCTGCAGGAAAAGGTGACGCAGAGTCTGGCTGGGCGTACTGGATTTGTTGATTTGTTGCCTTTATCGTTACATGAGCTGCAGCAGGCTGGTATCTCGCTGAGTCGCGATGAGTATATGCTGCTGGGGGGGCTGCCGCGTGTTCATGTGCAGCAGATTGACCCGGTAAATGCCTATTCCGACTATTTCCGAAGCTATGTTGAGCGGGACATACGGCAGCTGGTCAATATCCGTAATCTGAGTGAGTTTGAGCTCTTTGTCAGGTTGCTCGCAGCCCGGGTAGGGCAGGTGGTCAATTTATCAGCCATGGCTGGCGAGGTGGGCGTGAGCTCTACCACGTTGCGTGAGTGGCTCACGCTGCTGGAGGCATCGTATATTGTCTTTACCCTGCATCCCTATTACAAGAACTTTGGCAAGAGGTTGACCAAAACTCCGAAAATCTATTTCACTGAGCCTGGGTTGGTTGCCAGCCTGCTGGGTATAGAAACGCCTGCTCAGATGGGGCGTGACCCTCTTGTGGGGAATATGTTTGAAAATCTTGTCGTTCTGGAGGCCTTGAAGTCTCGTTTCAACGCCGGGCGCCGCTCGAACCTATATTTCTTCCGGGATACCAAGGGGTTTGAGATAGATCTCATTCTTGATGAACAGCGACTCCCTCGGCCGGTTGAAATCAAATCAACACATACCTACGATTCCAACCTCACCAGGAATGTGCGGCAATTTGAGTTCATGCTACCCGATGCCCTTACGCCGCATCTGGTGTATGCTGGGGCTCCCATGGGCTGCGTACAAGGGGTGAAGGTGGAATCTTATCTGAATATGTATCACGTAGTTAATGGTTAAGAGTGATGCGTGTAAAATTTCAAGTTGTACTTGAAATTTTGCACGCCGCATCATTCTTCGTGCGGGCATCTTTTACGTACAGCAGCCTTTCGCAAGCTTCTGCGGTTCCTCCCGCATGACCGAGTGCTGGCATGCAGGAGCCGCTCAGTATGCGCCACACTGCACCTTGCAATTCAGGATTTCGTCCAGTTTATAAGAACCGGGCGTTTCATTCATTGTCCTGAGAAATTCCTGCATAACCGGCTTGAAATCCCTCTCCAGCATGGGCTTTAATTGAAGAAGCTGCATATACTCCTCCTGGGTTTTCCAGGGATAGACCTCTTCCGGGCTGTAAAAACAATCCTGCAATTTCGCACTACATGCGCTACCCAGAGACACCGACTGCTGCAGACGTTTGTCCGTCGCATTTGCGAGGGCATCTATCTGTTCCCCCAGCGAAAAGGCGGATCTGCGGATTTCCTGCTCGTCCTTCCCGCTATCGCGCAGATTCTGCATCTGCTGCAACAACACATCCACCTGCTTTTTATAATCCGCAATAAGTTGGTTACGTTGTTGCGTTATCTCCTGCAGCTCCGTGGCCAGCGAAGCAATCCCCATCTGCTGGCAGACCTTGCTGTAAAAATCCTCGCTCGCCACCACAGGCTGCTCGTTCATCGCAACGGGGGGTGCCGCATGCTCACGAAGCGGCTCAGGCGCTGATTTGAAGAACCATGCCCCTCCAGCCGCCAGCAGAACCGCAGGAATGGCCCACAACAGTCGGGAACGGTGTCGTCTTGCCACCGCCACCGGGGAAGCCCCGCGCAGCAGCCACTCCTGCCATTCGCGGGCCGTCTGGCAGCGTTCCTCGGCCGCCAGCGCCAGATTCTGCATGATGCTTTGCTCCAGCAAGGTGGCGCCGGAGGGCAGGGGAGCCAGGTCATCCCTGACCAGGCGTTGCTGGGCGGGCTCCGGCTGGGTGCCGGTGAGCAGCTCGTACCAGGTGGCTGCCAGGGAGTACAAATCTGTCCACGGGCCGATTCTGCCCTTGCCGCTTACCTGTTCGGGCGATGCATAGACAGGCGAGAACTCGCCCTGCGTTGTGGTGTCCACCTTGGTGGCCCGGTTCAGCGCAGAGCCGAAATCCACCAGCACCGGGTTGCCGTCTGCATCGAACATGATATTGCCCGGCTTGATATCGCGGTGGATAATCTGGCGGCTGTGCAGGTACTCCAGGGCAGAAAGAAGAGACAATAACCACCGGGTCGATTCTTCGGCGGCCACGTTTTCCACCGCCGCTATCTTATCGCGCAGGGAGCCGCCCTCCAGCCAGGGCATCACATAAAACATACTCCCTGCCGAGCGGAATATATCATACACCGGCACCACTTGCGCATGGTGCAGCCCCGCCAGTGTCTGCGCCTCCTCATACACATCATTGATGGCAGTTTCATAATTCGCGCGCAGCGATTCCGTGTGCGGCTGCACCACCCCGGTCTTCGGGTCGCGGCGGCAGATAGAGGTCGGGAAACACTCCTTCACCGCCACCGGGCGGTTAAGCTTCTCGTCCCACGCGCGATACAAAATACCGAAACCGCCCTGTGAGGCGGCCTCTATCAGGCGGTACTGCCCCAGCTGCGCGCCGGGCGGCAAAGCATCTACAGAACCATTCATAGGGAGGATTCGTCAGAACAAAACATCAATTCCCCAGGCGCGGCACCTCATCTGCCAGAAACTCAGAAAGAGTCTTGCCCTGCGCAAAAGCCCGCTTCTCCAGCGCGGCGCGCGTGGTGGCATCCAGACTCAGCGTAATCTTCGTCTCTTCCTCCACCTGCACGCGCCCCGGCATCACCAGCGGCAGCTCCTTCACCATCTCGCGGATGATATGCACCTTCGCTGCCGGTATCAGCTTCTTGGCCATCCAGTTGCGAACCGTTGCCTCCGATACATAGCAACGCTCCGCCAGCCAGGCATAACTGTAGTTGTTTGCCTTCAGCCAGATTTTGATGCTTTTCTTCAACTCGGACTGGTCTTGCGTCTCCACGGTGTAAAAGTAGCATTTTCGCCACACTTTTGCAAGCCGATAGTGTTCAATTTACTCGAAAATCAACCTGCATCCTGCAAATGAAGTTGACTTTTTCGCGCTTTTGCTACATATTATCTGACAGGAAGTAGCCTTATGACCACTAATATCATTTTCACCTGCCCAGCCTGCGGCAGCCATGAACTCATGAGCATCCAGCAAGCCGTCCACCGCACGCCGATTACCCTCATGCGCACGGCCGGCGGAGAGTGGTCAGGCATACCCAGCGGCAGCATCCAGGAACTGCGCGGCAGCACCCTCGGCTACCGCTGCGCCAGCTGCCGCTACCCGGATGTCCCCAACCACGATACCAACGGCGGCTTCCATTGGCAGACGCTCGACCACGTAGCCGCTGCCGGCGTGCTCAGCACCCCGGGGGATGCACCGCTGCCCAGCATCACCGCCACCATCTGCCAGCCGGACGGCACCACCCGCCGCATCTCCCTCACCCCGCCGCACCCCGGCACCCTCACCGTCCCCGAGCGCGCCGCCATCCTGGCCGCCCACCACGCCCCCGCCGGCTCTGTCCTCCTGGTCGATGGGGAGTGAATATCGGCAAAATAATGAACATTTCTACACAAAATTCCCTCTCTACCCATATGGACGATAACATTCCGCAGACTATTGAAGAAATTGAGCAATCCAAATGGTTCAAGAAGCTCAACAAACCCGAAATCATCGCTGGGCTTGAATCCGGTGCTGAGCTCTGGCTCAAGAAACACGGCACGAAAAGCAAAGTAGGCAAGCAGCTGCACGCCGCGCTGCAGCTCTACCGCCAGAGCAAAGCCGGCAATGTGCTCACCCCTCGCAATGTAGCCATCCTCACCTTCAGCATCCTCTATGTTGTCTGGCCCATGGATGCCCTTGCCGACATCATCCCCGTCATCGGCTGGATGGATGACATCGGCGTGCTCTCACTCGTCTTCACCGCCATCATCTCCAGCATGGCCACCATGGGCAAGAAGCCGGGCGAAGAGCCGGAGCCTGAACTTCCCGAAACACCCGCCGACCAGCCGGCGGATGCAGAAAAAGCCCCATAACCCAGCAGCTCCATGTTCAAGCACTTCATCAAGGACATTGCCGCGCGCAAGGCCATGATTCTGTTCAGCGATACCCTGCTGGGCCGCGCCATGCTCCGCAAGGGCGTGGAGCTCGCCAGCCGGGAGCTGGGCATACCCCTCGATGTGCAGCCGGACTCCACCGACCGCGAATTCTGGCACATCCGCGCCGGAGCTCCCACCGCCCCCCTCTGCGTCAATATCCGCGTGCAGGCCGAAACCCTCGCCGAGCTCATCGAGTTCGGCGCCAATGCCTGGCTCGAGGGCAGAAAACTCCACCTCCACCGCGATATCCTCCCCCTCCTCGCGAGGCATATGCAAGCTGCAGGGCAGACAATCAACGATGAAATAAGTGGGCCCGAGATCGACACCAGCCGTTGATGCGAGCCAGCCATAAGCGCCAGCTCAGTAACTTTCCGGAATAGATTTTCCGGGAGAGAAAGCGGTGCGTGTAAATCCCCACCACCAGGCTGAGAGCTACACCACCCACGGTGCATAAAGCGCCGCCACCCAGCGCCGCCACGGCTGTGCCTGTGGCCATGGCTGCGCCGCTGGTTCCGGCGCCCACCAGCAAGCCCTGTTTCAGCCCGGCGCTGCCCTCCTGCTGCTGTTTCCAGGCCATGGTGAGAGCAATGGCTGCGGCACACATGCTGATGGGGTTGGCCGCAAGCGCGCCCGCCAACCCGCTGGCAGCTGCCAGTTCGGCCAGTTTCTTTACATCCTTCTGCTTACAGCCAACCACCACAGCAGCGGTGGAAAGCACCCCACCGAACAATTCCAGGCTATTTATCTGCAACATATCCCCCAGCCAGTCCTTGGGAATGTGCAAATGCTCATTCAACCAGGTGCTCATGGCGTGGAACTGACCAGGTTCCAGAGAAACTACCGGAAGACCGGAAACAGAGAACAAATCCTTTCCCAGATGCTGAGCTGTGCCCATGATTTCCTGCCACAGGGAATCATCCGGCAGCGCTTTGGATGCCGCCTCAAATGCACCGAAGATATCATGCTGGCCATCCACCAGATGATGCAGTTTCGAGCCCCCGGTATGCAGGCTCAGGTAGACGCTGTCAATCGCCTTATCATAGACGGTTGTATTCGGCGTGTTGATGTATTCCGCCAACCGCTGCGCCAAGGTATGCCCGCTCGCCGACCCCAGAACAGGGTCGGCCAGCAGACCACCTTTGTGCCATCTGAAGCGGAGAAGCTTCATGACTTAGGCTGCAGAATCTGCAAGGTGCCTCCCTGTGCAGATATCTGGAATTTACCGGGTGCCTTACCAATTTCAAGGCCGTTGAAAATAACGATGCTTCCCTCAGGAACCTGCGTGACCTCCAGTTCCAGAACCCCGGTCTCGGAGTCCGCCAGTTTGATTTCGCGGGATGTGCGTATGTGGTATCCTTTTCCTTGAAGCTTCACGTGACAGGGATGTGCTGAAGTCACTGTTATTAGTGTCCTCGCTGTGGAGTTTACTTGATCGAACAAAATCAATATCAAAATCCCTAATAGAATCGCAAATATCACACGGCTCGCTCTTAATTTTTTTACTGGGGGAGAGGTTATTACAGGTGGAATTGCTTTACGATATTTTTCTTCTGCAAATGCCTTCATTTTTTCAAGCCTAGAGCACATATCTTCGGCTTTTCAGCTATCGGATCCTTCGGATCTGATGGTTTCTGTGGTTGTAGCTTAATTTCTTGCACCGAATCCTTTTCTGCGCCTAAGTTATCGTGCTGTAGTAGCAAATCTGCTTCGTCTATTTTAATCTGGTCGTTCAGGAAAATTTTGATTCCATCTCCGCTCGTGAGGCTATATTGGCGCAGATGTTCAATGGCCTTTTCCTTCATGCCTCCTTTATTGGTGTGGGCTTCCTGCATGTGCAGTTTGTATTCAGGCTTCCGGTTGCTCAGGCAGGGTTCATTTGCTTTAATGGCCTCATCTATTATTTTCTGCAACTTTGGAATATCGACTGTGCAGAATCCATCAGATTCCGGGGCGTACGTTTCCTGCGCTTCCTTCCAAATGCGGATGTCACCGCTTATTGGTAGTTTAAGATAGGCTATCGAGAGGGCCCGAGCCTGGGTTTCGCTCAGATCTTCTATAGCGATTTCAAGCCGTATAAATCCTCCGAGTCTATCTCGATTTTCCGGCATGTAAATGTGCAGGGCTCCATGATATCTCTGCTCTTTTTTTCTAATACATAAGGCGTAAAACTTGCTGCCCTCCAAATCGGCCTGCATGGGAGCACAAACGGTAGATTCTTTAGCGATCCACCGATAACCGAGTTTTACGCCTCGGGTTTTTACAGAAACGTTAAATTCTGACATAAATAAAAATGTTATTTTTTTGCAGGATTACGGGAATGGACAACAATGTTTTTATTTCGCAGGCAATTCATCATATCTTTAAGTTCTCTTGCGCATTCTTCGGCAATATCAAAGTGTGTTATTCCCAACTTATTAGATATCTTAATTTTTGTTTTGCGGTTGATTCGTTGAAGTTTTTTTTCATACATGGCCATGCCATCATGCAACATTTGAATAAGAGGGTCACTACACTTGCCTGATTTTCTATCTCCTGTTTTCTCATAGACTGGATATTCATTCTCGTTATATTTGACGAATTGTACTCCGCCCAGAGAATACACCGGGGTTACGTAAACCGTAGCACCTGCGGTTCTTAAGAGATCAATAGTGTTTGAGTATTTTTCCTCGAACTCTCGGATAATCCTATTCTCATCTTCTCTCCATTTCTCGCTTCTGCTCAGGATGAAGATGATACTTTTATTCTTGAGAAGTTCATTTCTAGCTGCTGTGACTAGCCAGCTATGTATGCGGGATGCGTCGTTGAATTTCTTGTGTGTATATTCCCCCGACATCAAGGCTGGTGTGTCAATGCAGTACATGTAGGCATCAGCGCTCTCTACTTTTTTTGTGAGTTCTGCTTCGTTTTGTTCATCATAATCGGTATACCATTCTCCCGGTATGTCTTGGAATATAACAGGATACCAGAATTCCTTATGGTGGAAGGTTGCTGGTTTGGATTTTATTCCTTGAAAAAAATATTGTTGGGAGGATGCGCTGGGTGCTATTTGTTGTCTCTCATCAGTATATTGTTCGCCATGCTTCAAATCTTCTACCTTTTTCAGAAGTTGTTTAAGTTGATTGTCCAATTTTTTCCTTGTTTTTCCCTCGTCGATTCCATCGTTTGACGCGAAAGAAAATTTTTCGAATTCTTTGTTGATGAAATCTTCATACATGCAGGCTAATAGTGTCGTCTTGCCTGTTCCAGATGCTCCCATCATAAGTATTCTGAAGGGGGATAACTCATAGCAATCTATGGTTATCTGGTTTCCATCGCTCACGATTTCCTTTACTTTTTTGAATTGAATGTTAATCATATATGTTTATAGAGAATTAAGTGGCTGCTTGCGCATTATTTGTTTTATTGTTTCGTTGAATCATTCTATTTCGCACTATCTGTATGACGATGGGAAGGAGGTATTTGATCCCTTTCAGGTGAGGAATAGCAGCCGGAGCTACAGACATAATAAATTGAACCACAGCCCAGGTGACTTGCTTAGATTCTTTCTTGCCTCCTCTGCAATATCGGCTGAAGTGTTCACAGTTGTTTGTGAATAGACAGTATTTCCCCCATTTGTCTGCATGGAATAACCACCAGATGGCTCTGTTCCTGCTGCGGAGCCGGTCTTCTGCCGAATCGGGGGTATAGGGAAGGGAACGGCCTTTCCTTTTTGTGTGGCTGATACCATGAAATATGGCCTGGGGATCTAGCTTGAGTCGATTGACCCTATCCGGGGTGCGGCAGGTTGAGAAATGGAGCATCTGACCGGCTTCCAGGGCAATGCCATGGTGGGTACCTTCATGCACGGTCTGGTTCAGTATCTCCTTCTGGAGTATGCGCTGAAGATTGGGGTGGGCCTGCAATTGCTGTGCAATAAGCGCCACATCAATGTTCAAAGGTACATCCCAGTGCTGCCCGGCTGCGGGTTCCCCGTGCACCATATCAATGATATCATGACCGAGCAGGCACTCGTCCACAAAGTCATCACCCGTATAGCTGCGAAGCGATTCCAGTCTGCTATCACCATTGTTCGTTAATCGTCTTTTCGCTTCTTTCAACACTTGATCCGCCGGTAGTTCGCCGCGCATGTGGTAAACATAGAGCTCGCCGTATTCTTTTTTGAAGGCAAGCGTGCTCAGGGCTTGAATGCAGAATTTGCATTTCTCAATTTTCGTCCCAATACAGAGTTGGAAGATGAGAGTATCATCATCGGCAACGATGGCAAACTTCATGGTATCGGTCATGCCGTATGCCTCAAGACTCTGTGCATCTTTGATGCCTACAACAGCCATGCCCGGCCGCAATTCGAGAGCGGGGGTGTAACCATTCAGTTCGATGTCTTTCAAGAAATGACCCAGCATAATGGCTTATATGGATTCTAATTTTTCAATGGCTTTTTGCAAGATTGCTAGGGGGCCGTCTCCTAAGTGTTTGTCAAATACGGTCTCGAACGCCGCGAAGAAAGCATCTTGTGATGATATGTCACCTTCGTTAAGTATATCGGTCGCGATTGATGCAGATTCGGAGGGAGGGATAAACAGTGCTTTTGCGTCCGGGAGATGCAAGCTTTCCAGACACGGATAGTCACTTTTCCACTTATCAAGGTTTGCCACATAGGAACACCTGTCAACTGTTTCCCTGACAGATACAAGAATCTCTTTAATCAACTGCTGCGTGTGATAGTGCTGCTGATTGTGGTCGCCTTTTGCCCGCAGTATGTCGTGGAGATGCTTTTTCCCGTTATTAGAGAAGAATCTATCAGTAGCGGAAAATCTGTATATTTCGCGAATCTCGTCCTTGCTGGTGATGATATCTTTACGGATTTTCATTCGGACAACCACGGGCAGTGGAGTGCTGGGAATGGGAGCCTTTTCCTCAAAATCAGGCCACGGGAGCACCGTTGGGGCATCTGGAGTGATTCCGTCCAGGTAGTTCCTTATTTCGCTGTTATCCCGTAGTGAGGGTGCCTGGAATTCCTGTTCCATGGTTTCCCATGTGACTGGTATATTTTCACTCGGCATAATGATGACTGTAGGTTAGCGGTTTGCGTAAATCAGCCGATGGCACAATTCAATTTCTCGAGCATATTTGCATATGCCTGTGCATTAGCCTGGTTCTGCTCCATCTTTCTGTACTCATCAGCAAGAATGGTGCCAATAAATGGACGCAGACCTTTATGCCAGCCGTTTTCGCAGCGGCGCTGCGTTGCCAGTGTCTGGCTGGCATCGGCCATAAAATCCTGCATAAGTGCCTCAAACTTGTTGGCGTTTGATAACATGACGGCGTGGATAACGATAAAGCATACCTTGCACAGGTTCTCATAGAAGGAGCTGTGTTCTTCTGCTGTGTCTGTGATGGAGAGAATTCTGGCATCCTTTATCCAGGCGAGGCATTCCTTGCTGTGGGATGTAGTGGCGAGCGCCGTCGCAACGGACTCAATCAGGGCCTCTTTGCGTTCTGCCGTCCAGCGGAGCGGGTCGAACAGATTAAGAGCCGGTCTTAATTCGTGGCGCATGAGGCAACGCATTTGCACTTCGATGTTGGCAAATTCACCAAGACTGGATACTATAAACTTCACATCATCGTCAAGTGCATGCTCCTTCATTTTGCGGCACAGGTTCATAAGCCTTTCTGCGGGGGTGTCACCAGGGCAAAGTTGCTCTGCAACGGAGGGTGCCTGCAAGGCTTTAGCAATCACCTTATAGACCTCTTTCTGAATGACGGGGCTGATGTCTTCCGCGACTCCCGTGATTTTTTCTACAGCCTTGGTCATTCTTTCACCTAACTCGGGCAACAGGGTGTTCCGGGGATCGCTGTTGGCCTCAATTAAGGCTTTGCATTTTTCTATGCTGGCACGTCTTGTCAGCCACACACGGATTTCCTTCATTTCGTCCATGCAGATTTTCGTCACGTCGCTATTCAGCTTCTTAATGGATTCATGGTCGGTGCAGGTTCTTGTCATATTGCCCAGACCGGCGATGAGGCTGTCCATGAAATAGTTCGTGATGGAAGTTTCCTCATGTACCGTATTATTTGCTTGTTTGAACCAGCGGTCGTACATGTCACTCAGGCGCCACCGTTGTTCTTCTGGCAAGGGGGGCATCTGCTCGCGGAGAGATTTGTAGACGTGGGTGCGAACAGCCTCGCGGATATCTTTCCATTCACTTTCGAAGCGTTCCAGCATTTCCTTGTCCTGAACCGGAATGTCGCGGGCGAGCCGTTCATTGACGTGATTCAGGAAATCGCGGATGGCAACAGGTTCCATGATGTTGCATGGGCCGTAGATGGAATCGTCTTGGAAGGTTCCGTCTTTCTTAACATGCTCTATACGTTCCTTGGCCCATGTCCCGTCAGGGTCAATTTCTTTATGCCAGTTGACAAAGAAGATTGTTCGCTTGCGGATAGGCGACGTTGGGTCAAGATTACTGAGCTTGCTTAAAAAATCAGCTAGAGGCCCGGTCATATCAGGCGTATCCTTTGGTCGGTTAGCCACGACCAAAAGGTCTGTTTCTGACTTGATTGCCTGCATGGTGTGGTTGAATGCGTGCGGATTAGGGTCATCCACCCCCGGCGTATCGTTCAGGCGAAGTGATGGGCAGCCCTTTTCATAGTTCTTGTAGACGGTAATCTTCCGTATGATGGGTTGATTGTCACTGATGATAGGTGTTTGCTTCGTCACGTGGCTGGCATACAGGGGCAGATTCGCCAGACTGTCTCTGAAAGAAGTAGCAAGTTTTTTTCTTGCTTCTGGCTTCTTGATGTTGGCATATATGGCTTCCAGTTGTTCAATTGTGCTTTTGTATTTGGAACGGTGCGAAGGCGCCACTATGTCTACGGAAGGCAATTTATAATTTGCGAAATCGTCGAGATTTTTGGGGATTTCGCCCCAGGTAAATTGGCGCCCAGCTTCCCATATGTCACCAGCATCTTTCAGATAGGCAATCTGGCGTTGTACTATCCCAATTAATTGTTCCTGGGTATAGTATGAGCCTACAATACTTTCCTCATCAGGGGATTCGACGTAAATGATTTCACATGACACGGAAGTGCATCGACGATTATCAGTGGGCAGGGCTTCTATCCCCGTCAGGTTTTTGAGGAGCGTGGTTTTACCGGATTTCTCTATCCCTGCCACAGAGACGGTGATGACCCCGTTATTGAACAGCTCGTATTTGTTTTTGAGCATGTCACGCAAGTCAGAGAGCCGTTTGATGAGAGCATCACATTCTGCCGGTTTGTACTCAACCAAGGCAGAGCTTTTAATTTCTTCCAGCTGAGAGATGAGATTATCTGCCTTGCTACACATTTCGTCTAAACGAGGAGCGCTTTGTTGTCTGGCTTTTACGATATCTTGACTGATGAGTTTCGTAGTCATATGTGTTATCTTTGTGATTTGCGAAAACTTTCTTTAAGGCTGGTAGCAATATTCTTATGCACTTGGCAGCTTGTTATCTCAAATCTTGGTGCATGCAAGTCATTGCATCGGCATTCCTGGTAGATGACCTGAGCATCGTGAGTGGCAATGCCGAAACGTATCCCCGTGGGAAGCCCGGTTCGCCGGAGCAAATCTGCAGCCTGCACAGCTACTACGGGAGTGCCGGCTGCGAGCTTGTGCATCTCGCAGCAAGGAATCCGGGTAGTTTCCAGGGAGCTGCTCCCTTCTAGTGACTGCATAAAAGATCCGAGCATAAGCAAGTTTTTACCAATATAGCGCTGCAGCTACATGTTGTCAAACTCAAAAGCTATAGTTATAACTTCTATATCGCATTTCCCTAAGGTTTTGTAAGCAATAGAAACACCAACAACAATTGGGAAGCCACCCCTCTGCCCGATAAATGGGAATTCGTCGGGCTGAAAGCCCGAGGAATTTTGAGCCCGTCAGGGCGACACTTTCCATAGTCAGCCCAGGGCGTGAGCCCTGGGTTTGACGAAAAAATAGACCGGAACCCCGCCAGCTGGCGGGGTGGCAGATTTGCATGAGCGTTCCGTTTATGTTAAACATTGATTATTTGCATATCAACGCGCATCCACGTCTGCCACCCACTCGCTCCGCTCGGGGTTCGGTTACTATTTTCACTTTACCCCAGGGCTTCCGTCTTCGCCCTGCGGGCTACGCCGAGACAGGTACGCCCTGGGCTATTGAACTTACCGCCCCGCCAGTAGGCGGGGCTCAGAATTCCGCTTGCCTGCGGACGCAGTCCCCCGGAATACGACAAAAAGCAAGGCAACTCACTGATAATGCACTTTCTGCCATCCTTTCCGAATCTTCGTTAATTTTTCAATTTACCCGGAGCTTGGGGCTTCGCGTCGCGAATTCGCTCGCTTGTTACGCTTTCACGCCCGCCATGCTCCCCCCTAGCAGCGCTCCCCGTCTGCTATTACACCATTCATCACTCATAATTCATTGTCTCCATTTCCTCGTTTATACCACTAGGGTCTATAATCCTCACCATCCTTACCAGTACTCATAATGTGCATTAATAATTCCATACTGCTCAGAAATTGCCTCATATCTTTTCTGATCATCTTGACTATGGTACATGAATATCCATTTTGAGTCCCGTGTTTTAGGAATGATGACCTCTTGAAAATATTCCATATCGTCATTGCCCATGGAAACCCCCATGATATGTACTTCTTCAATGTGGATGTCTCCAATAAAAAACTCCATCTTTCGGCGAGCATTCGCTATTTTCTTTGTAGCAAAGATGATATCCGTCTCCAAATCATCTATGGCAGGCGCGATAGCTGTATAATAATACTCGTCTCTTTCATATTGCCTTTCCAGTTCTCGATATACTCCTGATGGAGACACTCGAGATGAACCAAACAGGATATTTTCATTAAGGAATTTCTCTCTTTCCGATGCAGTCACTTGATTCATTTTGTTTTTTACATCTCGCAGCCTTCCATGCACATGAAAAACACGCTCTTCATCTATCCCGTATATACATTCGAGCACATCCGTGTAGTTGAATGTAATAATTTTGGAATCTTCACTAATGTTAACTTTGCCTGACTTTACGCAATGAGCGAAATCCATTGAAGTCAGCCAACTGTAAAAACAGGTTGTTGTGAATTCTCTTAAGAACATAAACAACTCACTTTCCTGCTCTTGTATCAGGTCGCTCTCATCAAACTCCGCATCGGGGTCAGGATAGTTATCCTCTACAATTTCGCTCATAACAGTTTCATAACTCAGAGTGAGGCCATCTTCCACATTACTCCAAAACGCATCTTCGCTAAATAACGGACATTGAGCCTGTTCAAGTAAATTCCTTAATTTCTTTAACAGATCTGCATTTTCTCTAGCTAAAAAGTCCCGATAATGCCTATAGCTCGTTTTCAAGCCATGGTGCAAATCAAACCCGTTTCCACAAACATATAATACCATAATGACAATTTCCTTACATCTTGCAAGGTAAGTATAGACGGCAAACTCTTTCTCGTCAAGTCCTTCACACCCCACCGGTTAATGTCTGCAACATATCTCCTAATGATTTTGCAAGCAATAGAAACATCAACAATGTTTTAGATAAAGGTTTCAGCACCACATGGTTCATTCACAAAAGCAACCGGCCTGCATGCGGGGGCATGCAGGCCGGTTGAAGTTTGTGCTATCGGGAACCCCGTTATTAGCGGGAGTAGAGCTCAACGATGAGCTGCACGTACACGATGGGGGCTATTTCTTGCTCCCGGAAACCAGCGATGCCGCAGCCAATCGGGGTGACGAGGAAATGAAGTTTTGGGTGCGCCTGGGTAAATGCGATAAATGTATCAACATAGGGCGCGATGGTTTCCACGCCACCTTGCATGGTCGGAATGGCATAGCTTTGACCTTGCAGACCTTCTCCCTGGCCCCAGATGGCACCGAATTTGTTGTAAGCAAAACGAGCGGCACCACCGGCATGCCTGCCTGCCAGGTTGCTGCCGAAAACGAAAACCTCATTGTCGCGCAATTCCGTTATCATTTCCGGTGTGAACAGAAGCCGTAGGGCGGAATCCGGCGCTGATTTCATGGACTGGGGGGCCGCAGATGTTTCCAGAATATCCACGACGGTAAACATAATTTCGACCCCAAGGACGCTAATGATGTCGATCGGCAAAAAACGCTAATTGATTAACCCCAGATGCAGAGCAGGGCGTAGAGGACGGCGCCGAAGATAAGGATGAAGGCAAGGAGGTAGCCGAGGAACTGGAGGTAGCGGTAAAGCATGTACAATTACGAATTACGAATTACGAATCAGCCGGTGCCGGGAGAAGGAGCCGGATGAGGGCAGGGGGCTGAGGCCTTTCAGTGGTGCTGGTGGTGGCAGGCGGGGTCGGTGCAGTGGTGATGCTGTTCGTGCGAGGCATGCCGGAACAGAAGGCCTGCGGCTATTCCTCCTATGAGGAGGAGGATAAGCAGAATGGGGAACCAGAATTTGATGATGAGGGAGCGTGCGTTCATGGATGGAGGTGTTTGTTGAGGTGTTTGTTCAGGAAGGGTATGATGTGCCGGGCGTAGAGTTGCGGTTCGTGGGCAGGGTCGGCAAAGCCGTGGGCTTCATCGGGGTAGGTGACCAGGGTGACATCTTTGCCCGCAGTGCGGAGAGCCTTGTAGAGCCTTTGGGAATGCTCCGGGGGAATAAGGGTGTCCTTGCCCCCGTAGTACAGCAGGAGCGGCTCCTGGAAATTATCCGCGTGGTACACGGGAGAAATGCTGCGCAGATGAGCTCTGCCTTCTGCTGTGCTGATGTCTCCGATGGTGAGGGAATCTTCTCCAGCAAAGGGGGCATCCATGCCATTCATTTTCTGCAGGTGAAGCATGAGGTCCTGGGGGCCGAATAAGGAGATTCCGCAGGTGTACAGACCGGGGGTGAATGCCAGCGCTGCGGTGACGGCATAGCCTCCATAGGAGCCTCCGAAGATGGCGATTTGATTCGGCTGTGCGATTCCTTGCCGGATGAGCCAGGGAATGGCATCATTCACGTCTGTCTGAATGCAGCCTTTGCCCCATTGGCGGTTTCCGGCATGCATGAAGCTGCTGCCCCAGCCGCGCGAGCCGCGGAATTGGGGTTGCACTACGGCGAATCCCTGGCTCACGAGGTACTGCACGCGCCAGTCGTATGAATCATCTGTCCGCATGCGCGGGCCACCATGCACGAAAATGACTGTGGGGAAGGGGCCTTTGCCATCCGGCAGGGTGTAGTAGACGGGAATGCGTGTTCCGTCTGCTGCGGGGTATTCGGCAAATTGTGTGGGTCGGGTGGGTGGCACTGGTGCGGCAGTTTTTTCTAACGGAACACAGCCTTTGCCGGCGGTATACATCATCAGCCTGAAGGGACCTGAGTTTTCGCTTACCCAGGCAAGGAGTTTTGATTCGTCATCGGATACGGCTACCATGCGGGCTGATGATTCCTGGGGGAGTCCGCGGAGAAAGTCTGATACCAGGCCGCATGAACGCAGCGGGTGGTATTGCAGCTTCTCACGCATGGTATTGTAGCCCAGCAGCACGCCATCTGCACGGAAAATCAGATTACCAATTTCAGCGGTTTCGGCGTTGCTTATATTTTGTAATTCGCCGGTGGCCGGGGTGTATTCTGCCAGTACAGCGAATTCCTGCCGGTAATCGTGAACCAGATAAATGTTTCCGTTGGAGGCGCTCCCTACCAGTTGCAGCCGATTCTCTGTCGGAAGATGCAGGGCATCGCGAGCCTGCCCATCCGTTGTGTGGATACGGAGTGTCTTGCTGCCATCCGGATTCCACCGGAGAGAGGCTGCAGGTGTGCTGTTCCGGTCTAATACATGGGATACTACTCCGGCTTCCGCCTCATGAACAAGCTCGATACGGGAGAGCTCCTGCTGAAGCGTTATGCGGTAAAGGGCGGCGTCTGCCTGGGGGTGTTCTCCCCCTTGTATCAGGAAGGCAGGAGCGGGTTCTTCCCCCTGTGCCGGCAGTAGTCTGAACCAGCGGGGCGCCTGCAGGGGCGTTATATCATTCCAGCTTCCTTCCAGGTCGAGCTGGTAGATTCTGCATCTGTCCTGGTTATCAGTTCCGCACACCAGGAGGCTTTCCGCGTGTAGGAACATGGCCTGCGTCGTTCTGAGCCCGGGCGAGAGTGTGTGCCTGCCGGATTCTGTGTGCAGCATGATGCTCTTGTGGTCGGCCGTTGTGGTGACTATCTTGTCAAGAGCCGGTGTATAGGTCAGTAGTGTGCAGTCTGCTTCGGCGTTGTAATAACTGTGTGCCTGTTTCTCGCTTGCCTGCAGGTAGAAGCAGGATAACGCCAGAATGATGCAGAACCAGGTGTTCATATGTTTTGATAAAAAGAGGCAGGCAACGGAGTTTCCGCTACCTGCCCCGGAAAGGGTTGAACCTTATTTATTAATATTCGTTGATGCGGCCTGTGCCTCTGCAGTGAACGCAATTAAAATTGCCATTGAAGCCGGAACCACCGCAGAAGATGCAGCGTATACCCTGGCAGTCGAAGGGGCGTTCGTCTGTGGAAGCGCCGATTGCAAAGCCGCTGATGGTTACGCATGCGGCCACGAGAGTCATCATGATTTTTTTCATTGTTTGTTGTCCTTTCTATTTTGGGTAGGTATAATTAGATGATGGATTTCCCTGATTGTATCCCTTTGGTGAGAGATGTATCGAATCAGGTTGCTTTTAATATAACAAAACGGATATAAAAGTCAACACAAAATCGATAAAAAGGAAGTTCTGGATAGCAAAACGGCTATAAAATGTATCGGAGGGTGGGCTTCACGGTCGCGATTACCATACCCACGCGGTTGCGGAGGTAGCTGCCGCTCTGTCGGGCTCAACATGACGCGCACGCCGTGCGCCGGAATACACCGCCGGATGATAAATTACCGAAAAACCATGGACCCGCATGTGGTAAATTACTCATGATTTGCGAAAGAAGGTTGACAAACGCGCGAAAGCGCTATATAAACTTAATCGCAAAAAAAAGCTATGGTAATGTTTGTTTTGCTCTGGCTGAAAGCTGCTTCTCTGATTAACCGGTAATAAACAGCATTCTCCTAACTACCCTGAAAAAAACAACAATAATAATAAAAAAATACTATGTATACATGTAAACAATTCTGGCTCAGATGGGTCGGGGGTGTTCTCCTGGCGTTCGTGGTCTCCCTGATTGCCGGTATGGTATCTGGCACTACTGAGCTTACCGTGCCTTGCATAACCTACTGTGTTCTGGCGGCTCTGCTACTGACTCCGGTGTATACCAGACGCCTTGCCGATGCTGGGCTGCCGCCCCTGTACTGGTGGATTGCCGCAGGAGTGCACGCGGTGTGGGCGGCGACCGCTTGTGTGATGGATCTCCTGCTGGTAGAGCCGGCATCTTACATGGTCATCGGCAAGGTGTTGGCGGGATGCAGCATTATCGGTCTGCTTTACTGTGTGGGCCTTACCCTGGTCTGCGGTTTCAAGCAGTCTGCAAATAATGCGGGCCAGGCATAATGGTAGAAAACATTAGGCAGATGTGGGCGGTCAGCCCCTGGCTGGTTGTTATCGTTGCTTCGCTCAGTATACTGATGTGCTCGAGTAATGAAAAACTGAAGATGGTCGCATTGATTGCGCTCGTTATCAGTATCATTCTGATTTTCATATAGACTTGATGATTCAGCTTGGATACCATACACCCCGGTGCCTGCGGCTACCGGGGTGTATGTGTTATGAATCTCCACCATCAATCGCTATCCATCGAACAGGAACATGTGTGGGGGCTGCTTGTTAAAATAGGTTGACAACCTACCTGCTGCAAGACATACTATACGCTGCATACTATTTGTATGAAGATGAACCTTACATAAAAGGAGGGCTGTATGATAAAGACTTTCGTCAGAGATGTGCTGGTGCGTAAGACCGCCATGCTTTTCAGCGATACCATGCTGGGGCGTGCGCTGTTGAGAAAAGGCGTGGCCCTGGCCAGCAGGGAACTGGGAATTGAGCTCAACGTGCAGCCGGAATCCCCATCCGGCGATTTCTGGATTATCGAGGCCGGGGAGCCCGGGGCAGAGCTGACCCTGCGTGTGCGGGTGCGCCGTGAAACCCTGGTGGAACTGGTCGAATACGGAGCCAATGCCTGGTTGGAGGGCCGCAAGGTGACCGGCCGCGATATTCTGCCCCTGCTGGCGCGGCATATGAGCGCTGGTGGTCAATAATGCTCTTTTTATTTGGGGAGGGGCAGACTCCACTAGATTGTGATTTGGCGGGCAGCTGCTTTTATTCGGGGCAGCGGGAGCCTCTGCCCCGTGTGCTGAGAGCTTGGTACCACGGGTAAAAACGATTCAGGCCATTCCTTGCGGAATGGCCTGAGTCATGAAAACGTTTGGTGAGGTATCCGGGATTAGCGGATGGTCTTCACGGTCACAGCGTCCTTACCCACGCGGCTGCGGAGGTAGTGGAGCTTGGCGCGGCGAACCTTACCGCGGGTCACAACCTCAATCTTGGCAATCTTGGGGGTGTGGATGGGGAAGGAGCGTTCCACGCCTTCGCCGTAGGCAATCTTACGAACGGTGAAAGCCTCGTTGATGCCGGCGCCACGCTTGGCAATCACGATGCCCTGGAAGATCTGCACGCG
>JAFYWX010000044.1 GCA_017546445.1 Akkermansia sp. | reverse complement strand
TCCACGGGTTCCTATTCCTTATTTTGCTTTACGAGGGGTTACGCGCACCATGCTGACGCACGGTGCGCTCCACCGCCTCGCTATTGATAGGCCGCCCGTTTCACGGGCTTTTGAATTCCGCTCGCTGACGCGAGCCATCATCCCCCGCCAAATCGCCATTTGTCAGATAAAGAGGGGAGCAGGCTCCAAAACGGGGTTGATAATGCAGTCAATTGTGAAATCCTTGGGGCGCATGTGGTCAGCTGCCTATGTGCTGATAGTGGCTTGCCAAATGCGGTGCGTGGGCGTATAATGCGCGCATGAAACATTCGCTGCTGCTCCTGGTGCCCCTGTTGCTTTGTTCCTGCCAGAAGGAAGATGCTGATACTCCGGCTACGCCCCAGGCTATGTATGATATGGCTCAGGTGCTGCTGAAGCCCAATGTGGAGAATGCGGAGTCTGATTTTGCCGGGGCCCTGCAGTGGCTTCGCAAGGCTGCTGAGGGCGGGTTGCTGCGTGCGCAGCTGGACCTGGGCGGTATCTATTACGCAGGCGGCCATGGTCTGGAAGCCGATGCTCACCAGGCCTACGACTGGTTCCAGAAAGCTGCTGCCCAGGGCAGCAAGGAGGCTGAGGTGTTTCTGGGCATGCTGCAATATGAAGGCCGGCTGGGAGAGAAGAATGTGCAGGAAGCCATGAAGCACTGGCGCATCGCCGCAGATGCCGGCATTGCAGAAGGTCAGTACCGCCTGGGTCGCCTGCTGGCGCAGTCCTCTGAAACCCGCCAGGAAGGCGTGGATTGGCTGGTCAAGGCCTCTGCCGCCGTGCCGCAGGCGGCCACCGCGCTGGGAAATCTTTACTACAAGTATCTGGAGGATGCCGCTACCTCTGCCGCCTGGTATGAGAAGGGGGCTCTTGCAGGTGATGCGCTGGCGCAGCATATCTTTGCCGAGATGCTGTTGCTGGGTGAGCCCGTGGCCAGGGATGTGGAGCGCGGCATGGCCATGCTGCGCATGGCGGCAGGGCAGGATTACACCCCCGCTATGGCTCGTCTCGTCAACATCCTGCGGAACGGAAAGAATGCGAAGGAGAACGAAAGCGAGGCCGCTGCCTGGGATGCCCGCCTGCAGGAGTTGATATCGAAGGGGGCTCCGTCTGCGGAAAAATAATTTCCTTATTGCGGTCGCGCCATATTCTGCGCCGGAAGCTGGATATCAGAATGTATGCCTGCCACGGAGATGATGGTATGGTATATGTAATCGTGTGAGGTGAACCGCAACGCGTTATCTTTGAGAGCCTGGATGATTTCCGGATGCTTCTCGGCATAGCTGTCCGAATACCATATGAAGGAGAAGACTCGTCTCTGCTCCATTGCGGTCAGGGGGCCAGCGTGCCCGAATCTGCCTTCCTCGCCAAAGGACTCACCGTGATCAGAGGTAAACAACAGTATGGCATCATGAGATTGCAGCGCCTGGATGATGGCGGTCAGCCTGGCATCTGCATCCAGGATGCAGTTGTCGTATTTATCTATATCATTCGCCTGTCCAAACGTGTTGTGCTCCGATTTATATGGTAAATGACCGGCCCCGTCCTCAATCAGGACAAAGTGAGGCGCTTCCTTCTGCCCGAGTATCGCCGTAATGTCCCGGGCATATTCCTGTGCAGAGGCCGGGCGGGAGTGCAGGGGAACGTGTTTTTTCAACACGCTGGCAATGTTGGGGGTCATGTACCAGAACCCCTCGGTGTTAGCGCCCACCATGAGGTGCTGTTTATAGGAATGCTTGGCGAAAATGTCAATGAATGACCCATGCGTTGCCTCTCCTGTTTCGGGGGAGGTATAGGTCAGCAGAGAGAATATGGAGGGCAGTGTCTGGGTGGCCTGCGAAAGCACATTGGGCAGGTTGATGATATTGCGGCTTTGACTGATGCCGGGTGTGGTGTTTCTGTGGTACCCGTTGAGGGGGCTGTGATCTGTCCGGATTGCCTCTCCAATGTACAGTACAACCATGTCCGGCTTCTCGGTAAATGTATCTCGGGAAGCATAATCTGTTGCGGATTTCAGCTTGTCGGGCGTGAGGAAAGTCCAGATGCCCGACCAGAACCGCAGAGAATGGAAAGCGGGTTGGTAGGCCTTCATGAATAGTTCCCACAAGTCTTTATGCCTTGTATTCTGGCGTAAATGCATGCTGAGGGGGGCCATGGAACAGGCAATCACGCATGCTGCAAGAATACATATTGTTATGAGCTTTTTGCGGCGGCAGGTCTGCAGCTTGATGCGCCTGGTCAGAAAACAGATACAGAAAATGCCGGCAGCTGCCAGAATGAGCAGAGTGATGGATCTGGTATTCAGGTAATTTGCAGCCTCGTTGATGCTGGCGTTAATGGTTGCTATTCCCAGTTCACTGCATGTTACTCCGTATGTTACCTCTGCCTGGTAACAGTACATCTGGGTGACCAGCAGAAGGGGAAGAACAGACCATGCAAAATAACGGTTAATGACAGAAAACCAGATAATGGCGAGGTAGAAAAGAAAGTGCACCCCGAATGCAAAGAAACAATCAGGAACGAGAAAGTATCCACCGTAGGGAGCATAGGAGAAAAAATGACTGTTGCAGAACAGCACTGTGACAATGCAGGACAGAATGGCAACTTTCAGAAGGGGGTGGCTTAGTATGTTCATAGACACTGCGCGGGGAGTATATCCTATGTTGCAGGGTTGGTCGAGCCTAAATGATGAATTTTCGGGGGTGCGGCATCAGCTTTAGTGTTGACTTGCCGCCCGTTTGCTGGTATAAAATCGGCACCGCGTTATGTTACAGGAATACTTTTCAGCACTCATTCAGCTTGTTGCCGGTTTTGGTTTTGCCGGTCTGATTATCATCCTGAGTATCGTTTTCGGTCGCCGTTCGAAGATGCGCTCCGCCATGGATGTGCCTTACGAATGCGGTAACGTGCCGGAGGGCGATGGCGCACCCGCTTTCTTCTCCATCAAGTTCTACCTGGTGGCCATTCTGTTCCTGGTGTTCGACCTGGAGGTGATTTTCCTGTATCCCTGGGCCCTTGGTTTCCAGGATATCGTCATGAACAATGGTGAGGCCTTTGCTGCCATGGCCGCCTTCATCGGCGTGCTGATGGTTGCTTATCTGTACGCCGTGGGTAAGGGCGCCATCACCTGGCACCGCAACCCGGCTCCCCGCCGCTGATTTCCCATCTGACGACGTAGATGAATTTTCAGACGACTGCCGGAAAGGGAATCCCCGGACCGGCAGTTTTCTTTTTACACATAACTGGATATGAAGACATCTGTTGCTGAGCGCCAGGCGTTCCTGACCACAACCCTGCGTGAGCGTATTCTGATTCTGGATGGTGCCTGTGGTACCATGATACAGCGTTATAACCTGACTGAGGCCGATTATCGCGGCACCCGTTTTGCTGACTCGGAGCGCGATTTGAAGAATAACAACGATTTGCTGGTGCTCACCCAGCCCGGCATTATCCGCGATATTCACGCTGCTTATGTGGCTGCCGGGGCAGATATCATCACCACTTCCTCTTTCTCTGCCACACCGCTGGGCCAGCATGAGTTCTTCCACACCTCCGCCATGGAGGAGCGCGGCCAGGAGTACTACGACGAGGTGCTGGCCGATGCCGAGCTGGCGGCGCTGACCCGCGAAATGAATCTGGCAGCCTGTGCGCTGGCTCGTGAGGCTGCCGAGGCTGCAGACCGCCCAGTGCTGGTGGCTGGTTCCATCGGGCCCATGGCGGTGACGGCCTCTCTTTCACCCAAGGTGACGGACCCCGGCTACCGCGCCATCAATTTCGAGCAGCTGCGCCGCGCGTATCGGGAGCAGGTTATTGCCCTGGCTGATGGCGGGGTGGATATCCTGCTGCTGGAGACAATTTTCGACACGCTGAACGCCAAGGCCTGCCTCTTTGCCATTGATGAGCTGCGCCAGGAGCGCGAGCTGCCCCCGGTTATCATCAGCTTCACCATTACGGATAAGGCTGGTCGCACGCTGTCCGGGCAGACGGTGGAGGCTTTCTGGAACAGTGTGCGCCACGCCCGCCCGCTGGCTATCAGCATCAACTGCGCGCTGGGGGCCGACCTCATGAAGCCCTTTGCCGCCAAACTGGCAGAGCTGGCCGATTGCGCTGTGTGTCTGTACCCGAATGCCGGGCTTCCCGACCCGCTCAGCCCCGGCGGCTATGGCCACACGGCGGAGCACATGGCCTCCATCCTGAAGGATTATGCGCAGGAGGGACTGCTGAATATCGTGGGTGGCTGCTGCGGCACCTCGCCGGAGTATATTGCCGCTATCCGCACGGCGGTGCAGGGCTTTGCTCCCCGCGCCATCACGCCGCGCCCCGCCGGTGGCACCATGCGTCTGGCTGGTCTGGAGCCGCTGAACCACCACCGCGACCAGGGTGTGCTCTTTGTGGGTGAACGCTGCAACGTAGCCGGTTCTCCCAAGTTTGCCCGCCTTATCCGCGAGGGGAAATATGAGGAAGCCCTGGAGATTGCCCGCCAGCAGGTGGAGAAGGGCGCCAAGGTGCTCGACTTCTGCTTTGACGATGGCATGATTGATGGCCCCGTGGCCATGACCCGCTTCCTGAACCTGGTGGCGGCCGAGCCGGATATTGCCCGTGTGCCGTTCATGATTGACTCCTCCAACTGGGAGGTTATCGAGGCCGGCCTGCGCTGCACGCAGGGCAAGGGTATCGTGAACTCCATTTCCCTGAAGAATGGCGAGGAGGAGTTCCTGCGCCAGGCTACGCTGCTGCGCCGCTATGGCGCTGCCGTGGTGGTGATGGGCTTTGATGAGAATGGTCAGGCCTGTGGTCGCGAGGACCGCATCGCTATTGCTCACCGCGCTTATGATTTGCTGGTGAACAAGGTCGGTTTCCCGGAGGAAGATATCATCTTTGACCCGAATGTGCTTACTGTGGGCACCGGCATTGCAGAGCACGCCAACCATGCCCTGCATTTCTTCCAGGCTGCCGGCGAGATTTTTGCCGCGCACCCGAACTGCCATATTTCCGGCGGTATTTCCAATGTTTCCTTCTCGTTCCGCGGCATCAACCCGGTGCGCGAGGCCATGCACTCGGCCTTCCTGCACCATGCATCGCAGAATGGTCTGGATATCTGCATTGTGAATGCTGCGCTCATGGATGACTATGAGAATGTGCCGGCGCATCGCCGCAAACTGGTGGAGGCTGTGTTGCTCAACAGCGCAGAGGATGCCACCGAATGCCTGATTTCCTACGCTCAGGAACTGGCGGCCAATAAGGAAAAAGCAGCTGCACCGGCCAAGGCTGCCGCTGCCCCGGCAGATTGGCGCAAGGGTACGGTGCAGGAGCGTCTGGCTCATGCTCTGGTGAACGGCATCACCGAATTTGTGGAGGCCGATACCCGCGAGGCGCTGGAGCAGTGCGGCTCCCCGTTGGCGGTCATTGAGGGGCCGCTCATGGATGGCATGAAGCAGGTGGGCGAGCGTTTCGGTGCCGGGCAGATGTTCCTGCCGCAGGTGGTGAAGAGCGCCCGCGTGATGAAGCAGAGCGTGGCGGTGCTGACGCCTCTGCTGGAAGCCGCTCAGGATGGCAGCAGCTCTGCCGGCACTGTGGTGCTGGCCACGGTGAAGGGCGATGTGCACGATATCGGCAAGAATATCGTGGGCGTGGTGCTGGCCTGCAATGGTTTCCGAGTGGTTGACCTGGGCGTGATGGTGCCCTGTGAGGATATTGTGGCTGCAGCCCGCCGCGAAAAGGCAGATTTGGTGGCCCTTTCCGGGCTGATTACTCCCTCTCTGGCAGAAATGGCCAAGGTGGCCGCTGCGCTGGAGGCTGAGGGCCTGGATATTCCGCTGCTGGTGGGTGGTGCCACGACCGGCACCCTGCATACGGCGCTGAAACTGGCTCCGCATTACCCCTCCGGTGTGGTGGTGCAGACCTCCGATGCCTCCACCATTGTTCCGGCGGCGGCAGCTCTGGTCGGCCCGGGTAAGGCAGAGTTCATTGCTGCCCACAAGGCAGAGCAGGCCCGCCTTTGCCGCGAATTTGAGCAGAAGGATGTGCCCATGTTCAGTCTGGAAGAGGCTCGCGCCCACGCTCTGGCTATTGACTGGGCTGCCCAGCCGCAGCCGAAGCCGCTGCGCACGGGTGTGTTTACGGCTGGTGTGGTGAGCGGCTGCAAGTGCTGCCACCATCAGCCGGATTTTGAGCTCACCTGGCAGCAGCTGGAGCAGAAGGCGGATTGGAGCATCCTGCTGCGTTATTTCGAGATGCAGGATGTGTGGAATCCCGCCCGCCAGGCTGCCCATGCCGATGCCCCGGCGGCCAAGGTGGCGGAGATGGAGAAGCTGCTGGCCGATGCCCGCGATATGCTGAAGCAGGCGCAGGAGAAGCTGCATGCCCGTGCGGTGTTCGGTATCTGGCCTGCCGCCCGCGTGCAGGACGATGTGGTGCTGGAGAACGGTACCGTGCTGCACACGCTGCGCCAGCAGAAGCAGAGCGAGCGCCCGCGCCGTGCTCTGGCAGACTTTGTGGCCCCGCAGGGGCAGGGTGGTTATGTGGGGGCCCTGCAGCTCTCCGTAACCGGTGGAGATGCCTGGGCTGCCGCGTTCAATGCCGAGGGGGATACGTATCGCGCCTTGCTTTGCCCCGCTCTCTGCAGCATGCTGGCTGAGGCTCTGGCCGAATGCTCGCAGGAATGCATTGAGACACTTTGGTCGGCAGCTGGTAGTTCCCTGATTCGCCCGGCCTGCGGTTACCCCAGCCAGCCGGATCACCGCGAGAAGGAAATCGTGTTCGATTTGCTGAACGCCACGGAGATGACCGGCGCCACGCTTACGGAGAGCGCCATGATGCAGCCTGTCTCATCGGTATGTGCTCTGCTGTTCAATCACCCCGTTGCCGGGTATTTCGCCGTGGGCCCCATGGGCGATGACCAGCGCCGCGATTACGAAGCCCGCTCCGGCCACAAGCTGGACTGAGCAGGAAGTGCAATTTACAAATGACAAGGTGCAATTGAAAAATTGTCCCTCGCGTCACCCCCAAAAAAAAGCCACCGGATTTCCGGTGGCTTTTTTTTGGGCGATGAAGTGTTTTTGTCCGGGGGTTAGCCGCGGAACTTGGCTTTCTGGTGCTGCCAGATGGCGTAGATGGCACAGAATACATTGGGCAGCCACAGCACGATGTAGGGTGTGATGCCGCTGGATTTGCGGGAAAGTTCGCAGAATACAAGCGCTACAAAGTAAACGGCTGCCACCAGAATACCGATAGCGAAGCCGGTGGAGGTATCCTTGCGGCGGGCGGTGATGGCCAGCGGCACGCCGATGAGAGAGAATACGATGCAGGCGCAGGCGAAGGATGCTCTCTGCACACCTTCTGTCTCGAAAGCGAGCACGTTCTTCTTCTGGCGCATGGCGCTGTTGTAGTAGTTCGTGTCCTTGCGCACATCTGCCCAGAGCATATCGGCACAGGGGAAAGCAGGATTGACGGAGGCGTTGTCCTCGTAGCGCTCCAGCTTCTTGAGGTCCAGCTGCAGGGTGGTCTCGATGTGTTCGAGAACGTAGTCGATTTCGCTGTTGGTGAAGCGGTTCGGCTTGAGCTTTCTCTGGTCGCGGATGGGAATGTGAATGCGCAGCGGCATGACGGCAATGGCGGCCATGTCCGTAAGCGATGTACTGGAGCGCTCAATGCGGGCGTTCTTCAGCGTGAGCTGAAGAAGGCGGGATTTGGTGTCAAACTCGCCGATGGTGGCGCTTTCGGCATGAATGGCATCAAAATCTGCATCCAGACCGGAGCCCTTGGCGATGGGGTAGACGTGCAGCCCCTTCAGGTCATCGCCCTCGCGGTGCTCAATGTAGAGCTGAACCTTATCCAGGTTGGTCACGGTCTGGCTGGAGTTGAGGAGGTTGCGGGGGTTATCCATGGCGGCGCGCATGACCAGGTCGCTCATAGCGTTCTTACCCTTGGGGGCTACCTCGATGTTGATGTAGTAGCAGAGTGCAGAAAGGGCAACGCCCATGCCGATAGCCGGCATGCTGAGACGCCACAGGCTCAGGCCAGCCATACGCATGGAGGTCAATTCGTTGTCTGCTGCCAGGCGTCCATACACCAGCAGCACCGCGGTCAGGAATCCCCACGGCACGGAGAAGGTGAGGGAGAAGGGAATAACCTGCAGAATGAAGTCGATGACGATGGTGGGCGGTGCGCCGCTTTCCACCAGCAGAGAGTGCAATTCCTTGAAGAGCTGGCCCAGCAGCAGAAGCATGGTCAGCGAAAGCACCCCCAGAAAAGTCACGGAGATGAGTTGCTTGAGAATGTAGCGGTCAATAGTTTTCATTGCAACGACCATCATTCTAGCATATTTGCCAGCCCTTGCAAACAGGAAAATTGTTTTCAGTGCGTTTTTGTTGATTTTTGCGACTTGTTCTTCGCCGCTGCTCTGATGTTTCGTGATAATGACTGCGTTTGCCCGCATTGCCATTGATTTCTCTGTGTGAATCTGATATAACGGACTGTATGGCAGATAGATGGATTCAGCGCCCGTGGGTGATGCGGTTCCGGCAGTTCATGTGGAGCTGCTGGAAATTCCCGCTGTTCGTATATGGTCTGGCTCTTGCCTGTTCTGTGATGATGGCTGCGGTGGCCCTGTATAACTCCTGGAGTGGCGGCGCGGGTGTGGGGCTGGCGTGTGTGAAGGTGCTGCTGATAGTATTGGTGCTGGCGCTGCAGGCACTGTGGCTTGTGCTGGTGCTGTGGCCCTTTGTGATGACGGTGCTCTGCTGCAGACGGCGGGTATGGCGGCATCTGCTGTGCTGCTGGGTATGCCTGATTGGTGGTGGCATGGTGTGTGGTGCAGTCGGTACAGCGGTGTTGCTGGCGGGGTTCCGTTCGGATTTGTATATGCTGGGTGTGACTCTGCCGGTGGGACGGGAGTATGTGGCGCCCCGAGGTCTGTGCGCCTGGGAGGGTGTTGTTCCCACCAAACCGGAGTCGGTGGACTCGCTGCTGAGCCTGCGCCCGGTTCGCCAGCCGGTGGAGGTGCTGGTGCGGATGCCGCCGCTGCCGAATCTGGAGAAGCTGACCCGCGAGGCACCGGAGATTCTGCGGGAGTATGTGCTGCGCTGCCTGTATGCGGAGGCCACTGACCCGCGTTTTGATGCGCAGGTGCTGTGCCTTTGGCATGATGCTGTGCTGCTGGCGCATGCGAAAGAGCCTCAGTCGCATATTCTGCGTATGTCGGATGTCTCAGTGACTCGCAGGACTCACCTGCGGCCCAAGCGGAACCTTTCGGTAGAAGAGGAAAAGAAATCTGCACCATGGCAGCTGCCGCTGCATTCGGGGTGGTCGGTTGTGCTGAACAGAGATTATATCTACACCGATTGGCTGCCTGCCGAGGAACAGGTTGCCGGGCCTTTGCGTCTCCTGAATGAAAGCCTGGCTCCGCTTGCTGCCAATCCGACCCGCGCCGGGCTGGATGCTCTGGTGCCACCGCTGCCGCAGGAGCCATTTCTTTGCCTTTGGTGTGCAGATAAGGCTGGTGTGTACCGGGCCCTGGTTGTACTGCCGCCATCGTACCCTGACGGTGAGGTCGAGCTGCGGGCTCGCGATGTGTCGACCGGGAAACCTGTGGGGTGCTCCGGACGTGTCTCGAGGGGGCTCTCCCTGGATACCCTGGGCCGCGCCATGATATGGCACAACCTGCGGGTTTACAGCGGCAGCCTGAATGAGTTCTATGCCACCGAGTGGGAAATCTGGTTCACCCCGGTGGGGGGCGGCGCGCCACGCTGTGTCGGCAGACAGGAATTTCTGATGATGGGGGGCGGAAAGTAGGAGCCGTAGCGGCACACGAATCCGCTGCGGAGGATGGTAGATGCGGGATACGAGATCCGGGGACTCGCTATAGCGCTGGACATTGGTGTTTTTTTTGTTATATTGATTTCATGTTCCGGCGCTTTCTGATGAGTTGTTGTGTATGTTTCGCAGGATTGTTTTCTGCTAGCGCACGTGATTGGTATTCGGTAGAGATGCTGACAGATCTGGCTATTGTGCCGGTTTTTGCGGTAAATCCGGAGGTGTACACCGCAGATACGAGTGCCTTGAGCCACGAGATATTGCTCGAATATCTGCAGCTGAAGAATTATCTCACTCCGAAGGCTGCAGCATCGAGTCGCAAACCGTGTTGGATGCGTACTCTGCTGATATCGGATGAAAAATCACCGCTGAGTAGCAAAGAACATCTGGCCGCGGTTGCCCGGCAGCACGGAGATAAGTTTGCTGCCATTTACAAGGCTTACGTACGCTCCGTTGAGGAGGAATCAGCCCCCGTTGGTGATTCCGGACTGGATGATGCCGCTTTGTTCCGCCTGATAACGCTGGTGGTGAGTCGGTACCAGACCTCATTGGCAGGTAGTGTGAGCGATGTCGATGTGCGGGAGATGCACCGGCATCATCAGCGTTTGCTTGCGGCGCGTCTCTTTGTGCTCAGTCGGGTGAAAAAGACCGCGCTGGACACCGGAATGAAGAAGGTGGTGTACAAAGCCTGCGCGGATTGTACGGGCAGGGAACTGGTCACGCTGCTCGGCAATATGGTAAACGGTTCCCCTGACGGTCCGCTCGGTAACGGTCTGCCCGGAAATGAAGATGCCCGGCTTTCCCGCAAGGAGATACAGACCATGGTAACTGATTGGAAGAACGAGCTGGATTCTCTGTTTATCAAGGATTCGGAATATTGAGAAGAGGTATGGAATGGCTTGAGAATAATGCCTATAGCAGGCAATTGAATCGTAGTGGAATGCGAGCCCGCTGCGGTGTTTATATCTTCTTTGCCCTGGTGCTGGGATGGTTCGCCACGATGCAGCTTCGGGATAACTACTGTGTCCTGCAGTCAGATTCGGGAATCCAGGTAGAGGGGTATGTAGAGAGCTACCGCAGCGGATATAAGAGGAGAAGCCTTGAGGTGGCAATCGAGTACCAGGGAAATATGTATACCGTGACCCGGCGGGGGCAGAATTTTACCAGGCAGATGTTTGAAGAAGCCATCGCAACCAGGCGGGTGACGGTGTATGTGAACCCGGGGAATCCGGAAAAATCGGTGTTGAGTCTTGGTGTTCAGTCCTCCTCGTGGGTGGTGCCGATGATTCTGGCTGTTGGGAGCACGGGGTTCTTATTCATGGCAGGGCGTGAGCTGTGGCATTATTATGGAAAGGGGGCAGGGGATGTGGAAAGCTGAGAAAGCCCGCTATGCACTGGCGGTGAAAAGAGCAGAGCTGAACACGGCAGCCTTGCTCACGCTGGCGTTTTTCTGCTTCCTGCCGCTCATGGGGGAGCAGGATTGCAACGGAACCCACGCATGGACGAGTATTGACCTCGCTCTGCTGGGGGTGCCGGTGTGGTGCATGGCGTTCCTGTACCGTGGATGGAGTTTTGCGAACCACCGCCGGGATATGTGGGTGTATGGCCTGCTGCTGGCTTATGAGCTGGTGCTGGTGGGCTGCCATGCGTCTCTGCTCTGGGGGCTGCGCACCGCCTGCTGCTGGCATCAGCTCGTCTTTTCATCTCAGGTCCAGACGGATGGCGCCGTGTGGGGCTGGTTGCCGGGGCATGCCTGCCTGCTTCTGCTGGCGGGGTATTCATTTGTGTTCTCCCTGCGCCTGGGCAGGTGCCGGAGCTGGTGAATCCACCTTGCGCGGAGGTGACTTTGCCTATCGCGTTATTTTTTTGCTGACTGGCACATTTTTAGCTCGCTTTTTGATGCTAAAAGTGGCACAGTCAAAGGGAACAAACCTATTCTGGAACCATGAGCGAACAGCCCCAGCCTCCGTATAAGCGTATCCTTCTGAAATTGAGCGGTGAAGCCTTGCGTGCCCCCGGCAGCAAGGACAATATCTCCCCGGAGATTGTGGCTCGCATCGCCCGTGAGATTGCTGAAGCCCAGCAGAAGGGCAATCTGCAGATTGCCATCGTTGTGGGCGGCGGTAACATCTGGCGTGGTGCCAAGGCCAGCGTGCGCGGTATGGATCGCCCCACGGCTGACTATGTGGGCATGCTTGCCACGGTGATGAATGCTCTTTCCATCTGCTCCGCTGTGCAGGAGGCCGGTGTGCCCGCCCACGTGCAGAGCGCCATTGAGATGAAGAACGTGGCAGAGCCCTATGTGCGTAACAAGGCCCGCCATCAGCTGCGCGCCGGTGAGGTGGTTGTGTTCGCCGCCGGCACCGGTAACCCCTTCTTCAGCACCGATACGGCCGCTGCCCTGCGCGCTTGTGAAATCAATGCCGAAGTGGTGATGAAGGCCACCTCCGTGGACGGTGTGTACACCGCCGATCCCAAGACCGACCCCACCGCCACGCGCTTTGATGAGATTTCATACGAGGAGTGCATCTCCCGCAACCTGAAGGTGATGGACCAGACCGCTTTCACCCTGTGCAAGGACAATGCCAAGCCCATCATGGTGTTCGATATGCACAAGCCCGGCAACATCACCCGAGCTCTGCTCGGTGAGAAGATTGGCACCATCATCGGCTGATGATAAACAGATTTTAACACATATAACCAAATACAACAATGGACGAAGAGACACTCTTGCTTGAGGTAGAGACCGGAATGGAAGAAGCTGTGGAGCACATGCAGGCTGGTTTTGCCGGCGTGCGCACTGGTAAGGCTTCCCCCTCTCTGGTGGACAATATGGACATTTTCGTGGCTTCCTACGGCTCCAGCATGAAGCTGAAGAGCCTGGCTGTGGTTTCCACCCCCGATGCCCGTTCCATCCTGATTCAGCCGTTTGACCCGGGTACCCTCAACGACATCAAGAAGGCCATCGCCGAAAGCCGCCTGGGTATCTCCCCCATCATCGATGCCCGTTCCGTGCGTCTGCCCATTCCTGAGCTGACCGGCGAGCGCCGTAAGGAGCTCTGCAAGTACGTGTCCGGCCTGGGTGAGGAAACCCGCGTGCGTATCCGTGGCGTTCGCAAGAACGGTATGGACGGCATCAAGAAGATGAAGGCCGACAATATCCTGACCGAGGACGGTGTGCGCGGTGCTGAAGAGAAGGTGCAGAAGCTTACCGATAAGTACGTGAAGACCGTTGGCGACCTGGTGGCTGCCAAGGAAAAGGAAATCATGACGGTGTAATTTTCCATCAACCTCTTACTTCTACTCAAATCATGAGCACGAACACCACTAACGTTCTTTCCTCCGGTATCGAGATTATCGGTTCCATCCGCTTCCAGAACGATATGCACATCGATGGTCACATCGAGGGTCAGATTGAGTCCGACACCGGTAAGGTGACCATCGGCGAGATGGCCAACATCAAGGGCGATATCCACGCCGGCGAGGTGCACATCTACGGCCGCGTTGAGGGCAATATTGAGAGCAACCGCTGCCACCTCAATGCCCAGTCCAATATTACCGGCGATATCACCACTGGCACGCTTTCCATGGATGAAGGCGCCCGCCTCAGCGGCCGCGCTCAGATTGGCTAAAGCCAGTTGCGAGGATTCAGATGCATTTTTCCGGGCTGCTCCATTGTGGGCAGCCCGGTTTTTGATGCCGGAGCGGGGGGCTTAATAGGAAACGATATCCAGCCCCTGCGGGGCTGGACGAAATCCGGGCGTTGCTCGGACGAAATCACTGCGTGACGAAATCCTGACCTGCGGTCAGGACGTGAGGCAGCCAGGGCAATTACGCACCCAGTGGCCGGGGGTGGTTTCCACGAGCTCCGGCGTGCGGTCGGTGAGGCAGAGCTCGGGATTACCCACAATGTTGCGGGGGCGGAAGGCGCAGCCGCGCACGGGCTCGCGCAGGGTGGGCGGCAGCCCGGGAATGGTCTGGAGCCTGCTGCCTTTATCTGCTGCGCTGGGTATGGAAGCCATGAGCGAGCGGGTGTAGGCGTGCAGCGGGTGGCGGATGAGTTCCTCTGCCGGCGCGCTTTCCACGATGCTGCCGGCGTACATCACCTGAATGCGGTGGGCATACTGCCGCACTACGCCCAGGTCATGCGTGATGAGGATGATGGCGGTGCCCAGCTCCTGCTGGCGGGCGCGGAGCAGGTCGAGCACCTGCTTCTGCACGGTCACGTCCAGTGCGGTGGTGGGTTCATCGGCAATGAGAATCTGCGGCCGGGTGATGAGCGCCATGGCAATCATCACGCGCTGGCGCATGCCGCCGGAAAATTCGTGCGGGTAGGCCTTGGCGCGTTTTTCGGGCTCGGGTATGCCGGTGCGGGCCAGTTCCTCCACGGCCAGTCTGCGGGCCTCTCGCCAGCTGAGCCCCTGGTGCAGCACAAGCGGCTCGGCCACCTGGTCTCCAATGCACATGCAGGGGTTCAGGCAGGTCATGGGATCCTGAAAAATCATGGAGATGCGCTTGCCGCGGAGCCCGGCATGCACCTTCTCCGGCGCGTGCAGAAGGTCGATACCATCGAACCAGGCGCGGGAATCCTTGCCGATGCGGGCAGGCGGGCTGGGCAGCAGCCCCATGAGGGTGGAGCAGGTCACCGACTTGCCGGAACCGGATTCGCCCACAATGCCCAGCGTCTCGCCGGCGTGCAGGTCAAAGGAAACGCCATTCACCGCGTAGTTCACCCCGGCGCGGGAGTGGAACTCGACCGTGAGGTCGCGTACCTGGAGCAGGGGCGTACTCATTTTGCCTGTTCAAAGAGTTCCTCTAGCAGCTCCATGGCGCGGCTGGCGCGATAGCGTGTGGGGCGGTCGCTTTGGGCGTATAGGACATTCTGCTGCCATTCCTGCGGAATGCCATCAATGCCGAACACGGCACCGAGCAGGGCCCCGGCTATGGCTGCGTTGGTATCGGGGTCTCCACACTGGTTTACAATGCTGCACATGGCCGATGCGTAATCCCTGGCATGCAACAGCCAGTAGTAGGCGCATTGGAAGGCGATTTCCACCCAGCCGGCCTGGGGGTGATACTCCGGTTCCTCTGTTTCTGCGGCGCGCAGGCGGCTGAGCAGGGGCATGTCGTTTATTTCCTCTGCCCGGCGGCATGCTGTGGCATAAATCTCCCGCGGGGAATAGCCCTGCATGGCCAGGATAAGTGATTCCACGAAAAGGATATTGGCATGGATGCAGCGCTGATGAATATGGGTGATGCGGCATTCCCGGTCTGCGATGGTCTGCCAGTCGCATTCCGGGTGCAGCGCGGCGTACAGCGCCACTGGTGCCACTCGCATCAATGCTCCGTTAGCCTGGGATTCTGCGTTGTATTTTCCATCGAGCGAGGCACGGATAGTTACGCCTACGTCATCCGGCTCCGTGGAAAGCCAGTCGATATACTGAGCCCGCACGGCCAGGCTGTTGAAGCCGTTTTCGTTCAGCAGGCTGCGTAGCAGGGCAATGGCCATTTCCGAATCATCCGTAATCTGGCCTTGCGAGCGTTCCTCCGTGGTGCTCCAGCCGTCTACCATGCCGGTGATACCGTCAGGGTAATAGCTGAACACATCATCCGGGTCGTGGAATTCCACCGGGGCTCCCAGGGCGTCGCCACACATCAGCCCCATAAGGCAGCCCTTAGCCCGGTTCTCCAGTGCCTGGTTGCCCTGGCAGCAGCTGCAGTTCTCGTCTGTCTGTTCTGCCACTAGCGGGAAACGGCGGGAAAGCGGGTAATCATCCACCTTGATGAGCTCTACGCCGTACATTTCTGCAATGGCCGGTGCCTGGGAGGCTGCGTAATCTTCGCCGTAATAAATGGTTTTCACGCCGTGGGCGCAGAGCGCCTGCATGCACGAGGTGCAGGGCATGGTGGTGCAGGCCACAATTTTGGCCTCACCACGCTTGAACAAACTGCACAGGTTGATTTCCGCATGCAGCATGAACTTCTGCCGCTCATCGCGCGAGGCCCAGAACCCTTCCGGGGCATCGAAACCGGGGAAAAGCCCGTTGTATGCCGTGCCGATAACGCGGTTATCCTTATCCAGCGCGGCTGCACCTACCTTGCGGTAGGGGTCTTCGGAGCGCAGGGCGGCCACATGGGCCAGAGCCATCACATACTGTGGTATCGGCAGGCGGTTCATACGGGTATGATAGCATATTGCCCCCTCATTGCAAGGTGTTTCGCTCACCCGGCGGTGGAAAATCCTGTCAGAAAGTTAGTCTGCCCTTGCCAAGCGGGGTGGAAAGGAGTAAAGTAGGCGCCATGAACATCCAGCTCTTCAAAGACCTGTGTGAGGCAACCGGGGCTCCCGGTTTTGAGTATGGCATCCGCGACCTGGTCATCAGCCAGATGACCCCGCTGGCAGATGAAATCAAGGTGGACAACGTGGGCAACGTGGTGGCCCTTATCAAGGGTAAGAGCTCTGAGAAGAGCATCATGTGCGCCGCCCACATGGACGAAATCGGTTTTATCGTGCGCCATATCGATGATAATGGCTTTATCCGCATCCTTCCCCTGGGTGGTTTCGACCCCAAGACGCTCACCGCTCAGCGCGTGACGGTGCACGGCACCAAGGACCTGCCCGGCTGCATGGGTGTGAAGCCCATCCACGTGATGAGCCCTGAGGAGCGCACCAAGATGCCCCAGGTGACCGACTATGTGGTGGATCTCGGCCTGAGCAAGGAAGAGGTGGAGAAGTATGTCTCCATCGGCGATTCCATCACCCGTGTGGGCGACCTGGTGGAAATGGGCGATTGCCTGAATGTGAAGAGTATCGACAACCGCGGTGGCTGCTACATGCTGATTGAGGCTGTGCGCGCCATCAAGGAAAGCGGCAACCTGCCGGACTATGACCTGTACGCCGTATTCACCGTGCAGGAGGAAGTGGGTCTGCGCGGTGCACATGCCGCCACCCTCGCCATCAACCCCGATTTCGCTTTCGCTCTGGACGTGACCATCGCCTTCGATACCCCCGGCAGCGGCGCTCACGATAAGTGCACCGTACTGGGCAAGGGCACGGCTGTGAAGGTGTACGATGGTACCCTCATCACCGACCCCCGCATGGTGAAGTTCATGACGGCTCTCTGCCAGGAGGGTGAGATTCCCTACCAGCTGGAGCTGCTGGCCGCTGGTGGTACTGATGCCGGCGCCATGCAGAAGTTCACCGCTGGTGGCTCTGTGACCGGTGCTATCTCCATCCCCGTGCGCAATGTGCACCAGAGCATCGAAATGGCCCACAAGGTGGACATCGACGCCAGCGTGAACCTGCTCACCGCCTGCTTCACCTCTCTGACCCGCTGGGACTGGAGCTGGAAGCAGATGAACCGCACCCTGGCCCCCAAGGCTGATTGCGCTGAAGCTGCACCCAGGAAGAAGTGCTGCTGCCGCAAGAAGAAGTAAACGGGCGAAAAAGCTTATAAAAGAAGGCGTGCATCGGAATCTCCGATGCACGCCTTCTTTCAATAAAACATCAACTACTCATTATTCATTCCCCAATCGGCAGTGCTTCCTGGGGGGGCTGCCATGAGTCATCGGTCTCCGGGAGGATGCCCTCCGCTACCGTATTGTGGTGGTTGCGTTTGCCGGTGTCCACTGCGGGAGCGCCGGATTCCGGCTCGTAGTTTGGCTCGGCGGGCTGCGGGGCAGCCTTGCGCTGGTTGATGAGCCTTCCCTTGCGGCGCTTCCGGGGCTCGGGGGAACCATCGGCTGCCACAAAGTCGGTCATGTCCACCATATCATCCAGGCCAAAAGCATAGCGAGCCATATCGGGCAGGTTATCCTTCACAAGCTGGGAGGTCGGGAAGCAGACCTGCCCAGTCTGAGTGCGCAGGGTGATGCGACCGCCTTCCATGCGGTGAATAGTGGCATTGGGGTAGGCTCGGCCGGTGGTTGTGGATACATTACCGATGGGAAGTCCGATGAGCATGTTCCTGGCGATGCCTCGGGAGGTCTTGTCTTCGTGGCGGATTTCGCGCTGCAGCGCCTGAATGCGGCTCTGCTCGTTGGCAATACCGCGCTGCTCCTCCGCGATGCGGTTCCTGATTTCGGAAAGCTGGCGTTCCAGGTAATTGATGCGCCCTGTCATGTGCAGCTGCTCATCTGCCTTGTAGGCGGCATCCCGGAGCTGTTCGTGCTGCTTGCAGAGCTCCAGGTACTCATTCTGAGCGATTTCCAGCGGTGAGGGGATATGGGTGGCCTGCAGCTGCTGGTGCACATACCAGGCGCCGCCGCCGAGAGCGCCCATGAGCGCCAGAACAAGCAGCGTATCAAAGAATGCAGCTCCCCAGCCGCCGGACTTCTTCTTGCCGGTTGCTGCCTTCTCCTCCGCCGGTGCTGGCTGCGGCTTCTCTTCCTTTGCCTCGAGCGCGGGAGCGGGAGCCGGTGCAGGAGTGGGTGCGGGTTTAGGCTCAGGAGCGGGCGTGGGGGCCGGAGCCGGCTTGGGCTCAGGCGTGGTCTGCTGGCTCTCCACGGGGATGGGGATAGTGGCCTGAGGGCGGGGCGGGGTGGGCTTGGCGCCCCAGGTCAGGGTGATTTTTCCCTGTGTGTCCTTGGATTGGGGGGGCTGGCTCATGAGCGTTTGTGAAGGTTAGCGGTTTCACTCTGAAGCATGCGGAAACTGGTGCGGAAAGCATCCAGACGATCCTGCAGCTGGATGACGCGAAGCTTGGCCTCAGTCTGCTTTCGCTTGAGCTCCTTGAGCTCATTGAGCGCATGGGCCAGCTCCTGTTCCTTGGCGGTGACGTTTTCTGCATGTACGGGATTGGTACCGCCCGCCTGTTTGATGAGTTTATGCATGCTGGCGATTTCCCGGCGCATGTTGGCATTCTGTTCATGAGCCAGACGCAGCTGCTCCGGGTTATCTGCTTGCGGGTAGCAGCTGCTCAGTGCCACAGACAGCACTGCGCAGGTGCACAAGCGGGAAAATACTGAGAGATGATTCACGCTCTCATCATACCCTCAAATCAGCTTGCGTCAAGCATGTTCTGCGTCACTTGCGGAGCAGAAACAGATATTCCTTCACCGAGAGCGCCCGGGCTCTCAGGTTGCGGCAGCCGCGGAAGGTGGCGTAGTCTGTCTGCATGAGCTGCACCTGCCCGTGGCGCGCCAGCAGCGCCTGCATTTCCGGCAGGGAGACAAAGCCCTCAGAGTTGTAGGAAATGAGTACAAAGCGGGCGGGCAGGGTGCCAAGCAGGGCATCCAGCGCCTCCTGCACCTGAGAGCGCTTGTTGTAGGCGGAGCGGTTCCAGTCCCGCGGAATGCCGGATACGGCAGACATCTGCGCCGGTTCCTCATAACGCAGCAGCAGGTTCAGCATGAAATAATTGGAACCATAGGGGTGCTGGTTGTAAGGCGGGTCTAGGTAGGCCAGGTCAATTTCCGGCAGGCTGGCAGCTGCGGCGCAGGCATCACTCTGCAGCACATGCAGCTCGCAATCATAGCGGGAGAAAACGGGCAGGGGCAGCTCAATGGGGGCCATGATGCGCTGCAGGGCATTGGCGCCACGCCCGCCGAACTTACCCACGCCGTTAGCGTCCTTGTAAAATCCCTTGAAGATACCTGCCGTGTTGGTGTGCACGGAAGCCTCGCTGAGCAGGGGGGCCAGGAAGAAGGGCTGCAGCTCTGCCGGCTGCTGGCCGATGAGCTGGCGGGCAGTGTCCAGGTACACGGCATTGCGGCGGGTGTAGAATACCCGCTCCCCGCGGTGAATGCGCTCGTCATCCTGCGGGGCGTAGAGCTTTGCCAATAGTCCGGGAGTCGGGTTTTCCTCTATCTGCCGCAGCAATTCGGCATGCCGCTCCGGCAGGTGTGCCGCCTGCACGGCATCGCTGTTGGCCAGATAACAGGTATTCAGCACCCGGGCATAATCCTCCAGGTCATTGGTATAGAGTGCTTCCGCGTGTTGCTTGAGATAGCGGCTCACGATGCCGCTGCCTGAAAAGGCATCAAAACAGCGCAGCTTGCGCCCGCCCAGCTGCCGGCGCACCTTGCCCACCGCTTGGCCGATGAAATCGAGCAGCCGACGCTTGTTCCCCAGGTAGGTGATAAGCTGCTCCTGGAGATACCGCGGGTCTTCCCCTGCTGGCGGTGTGCCGTTCATTGCGCCAACTCTAGCAGATGCAAGGTTGAGCGTCAAGTGGTTTTCGTGCGTTTTCCCGTTTATCCCAGCGTCCTGCCCCAGCGACCCCAAAAAAGGAAAAATGAAAGAAATTGAAAAAATATTCACTTTTTTTCAAAAAGGTCTTGACGTATCGGTCAGATGGTGGTATATTCCTGCCGCACCCGCTAGGGTGGCTTAAATAAAATCGCGGGATGGAGCAGCCAGGTAGCTCGTCAGGCTCATAACCTGAAGGCCGCAGGTTCAAATCCTGCTCCCGCAACTAAAAAATACTGAAAATAGCGCGCTGTAGAGGATGTAACACCTTTACAGCGCGATTTTTTGTCTTGTAAGGGTACATATTGCCGTGGTAGCGTGGGGACACAGATAAGCCCACAGGAGGGGACACACAGGGGACACACCCCCGGGGACACACCTCTTGCAGGGGGCACATATCGGAGAAGCCCAGTCTCTGCCCTGACACGCCCGCCCTTAGCTTGATGCAGGGGCGGGCTTTTCTGTGTGCTGGTGCTATCTCCTGCCAAAGAAAAAGCCCCCGTTAGCGGTGCGGCAACACCCGGGGGCTGATAACATGATTAAAATAATAACCGGAGATTTCTCTCCGGGCATAATTAAAGCATAAAGTAGTGATAGAGTCAAGCGATATGAGAAAAATTGCCCCGCACCCGGTTTCCCGGGTACAGGGCGTGGATTCTAACACCTCTGGAACGCAACGAACAGAATCCAGATTAGTTGCTCAATCAACACGGGGCTGATTGCCATCAGGCGGGGTATTATTTCAATCATGATATAAAAGCCGCCTGGCTTTTGCCGCACCAGGCGGCATGCGGAGTGTACCACAGAACAACAAAACAGCACAAGGCAAATGTACTTCTTTCTGTACGTTCAATAAACCTGTCAATAGCAGATGTTTCTTTTTTTTGCCCTGTTTTACTGTAAAATTGGGCGCGTTTTTTTCCTTTCGCTTACTGGAGTATAAAAACTCCCCCGGTTTTACAGTAAATGTGAAAATACCTGAAAAAGGGGGGCATATAATAGGCGCATCAGCACGCCTGCCGCATCTGTTGGAGCTGGTGCACAAGTTGCAAACGGACTGCGGCGGTGTTGATAACTCCCGCTGCATGGTGTGGCGGGGATAATCTTAAACCGAATACAACAATGATTAAAGAAATTATCGACATCGATGGCACCAAGGCGGCATTTCTCCGCGCTGCTGGTGGTGAACGTTCCAGTCAATTGTGAAAACTTTGTGATACATGTGCAAACCCAGGGCGTTTTTCTCAAATCGCTTGATTCCCGCGTCCATTTGTGGTCGAATCTCGTGCTGAGAGAAATCTCCAGTGTTACTATTTCATGTATCATATCGGCCCCCGGGTGTTGCCGCACCGTCAACGGGGGCCCTTTTTTTAATTGTGGCGGGGCAGGTGGAGGTGATAATGATGAAGCATCACTCCACTGGGTGGGGTGGTGCATTGAATGATTCGTAAACGGAAGGGTGCAGGCTTAGTCGAGGATGCGGTCGGCGACCTTCAGCACGTTGCCTTTCGGTTTGTAGTGGAGCTTCAGCTTGCTCTTGCGGAAGTTCTGCTCCACGGCGTCTACGGATTTGCTCAGCTCGTAGCTGGAGCTCACGGCCTCGCCGTTGTTCTCGTTGGTCTGGGTGGCAGATTTGCCGCCTTCGCCGGCCAGGCGCTGGCCTTTCAGTTCTGCCTTGCGGGCGTTGAAGAATGCTTCCCAGCGTTTGAGGTAGTACATGGTCATGAGCTCAGAGAGCTGGCGGTGGGCGTAGTCATTGAGCATACCATTGGTGGGGGTCCAGGTGGTGATGAGCTGGAGCATAGCTCTGCGCATTTCCTCACGGGCCCTGGTGTTCTTGCCGCCTTTGGATTCGGCTCCTGCCAGAAAACGCCCCAGCAGGAAATCCTCGGAGGTGGCGAGGATGGCTCCTGTGTCGCGGATGAGCTGCAGGTAGGTCTCGCTTTCCTTGTTGAAGGTTTCGAGGTCCCTGGCATCAAAGGCGGCCTTGACCCTGGGCAGCTGCTCGCGGGCTTTATCTGCCAGCACCTGGCGGCATACGTCGGCCAGATCGTGCCGGAAGGTGCGCAGATTGTCGAGCTGGTGCTTCTGGCCGGCTTTGAGCATGAGCCTGGCCGCCTTGCGCACCCTGGCCTTGTCGTAGTAGTCATCGGGCTTGGACCAGGTGGAAGCCTTATTGGCTGTGAGGCTGGGGCGGGCGCAGAGAATGCTCTCCTGGCAGCCCTCCTGCAGGCGCACGGGGGCGTACACGCTTTCTCGCAGCAGCTTGAGCGCCTTTTCCAGGTCGGCGTCTTTCACGCCGTAGCGGGCTTCTGCATATTCCCGGATGAAGGTATCTGTGTCAATAGCCTCGCGGGTGTTGATGCGCTCGGTGAGCAAGGCGTAGTAATACGGGTTGGTTTCCAGCCCCTCGGAGATAAGGCCGATGCCCATGGCGCCGCCGGGTCTGCCTGTCATGTTCTCCAGCAGTTCTGCGCCGCCGTACATGCCCTGGTTGCCGCCGAAGTTGAGCAGCTCGCACCACACATGCGGGCGCCCCTGATACTGGCGGGTGAGGTTGTGCCCGGGGCTCATGTCCTTATCCAGCGCAAGGATGACGGTGTGTTCCGGGGTAGTGCCGGCCACGAGGTCGCGGTGCGGGTTATGCCCCCAGGCCTGGATGAGCCAGGTGGACCCGGGCGCTGCCTGCTGCATGGCGCCTTGCACAGCCCTGGCTGCAGGGGTGAGCGGGGTGCCGCCGGTGCTGCCGCCCTCGTGGAACAGGTCGCCACCGAAGTATCTGCCCTGGTAGCCGTATACGGCTTTGAGGTGCTTGTACCAGAGCGCGGCCAGGCGCGGGAAATCCTCTGTCGTGGGCTGCAGCACGGCGGGGCGGTTGTAGTGCGAGCACCACTTGCCCTGCGGGATGATGCGGCCTTTCACCTTGTCTGCCGGCATATCATGCGGCAGGAAGCCCACATAGCCCTGCAGCACCGGCTCCATGCCCAGCTCACGCATGCGCTTCACCAGAAAACGGCCCAGCCTGGCTTCGTGCTGGATGATGGTCTGGCTGACGGGGCCTCCTTCGCCCTCCAGGTTGCCCATGTTCCACCAGGCGGCGTAGGCCGGGTTGGGAATAAAACCGGCTATCTTGCTTTCCGGGTAGCCGATGTCTCTGAGGAATTTCTGCCACACGGTCTCGAGTCCGGCGGTGACGAGTACGTGTGTGTAGCCGGCCAGCGCCAGCCGATCCAGCTCCATTTCCCAGCGCTGGGCGTCCCAGTGGGTGCAGGTGTAGCTCAGGGTGCAGTAGTTGAAAGCGTAATTGAAGGGCAGGGCTTCGGGGACGGTGATAGTCTTCTCCGGCAGCACGAAAGAGGCGGCGCTGGTGTTGTCACCGTTCCAGGTGAGATGCACCTTGGCAATTTTGCGCAGGTAGTATCCGTATGCGCGGATGCATTCCTTCACACTGGGGGCTTTGATGTGGAGCGCCCCGTTTTTGCCGGAAATGGTGGCCTTTTTTTTCTGGGAGATAGAGAAATGAACATTCTGCGCAAAATCCGGTGTGACTCGGCTTACGAGTTCTATGGCCGGTTGCACCTGTTCAGCTGCTGCGCAGGGCGTATACGAAGCAACCAGCGCCGGGATGGTGCTGGTTGCTGCGAGAAACGCCGTAAATGTACGGTGATTCATATGGTGTAAAAGGTTAATTTACCAGAGTTTGATGTTGGAAATGTTGTCTTCGTTTTCACCCTTCTTGTTGGTGCTGTCGCCCTGGCCATCCGGGCCCTGGGAGAAGATATCGAAATCAGCATTGATGCCGGAGCCGGTCTTGCCCTTGTCGTCCTCGGCCTCGCAGCCCAGGCGGTAGCGGTAGGGCTTGCCCCAGGGATCCACCACCACGAATACCTTGCGCTTGCCCTTGTCCTTGGTGCGGATAGTGGCGCGCAGCACGGGGATGCCTTCGCCCTGTTCTGCCTCCTTGGTGTTCTTGATGACGCTGAAGGTGGGGCAGTAGGGCATGCGGGTCACGCCGTTGTCGTCGTCGGGCTCGCCGTCGCCATCGTAGTCGCAGGAAAGGGCCTGGTACATGATGCTGGAGCTCTCCTCATCACCACGACCGAAGGGCAGCAGACCACCGTTATCCGTGCGGTATTCGTTCATGGCGGCCTCCAGAAGGGTGATTTCCGTCTGGGCCTTGTTTATCAGCTTCTTGCTCTGGTAGCTGCCCACAGCTACCCACATGCCGGAAGCCAGCATGGCGAGAATGGCTACTGCAACCAGGATTTCAACGAGGGTGAAACCCTTGCGTGCCTGCTTATTCAGTTTCATGAGCGGACTGGTCAGGTGGGAGATTAGACGTTCTTGATGATTTCCATCATCGGCATGAACATGGCGAGCACGATGCTACCTACCACCACGGCCAGGAACACAATCATGAGCGGTTCGAGCATGGCGGTGAGGGCGGTCACGGTGTTGTCCACCTCTTCATCGTACACTTCGGCCACCTTCATGAGCATGTCCGGCAGCTGACCGGTTTCTTCACCCACGTCCACCATGGAAATCATCATGGGCGGGAATACGCCGCAGGTGCTCATCGGGGTCACGATGGATTCACCCTCGCGCACGGCGTCGTGAATCTTGGTCACGGCATCGGCCACAACAACGTTGCCGGCGGTGTCGCGGGTAATGACCAGAGCCTGCAGAATCGGCACACCGGAGGATACCAGCGTACCAAAGGTACGGGAGAAGCGGGCCACGGAGCTCACCTTGGTCAGGTCGCCAATCTTGGGTGTCTTCAGGATGAGTGCGTCCACCGTGCGGCCACCCTTGGGCGTGCGCTTCCAGATAGCCACGCCTATGATAGCTGCGGCCAGAAGCACCAGGAAGAGAACGGCATTCGGCACGAAGGGAATCAGCGAGTCGGCCATGCAGTTATCGGAGAAGTTGAACACGAACTGGGAGAGAGCCGGCAGCTCCATGTTCTGGCCTTCGAACATTTCCTTGAACTTCGGCACGATAACCAGCATGAGGAAGGTAAGAATACCCACGGCGATAACCAGAATGATGGTGGGGTACACCATGGCGGAGGTAATCTTGGCACGCAGGCGGTTTGCCTTTTCCTGGTATTCGGCCAGACGCTTGAGCACCACTTCGAGCACACCGCCGATTTCACCGGCCTTCACCATGTTCACAAAGAGCTTGTTGAACAGCTTGGGATAGGCGGAAAGAGCTTCGGAGAAGGTGGAACCACCCTGTACAGATTCACCCAGGGCCACGATGGTGGCGCGCAGGTTCGGGTTGGGCTCCTGCTTGCTGAGCACGTTGAGACTCTGCAGCAGCGGCAGACCGGCATCAATCAGCGTTGCCAGCTGGCGGGTGAACACCATGAGCTCTTTCTGTTTCACGGGTGCACCGGCCTTGCCCTTGGCGCTGTCTTTCTTTGCCTTCTTGCCCTTTTCTTTCTTGGCGTCCTTTTTCTTGGCTGCGGGGGCACCGCCCTTGGCTTCCTCGCATTCGCGCACGAGCAAACCCTGGGCACGCACCATTTCCATGGCGGCTATCTTGTTGTCTGCAGTAACAAAGCCTGTTTTTTCAGCGCCGTTCTGGTCAAGCGCAGTGTATTTGAAATTAGGCATAGTGATGAGTAAGTTTGTAGGAAAGTATCGTTATGTTGAAAAAATAGCAGATGTGTGCGGTCGCGTCAAGCCATTAGGTGTATTTCAGCACTTCTTCGATGGTGGTATTGCCTTCGAAGATGTTCTGGATGCCGTCCTCGCGCAGGGTGGTCATGCCCAGCTCCACGGCCTTTTGCTTCAGGATGATGGAGGGCACGTTCTGCGTGATGAGCTCCTTGATGGGGTCGGTCACGTTCAGCAGCTCGTGAATACCCTTACGGCCCTTGTAACCGGTGTTGGAGCACTTATCGCAGCGGGCGCCGGTGAAGAACTGCTGCTGGCCGATAAGCTGCGGGTTGATGCCCAGCTGCTGCAGCAGGGTGGTGGAGGGCTTGTAGGGGGTCTTGCAGTACGGGCAGATGGTACGCACCAGGCGCTGCCCCAGCACACCCAGCAGGGTGGCGGCCAGCAGGAAAGGCTGCACGCCCATGTCCACGAAACGGGTCACGGCACCGGCGGCGTCGTTGGTGTGCAGGGTGGAGAGCACCAAGTGACCCGTCAGAGCTGCCTGAATGGCAATCTGGGCGGTGTCCTTGTCACGAATTTCGCCCACCAGAATGCGGTCCGGGTCCTGACGCAGGAATGCGCGGAGTACACGCGGGAAGGTCACGCCGATGGCTTCGTTGATGGGAACCTGCACAATGCCGTCGATGTCGTATTCCACGGGGTCTTCTGCTGTGAGAAGCTTGGAGTCCTCCGTATTCACCTCGCGCAGGGCGGCGTAGAGGGTGGTGGTCTTACCGGAACCGGTGGGGCCGGTCACCACGAAAATGCCGTTGGGCTTGTTCACCGTGTCGATGATGTACTCATGCAGGTGGGGGGAGAGGTTCAGGTTATCCAGGTTAAGGCTCACGCTGTTGCGGTCGAGCACACGCATTACCACGGATTCGCCGTACTGGGTGGGCAGGGAGTTCACACGCATGTCCACACCGGCATCACCCACCTTCATTACGATTCGGCCGTCCTGGGGTACGCGGCGTTCGGCAATGTTCATGCCGGCCATCACCTTCACGCGGGAAATCACGGAGTTGGCCAGGTGCACGGGGGGCGGGGCCATTTCATACAGAGCGCCGTCCACACGGTAGCGAATCTTGAATTCGGTCTCGAAGGGCTCCAGGTGAATATCGGAGGCCTTTTCCTTGATGGCCTGCATAATCACCAGGTTCACAAACTTAATAACCGGGGCGGCATTGGCTTCCTCTGCGCCGTCCTGGCTGCCCACGCTCATGGTGTCCAGCTCTGCCAGCAGGTCGCCCATGGCGGCTTCGGCGCCGCCGTAGCATTCGGTGATGCGGGCGCGCACCTCGTAGTCGGCTGCCACGTACAGGTAAATGTCCTGGCCGGTGGCAATGCGCAGGTCGTCCACCGTCTGCGGGTTCAGCGGGTCTTCCAGGCACACGTAAAGGCCTTCGCCCTCGCGGTATTCGATGGGCAGGGCGCCGTGCAGGCGAGCCTGGGCGCCGGGCAGCATGTTGAGCACTTCCTCGGGCGGGGTGAAATCTGCCAGGGAGATGTACTGGGCGCCCACTTCCATGGCGATGACATTCCAGTAATCCTCCGGTGCGCTGATGATGCCGAAATCAATCAGCGTTTCCCACAGCTCCTTACCGCTGTTGGACATTTCGTCCATCACGTCTTTGGCAACGGAACGCTCCAGCATGCCGTTGTTGATGAAAACATCAATTGCAACCTCGTTGTTCATATCTGTTGTAAATTGTTGTGGGGTGAGTGGTTAGCTGGCGTCGCCGGTGGTTACGCGGATAATTTCCTCGGCAGAGGTGAGACCTGCCAATACCTTGCGGATGCCGTCCTCGCGCAGGGTGCGCATGCCGAGCTCGCGGGCGCGCTTGCGCAGCTGGGCAGAGGTGAGATCGGAGTTGATGAGACCGCGCACATCGTCCGTCACTTCAAAGATTTCGAAAATACCCAGACGGCCCTTCATGCCCTTGCCGCGGCACTTGTCGCAACCGCCGGGGCGGGGTACCTTCACCGCGCGGGTGATGTCGATGCCCAGGGTTGTGGCCTGCTTCTGGGTGAGCTCGCCGTCCATCTTGCAGGAGCAGAGGCTGCGGCAGAGACGCTGAGCCATGATGGCACGCACGGCGGAAGCAATGAGGAAGCGGTCCACGCCCATATCGGCCAGACGAGCCACGGAGGAGGGAGCATCATTGGTGTGCAGGGTGGAAAGGACGAGGTGACCCGTCATAGCGGCCTGAATGGCGATGCTGGCGGTCTCCCCGTCTCGAATTTCACCAATCATGATGATGTTCGGGGCCTGACGAAGCATGGCGCGCAGGGCTGCAGCGAAGGTCATGCCGATTTCCGTGCGAATCATCACCTGGTTGATGCCGCTCATTTCGTATTCCACCGGGTCTTCAGCGGTGATAATCTTTTTGTCCGGGCGGTTCAGGTGGTTCAGGCAGGCGTACAGCGTGGTGGTCTTACCGGAACCGGTGGGACCGGTCACCAGAATCACGCCGTCCGGCAGGGTGACCAGGCGGTCGAAGGTTGCCTCGTCGTCGGAAAGGAAGCCGAGCTGCGGCAGGCCCAGAGCCAGGGCAGATTTATCCAGAATACGCATTACCACGGATTCGCCGTGGTTGGTGGGCACGGTGCTCACACGGAGATCGATATGGGCGCCGTCGCGCAGGTCCATTTCGATACGGCCGTCCTGCGGTACGCGCTTTTCTGCAATGCTCATGGAGGTGCTCATCACCTTGAGACGTGCCACGATGGGCCCGAGCAGCTTCTTCGGGTGGTTGGCTACCTCTACCAGGCGGCCGTCCACGCGGAAACGCAGGCGCACGCGGTCTTCCATGGGCTCGATGTGAATATCGGAGGCGCGCATCTCGTGCGCATCGTTGAACATGTTGTCCACCAGCTCAATGATGGGGCCTTCGGTGTCGCCCTTGGCGTACTGCTTCTTCTCCGGGTAGTATTTATCCAGAGCTTTCTGGAGCAGCGGCTCGGCGGTTACAAAGAAACTGACATCGCGGCCCAGGAATTGCGGCAGACTGTCCATGGTCTGCATGTCGAACGGGTCGCAGATGGCAACCTGCAGGGAGAAACCGTCATCCCCCAGCGGCAGGAACTTCACGCGGCGGGCCAGTTCACCCTTCACGGAGGCGATGATGCTGGGGTCAATCTCAAAACTGGTGACATCAACATAATCCAGCCCAGAATTAGCGGCTGCCACCTGGGCAATGTATTCGTGGGTCAGGTAATTGTTCTCGATGAGATGCTCGATGATATTATCCAGCGGTGAAAGCTGCATGCGAATAGAATCGAGGGTGAGCTCATCGATTGCACCGGCTTCTACCAGGAGCTGCAGGAGAAAGTCTTCGTTTGAGTACACGGCCGTAAGATGGTAAAATGAATAACGCTGCGTGGGTATAGTCTACGCCTGTTTTGCAGTCTACATCAAATCCCCTCGCTCGTCAATCATTCAGTTTGTATCGGTGCTTTTTTTCACTCATTTTTTGCCAGGGGTATCTTTGTTAAGCATGAATCAGCATTGCCGCCGGTTGATTCAGCCCCCTTGTGGGGTGTGCGTAGGTTTTGCCGCTCAGCTCAGGTTGACACCCGCTCAAGGCCTGATTCTCATGGTTATTTGTGCTTTTTTGGTGTCTTTTTGCTATGTTTCTATAAATTTTACTTGCGGGGATGCCGCATGCGTGTTATAAGCGCCGCGCGCACCATGAATTACCGAATCCATACCTCCGTATTTGCTGCTGCTCTGCTGTTTGTTCCTGCCTGGGCAGAGCCGGAGCTCAACGCCGAGGCTCAGGCGGTGGAAATTCCCGTCTCTGCTGAAACGGTGCTGGAGTCTGCTCTCGGGCAGATGGAGCAGTTGGTGGAGGCTCTGTCCGCTGTGGTGGATGCCGGGAGCGCTGCCGCGCTTGCTCCTCAGATTGTGGCTCTCTATGCCGCCCTGGAGAATACGGATTTCTCCTCGATTGCGGATGAGGATGAGGAGCTGGTGGCAGCGGATTTTGAAGAGGTGTACGTGCGCCTGGAGGATGAAATGATGCGTCTGGCAGATGTCGGGTGCTATGGCAATGCTGCCCTGGCTGAACTCTGCGGCGCGGCAGATGAGGTCACGGTTGAACCGGAGAAGCGGAGCGCCCAGCCCCTGCCCCTGGAGGAACAGGAACTGCCCGCCCCTGAGTCCGGCACCGAAGCCCCGCTGCAATAAACCCGACCATCCTTTCTGCAGACAATCAGTCACAATCAGTCTGCATGACAAAACTGTTTCATTTTTAGCTTGCATCCCCGCCGCCGCTTCTGTACACTCTGCCTGGGGCTGTAGCTCAGCGGTTAGAGCAGGGGACTCATAATCCCTTGGTCGCGGGTTCGAACCCCGCCGGCCCTATTATGGGAGCGGTCGTAACCAAGACAAAATGGTAACGACCGCTCCTTTTTTGTGCCTTGATTTCAGCGACTTATAAAAACGCAACTCATAACAGAAAACGGACTTCCGGGGCTGATTTTGCATCCATTTTGACCCCGTTTTGCAGCCAAAAGGACTCGCTTAGACTCGTGCGGTTCCAGTCACATTACATGCAATTAGCTGATTATTCGTGGCTTAAATGGCAAAAAATCGGCGTCTATCAGTCAAATCACATTGCTTGCCTTGCAAGTGTTGAAAATGAGTCTTTTGTGACGATTTTCTCATAACGGAAAAAGTCATCCAATTTTGATTCACAGTCACGAAAGAAAAAGTAATAAAAACCTTGCATATTTATACTAAATAGCTTATACTATACAAAGGAACTTTTTACCCCCTGTTTTTATGAATAAGAAGACAAGCAAAGCAAAGTCGGTAAGCGCAGACATCGAAGTCCGCGTGAAGAGCGCCAGCGGAACCACCTACCGCGCCCTCGTGGAAAAGCGAAACAAGAAAGTCACCTACCTGTGCCAGCACATGCGCGGGGCGTTCACCAAAGACCGCAAGATTGCCAAACCGCTCACAGAGCTGGTCATATCCGGCGAATATACGCTACCCCATGCCAAACACCGGGAAATGGTGGAAAAGCTGTTCAAGGTCACGCTGAGCGCCCCTGAGCGCAAACCTCGCCGCAGGTCAACCAACGAGGCGATTCAACGCGTAGAGGTTATTCCCCCGTGGCTGATGGACGATGAAGAGCAGCAGTCTCAGACAGAAACTCCCAACGATGCTGAAATCGAAGCCGCCCTGTGGCAAGAAGTCGAAGAAGCCCGCGAAGCCGAGCTTGCAGAAGAATTAAACGAACCCGTGACGGACGTGGAGCCGACCGCCGAAGCCCCGGCACAGGAATCCATCGTTGAGCCTACTAAACCGGAAGCTGCCGAAGTGGTCGAAATCAAGCTGACCACTTACAATCTGAAAAAGACTGGCCAAGCTCCGGTAAGCATTACGCCCAAAAGCAACGACATCAAACTGGACCCCGGCGACCAGTTGATACGCATCTACAAGGGCAAGTTGATTGAGGTAGACGTACTCGATAGCGGCTACAAGTGGAATGGCGAGGTTTATCCCACCCTCACCCACATCAGCTGGAAAGCCACCGGCTACCAAATCGGAGGCAACAATTTCTTCGGGCTTCCATCCAATCGTCGGGGTGAATAAAACTCCCCTTTTCAGCCGGTGTTGAACCGGCTTTTTCTCGGTGTGGCATTATTGCTTATTTTTACAAGATATTATGGGATAAGATAGAAGAATCATTCTTTTATCTTGATTTGTTGCTAAAATTATTGTATTTCTCATTGAAACTCTAATAGTCGAGCCAGTATGCTTATAAAATCTTTACAAACAGCCGCAAGTATTCTCAATAACATAAAGAGGAACTGGGATATTGCACATAGCTCCATTCAGGTACAAATCTGTAGATGTGAACGCAAGCTTAAATTGCCCTCTAATATATCGAGTGATATCTTTCCTGAATTAGGAGTAAGCCACTTGATTAATTCAATTAGAGAACGAATAAATCAAATCTTGCTAGAAAATTGCAATTTGTTGATAATTGATATTAAAAAGTTGTCAACATCAATAAAAAACGCCACTAATGACTTGCAAGGTATGCTTACCGATATTGAGTTGGCATGTTATAAAAATATTGAGCCTCTTCCCATTGCAAATGTAAAAGAACTTCATCACCCGGTAATATCTAACGTAGAAAGCGGAAAGCAGCTCTTATTGGATAATCTTACGGAAATCACTTCAGATATATCTAAGCAATATAAAGCCGCATATAAAAAAGCTTATGCTTTAGAGCGAGAATTAGATAATTATAATAAATCACAAAACAGCACTTGTTAGTATACTGAACTTTATTTTTCTAGGTTGTTCAGTACATTTAGTTACGCCTCTCTGGTGAAGTGGAAGCTCAGCTCTGAGATTTCACCATATCGAGCGGTTAGGAACTTGTGTACGCCCCAAGGGATGAGGGCTTCGTCAATCTTGACCTCGACTCGTTTGTACTCGTTCTCCTTTACCTGCTTGAAGTGCGCTTCGATGTATACTTTCATTTGCTCTTGTGTGTGGGTTGAAGTCTTGGTGATTCGGGCTGGTTGCCGCTTCCCTTAGCGGGAGGCGGGTTCCCAGCCCTCAATTTTGATGTTGGTCACGATGCCGTAATTTTCATACAGGTTGATGATTTCGCGGTCGGCCATCCCCTGTAGGAACTCGTGGTAGCCGTTGTCGGATTCTTCCCCGGCTTCCAGCTCCTTGCGGTAGCTGTCGGCTTGCGCCTTGTTCTCCTCGTAGGTGTTCAGGGTGTCGGCGATTTCCTCCAGCTCGTATTCATCGTAGTTGGCGGGGTTGATGCCGTAGGCTTCCAGCTTGTCTGTGTACTCGTTATTCATTGCTACTTAGTGCTTTTGTCTATGG
>JAFYWX010000043.1 GCA_017546445.1 Akkermansia sp. | reverse complement strand
TCCGCCGTAAACCCAAGGTTTCCAGGGCAACGATGTACGTCCCTGGGTTAGTCGGGACCTAAGTCGAGGCCGAGAGGCGTAGGCGATGGACACACGGTTAATATTCCGTGACTTCCGAACCTTAAAGAGGGAGGACGCATCGAGAAAGGTAAATAACTTATTGAATTGTGAGCTTAGGCTTCGGCCGAAGCGTATTACCGAACAAGGTGCCGAGAAAAGCCCCTCCGTATGCTAAGGAACCCGTACCGTAAACCGACACAGGTGGGTGGGTAGAATATACCAAGGCGCAAGAGTGAACCCTGGTTAAGGAACTCGGCAAATTAGCCCCGTAACTTCGGAAAAAGGGGTGCCATGGCAACATGGCCGCAGAGAAATGGCCCAACCGACTGTTTATCAAAAACACAGCATTCTGCCAAGACGCAAGTCGACGTATAGGATGTGACACGTGACCAATGCCGAAAGATTAAGGCAAGCGGTTAGCTGCAAAGCGAAGCTGTGAACCCAAGTCCCGGTGAATGTCGGCCGTAACTATAACGGTCCTTAGTTAGCGAATTTCATTGTCGGGTAAGTTCCGACCTGCACGAATCGTGAAACGAGTTGGGCACTGTCTCAACCAGGTGCTCAGTGAAATTGTAACGCCGGTGAAGATGCCGGCCACCCGCAGAAGGACGGAAAGACCCTATAGACCTTAACTGTAAGCTGTCATTGTTTCTTCGGTCTCAATGCTCAGAGTAAGTGGGAGGCTTTGAGGATACTCTTTAGGGAGTATCTGAGCCATCAATGAGACACCACCCTTTGGAACTGGAGAATCTAACTTCACGCCTTGAATCAGGCAGAAGGACCGTGTCAGCCGGTCAGTTTTACTGGGGCGGTATCCTCCCAAACAGTAACGGAGGAGTGCGAAGGTGGGCTCAACCCGGATGGCAACCGGGTGTCGAGTGCATGGGCATAAGCCCGCCTAACTGTGAGACCTACAAGTCGAGCAGATGCGAAAGCAGGCCCAAGTGATCCGGCGGGAGAGAGTGGAATCCCCGTCGCTCAACGGATAAAAGGTACCTTAGGGATAACAGGCTGATCACGCCCAAGAGTTCATATCGACGGCGTGGTTTGGCACCTCGATGTCGGCTCGTCGCATCCTGGGGCTGGAGAAGGTCCCAAGGGTCCGGCTGTTCGCCGGTTAAAGCGGCACGCGAGCTGGGTTCAGAACGTCGCGAGACAGTTCGGTCCTCTATCCTCTGTGGGCGTTGGAGAATTGAGGGGTTCAGACCTTAGTACGAGAGGACCGGGTCTGACGCACCACTGGTGCACCGGTTGTTCCGTCAGGAGCACGGCCGGGTAGCTAAGTGCGGAAGGAATAAGCGCTGAAAGCATCTAAGCGCCAAGTCCCTCCCAAGATGAGTTCTCCCTATAGGAGCGTGGAAGACGACCACGTTGATAGGGTGCAGGTGTAATTGCAGTAATGTATTGAGCCGAGCACTACTAACATCCAATAGACCTTATACACCACCCCGGTGACAAGCAATTTCTGCTTGAAACGAATGTAACCGAGAGTGAGTGCAAAACAAGGAAAACGCAAAACCCAAAGCCACGCGGATGTCAGCCTGCTGCCCACCAGCCGGCAGCCAGCACATACAACAGCAACCCGCAAGCGCAGATGATTACCGAGGTAAGCAGCGAGCAGAACAACGAAGAGCTCCCTGAAACCTGGTGGTCATAGCCTGATGGTCCCACCCGGTCCCATTCCGAACCCGGAAGTGAAACATCAGCACGTCGATGGTAGTCGGACGACAGGTCCCGCGAGAGTAGATAGCTGCCAGGGTAAATGAAGCCCCGAAACCGAAAAGGTTTCGGGGCTTCTTCGTCTGCAGGCGCCGCCTGCAGATTTCGTCCGAACACAGTGAGGATATCGACCATGCGGAGCATGGATTTCGTCCTGCCCGCAGGGCAGGATTTCGTTTTCCGGAATGACGAATGCTAATTGACAAGTGGCGATTGGGAAATGCAAGGCCAAAGCAAGTACGGGACTAAAGTCCCGTGCCTCGATGATTAATGCTGCCGCCTAAGGTATCCTCTCCGTTTGCGCATGAAGAATGAAAACGCGCTATGTGGCGCGTAAGAGGAAACCCTGTGTTTCAACAATTCTGCTTGTCTAACAGATTGTATATGCTACAATGACGTTCATGAGAAAACGTTTGATTCTGATTCTCTCATGCATGCTGGTACTGGTGTATCTCTCTTGGGCATTGTCGCCGCTGTGGAAGCCAGTGGTGTATGGGTATGCTCCCAGAATCTGTTGCAGTTTTTTAGCGTATGATTGCGGACCTTCCGGGCCTAATGAAGCTGCCGGCAAGGTGGAGTTCGGTAGAAGTCGCCTGGAATTATCAGAGGAATGCAAGACTGCCTTTTCGTTTAATACGTTCTGGGGGAAGACGGTGGACACGAAATTCTCATTTGAGCTCCCTCGGTACGGTGATGAGCATGAGGTGAGGATGCATATCCTCCCGGAAACAAAGGTAGTGGGTGCTATTGCCTGGGATGATTCGGTGGATGCGTTGTCATATGTCCAGAGTGGATTATCGCCGCAGGAGTGGGCTGCATCCAAGCGGCTGCGCTGGCTTGAGCTCAAGGCCGGGTGTGTGTGGTCATTTTCGTTGAAGGAGAAAACGCAGCATCGGATTCTCCTGGCCTGCGAGAGAACTCTGGAGCCGGATGCCCCTGCCGGTACGCAGCCTTACGTGTTAGTGGGGGTGCAGGTTGAGAGGGCGGAATAAGGAACCTCCTTTGGTGACATATGCGTTGCTGTTCCATAGCTTTGTTCCTGCTTTCTCCATTCGCTTCAGCGGCTCCGGTGTTCATTCCGGTGCTTCCTGTGGCGGAATCTGCAGCAGAACAGACGGCGAATCTGGAGAGAAATCGCAAGAGACTGCTACGCTTGCAGGAGTCTGCAAGGCAATGTGTGGGTATGCGCCTGGTGCTATCCGAATCCCAGCATGCGCGGATTGGCCGCCCGGTGGAACTGTCTCGTCTGAATGCCGCCGAGATGGGACAGATGAAGAAGCTCATTTTCCGCCTGAGACCGGTGAAGGCGGCACCGGCTGGCGATTATGCGTTGCAATACGTTGTTGCCCTGGAGCTGGAAGACGCGGGCGGTCAATTGCTGGACACCGTGGATTACATGGATGTCGCTCCGGAGGGTATGGTGGGCCCGGATGGATACGCCCCGGGCTCTCGATTTGTTCTGGATGCACATGGTTCGGTTGCCTGGCATCTGCTCATGAAGGCGGATTATGCACGCAGCATTGCGAAGAATCCTGCGCCTACACGCCTGCGCCAGGGAATGCCGAAATTCAATGTTGCTTCAGCATCCTCCTCTGATGAATCAGAATCAGCCTCTGCGTTCCCGGAGCAGGAGCCGCAGTATTATCACAAAAATTGCAAGGATTCTCACAAGGGGCACAAGCATAAGCGCTCGAATCATTACTGCGATCATCCGCAGAAAAAGTGAAGCCGGACGTTTGCTCCGGGGGAAAAAAGCCGGGGAAGGGAATTCATTTTTCTTGCGTGTAATACCATTCTGTGATATTTATAAGTCTCAAATGATTGCAAAAGCCGCACAGTGGATTGGTATGCGCCGTAAACAGGAGGACGCCTATGTGGTGAAGTTCTTCGCGGATGGGGTGTTGGCTGTGGTGTGCGATGGTATGGGCGGGCATCATGATGGTGCTATGGCTTCTACTCTGGCAACGGAGGCTTTTCTGCGTTCATTTGAGAAGAATCAGTCCGAAGCACCAGGTCCGCGTCTGCGTACGGCGTTGGAGGATGCGAATGATGCGGTGCGTGAGTCGTTTGAGAGTCGCGGTGTGTATGGTGGTACCACTCTGGTGGCGGCATTTGTCGGGTCTGGTGTGTTGCGCTGGGTGAGTGTGGGTGATTCGGCCTTGTATCTTTGGCGTGGGGGGTGTCTGATTCGTCTGAATCAGGACCATTCTTATCGCGATGTGTTTCGCGCTTATATCGGTGCCGGTATGACGGCGCAGGAGGCGCTGCGCCGCGGGCATGTGCTGCGTAGTGCTGTGACGGGTGAACCGCTGGATATGGTGGATGCGCCTACGATTCCTTATCCCTTGCTGCCGAAGGACCGATTGCTGCTGGCAACGGACGGCTGTGAGGAGTTGCTTGCTCCGGAATTGCTGACGAATGTGGGGCGTAATATTCTGGACAATCGCGAGGGCAGTCTGCCTGTGGCTATCATAGAGGCCTGCCAAGCGATGGATGATCCCTACGCGGATAATACGACGATTGTTTCCATTGATATATAACAACCACTGAATTGTGCAGCGGGGGGAGGTGTCTCTCCTGCATGAACACGATTTGTTTACGCGATGGCTATGCGGACGGCCAGTATGTGTTGCCTCCGTTGCCTTACGAATTGACCGCTCTTGAGCCACTGTTGGATGCAGAGACGCTGGATTTGCACCATTCCCGCCACCATGCTGCTTATGTGGCCGGTGCCAATGATGCCGTTGCGAGGATGCGGCGTATTGCCCGGGGCGAGGAACCGGAATCGCTGGTTCCGGCAGTGGCTCGCCAATTATCCTTCAACCTGGCCGGGCATATGATGCATATGCTTTATTGGGGCAATATGTCGCCGGAGCGCGGCCAGCGGCCCGAATGCTGTCTGTCTGCAGCCATTGATTCCTCCTTTGGCTCGTATGATGGTTTTGTGCGTGTGTTCCGCAATGCGGCGCTGGGGGTGCAGGGGAGTGGCTGGGCGGTGCTGGCTACGGATGCCGTGAGCCATGAGCTGGTGGTGCTGGCGGCACACCGGCACCAGGATGCGCTGCTTCCGCGGATGCGTCCGCTGCTGGTGTGCGATGTGTGGGAACACGCTTATTATCTGCGCTATGCGAATAACCGGGCTAACTACATCAACGCTTTCATGAACCAGATTTGCTGGCGCACGGTGGAGAAACGCTTTACCCACAACAAGGAGAAAAAATATGGCTGCCAGTAATCAGGAGGGGCGCAATTTCTGCGCCTGTAACGTGGGCTGCCGCCTGATGTCTCGCCCCTGGGTGGCCTGCGTGCTGGCGGTGCTGGAGCTGGTTCTGGGCTTCATATTGCTCAGTTTTCCGCTCATGCTGGGGCTTTCTGCCGTGTGGGTAAGCGGGTTTGTGCTGGGGGTGGCTGGTCTGGTGCGGCTGGTGCAGTGTATCACCCGGCGGGAGGACCGGTGGTGGAACCTGCTGGCTGCCATTCTATATCTGGTGGTGGGTGTGTTCACTGTGTTCATGCCCATGCTTTCCATGGAATGGTGGACTCTGTTCATCGGAGCCTGCCTCTTCACTGCAGGCATTATGCGCATGGGTGTGGCCATCGGCATGCGCCGGAGCAACGGGGGATTCTGGCGCTTTTTCAATGCGCTTATTTCCCTGGTGCTGGGCGTGATGATTATCTGGGGCTGGCCGGAATCCTCTGCATGGTTCATCGGCACGCTTATAGCCGTGGAGATGATATTCTCCGGCTGGACGCTGATGTTCCTGGCGCTGGCGCCGAGGGGAGAAACGAGCGAAAATCAATGAGCTTCCTCAATGGCCTGCTGCATGCAGGCCATTTTGTTTACCGTTTCCTGCCATTCCTGTTCCTCAACGGAGTCGGGCATGATGCCGCCTCCGGCGTAGAGCCGGCAGAATCCGTTGAAAATCTGCATGCAGCGCAGCGATACGTAAAGCTGCACACTACCGTGTCCCCAGGGGCCCAGATACCCGGCGTAGCAGGAGCGGTCGATATCCGGGTACTGCTGCAGCACCTGGCGGGCCTCCGCCACGGGTGAACCACAGACCGCCGGGGTGGGATGCAGCTGATCCAGCAGCGCGAGAAGCCTGCCGGGTGGCATATGGAAGCTGAAACGGGTACAGAGGTGCTCGATGCGTCCGGCGCGGAGGTTTTCCAGCGGGGATTCCACAATCTCATCGGCCAGGGGGGTGAGAATCTCGCGTATAAAGTCGGTCACCAGTGCTTGTTCGCGGCGGTTCTTGGCATCCCAGGGCAGGAGATTGGGAATGCGGGTGCCTGCCAGTGCCATGGTGTGCCAGCGGTCTCCGCTGCCGGTGACGAGCTGCTCCGGCGTGCAGAACAGCCAGGTGCCATACTGCGGCGTGTGCACCAGCGCCTTGAACGCGGCAGGGTTCTGACGGCAGGCGGCCTCGAAGGCGCGGGCAGGAGAGAATGACTGTTCAACCGGGACATCTGCGGTACGTGCCAGCACAATCTTGCGCAGCTGGCCGCTTTTGATGAGGCCGGTGTAGTGCTCGAATAAGGCGGCATACTTCCCGCGGGGCGTGGCTGCTTCCTGGGGGATGAGCTCCAGCTCTTCCCATTGTTCTGCCTCCGGCACTTCGCTCAGCTCATCGGGGATGAACAGGCTGCTGCTTTCAAAGGTGGCAAAGAGGAAACCGTTCTTGAAAATCGGGTCATCCTCGGTGCGGCCATCCTTTGCCATGCAGAAGACCGGTTCCTGTGCACCCGGCAGGCAATAAAGCGCGAAGGCACAGCGCCTGTGGCACAGTGCGTCTAACTTTTCTGCCGGTATGGAATGCATGGCGTCTACCATACACCTATTCCGCCCATTTGGCAACACCATTTTCAGCGCCACTCCACCTCAATTTCGGCGCGCACGCCTTCGGCGGAGTTAATGATGTGGCGGGTGAAGTTGCCGCTGCGGTAATGCTGCACCTCCACCTCGGCACCCAGCATGCATTCCTTGCGGAAGGTCAGGTGGAAACGAGCCGGTGCGCCCTCCGGTGTCTGGTCGGCGGGCAGGGTATCAAGCGCCCAGATGAGGTAGGCACTGTTGTTGATATGGCCGTTGAAGTCCACATCTCGGCGGGCAGCGGTGTGCGGCGTGCAGCAGAGCGGTGCCTCGCTCCACTCCGGGCATTCCAGCGGCGTGGTGATGGGCGGGCATTCAATGTCTTTGAACGCAAACTCCATACGCTTCAGCGGGAAGGGGCGCCGCGTGGTGATGTCGATGAGCACCCACATCAGGTCTGCGCGAGCCAGCACATTGCCGTCCTTATCCGTCATTTCCACAAAACGGCGGGCCTGCAGCGGGCTGGCCTGGCCGGTGTTGGTGCGCAGGGTGATGGTCTCCTTCCATGCCGGACGACGGAACAACTCATAGTTGCCCTGGGTCTCCACCCAGATTTTGTGGTTACGCACCGCCCAGCCAAAGCCCATATCATGAAGGTCTGCGTGTTCTTCTGCCATCTCCTGGCACAAATGCAGGAAGAATTCCGGTTTCATCAGGTGGTCTTCGGAGCATTCGTAGCTGGTGATGGTGTGCGTAAGGGCGAAGTCGTTCATAGAGTTGACTCTAGCATAAACAATGCATACTGTCAATATTATTGACAAAAGCAAGGATTTTTGCGAGTATTATAAGCAATGAAGGTTCGTAATTTCATCTATGCGTTAGCAGGTGCTGCATTTGTGGCCGGCATGAGTCCGGCTACCGTGAATGCTGCCCCTGAGCCCTCCGTTGTGGCCCCGGTGCAGGAGACTAAGGAGCAGCGCGATGCTCGCATGAAATGGTGGCGAGATGCCAAGTTCGGTATGTTCATTCACTATGGCCTTTATTCCGGGCTGGCCGGCTATTTCCAGAATACCCCCGGCGGTGGTGAGTGGATTCAGTGCAACCTGGGGCTGGACACCGATACCTATGCGGCCGAAACCCTGCCGAAATTTCAGCCAGCGCCCGGCTGTACAGAAGCCTGGGCTGAGCTGGCCAAGGAGGCAGGCTGCCGCTACATGGTGCTGACCTCCAAACACCACGAAGGATTTGCTCTGTTCGATGCCTGCAACTCCGATTACTGCACCGGTAAGCTGCTGGGGCGTGACCTGGTGCAGGAATTCACCGAATCTGCACGCAAGGCCGGCATGAAGGTGGGCCTTTACCACAGCGTGATTGACTGGCACCAGCAGGATTACGACAATACCATCTGCCCGGACCTGTGCTATCCCGTGGGGCAAGCCACCATGCTGCAGGAAAAACAGATTCCGCGCAACCAGGCCGCCTATCAGGAATACCTGCACACGCAGGTGCGCCAGCTGGTGCGAAACTACGGCCCCATCGATATTATGTGGTGGGATTACTCCCAGGGCGCTGCTGAAGGTGAGGCCTGGAAGGCCCAGGAACTCATGCAGATTTGCCGCGATGCCAACCCCGGCGTGCTTTTCAATAACCGCCTGTATTCCTTCAGCGGCTTTGACCCGGCAGAGGATGGTAAGGCGCTCGATTTCTCCAAGGGCGATTTCTCTACCCCCGAAAAGCGAATTCCCCGCGAGGGCTACCCCGGCCGCGACTGGGAGGCCTGCATGACCGTGGGCAACCGCTGGGGGTACCACTGCGAGGACCACCTCAACTACAAGAGCCCGGAGAAGATTATTCTGCAGCTTCAGGAGTGCGCCGCCAAGGGTGGCAACCTGCTGCTTAATATCGGCCCCAAGGCCGATGGCTCTATCCCCGAGGGGCAGGTTGAGGTTTTCAAGCGTGTAGGCGCCTGGATGAAGGTGAATGGCGAGGCCATTTACGAGAGCCGTCCGTTCGAGGGCATGGTGGACCTGCCGGAGGAAATTCTGGCCTCCGTCGTTTGGGATGATATCTACCTCTTCCTGCCTAAGCGTGAACCCGGTGAGGAGGAAATGGACTATGTGCTGAGCATTCCTGCCAATCAGGTGAATGCCGTTTACCCGACCATTCTGGGCCAGGAAGATTGCGAGGTGACCATGGAGCGTGTGGAGGAGAAGGACGAGGACGGTGAAACGCAGTATTATCTGGATATCATCATACCTGCTGAGGCCTGGTTTGACGCGGTGGAAGGACTGCCGGTGCTCAAGCTCGGTTACGACGGTTGACTCTGAACCACCATGCCCTATTCCGCTTACAGTCTGCCCCGGGTAGTAGCCAATCAGTACATCCTCACCTCTGTACACGAGGAGGATGCAGATACGGTGACCTACGCCGCCACTCAGAAAAACATGAGCCGCGAGGTTCTGCTGCGAAGCCTGCGTCCCACCGCCATGCTGGACGACCGCAAGGTTCGTTTCTTTGTGGAAACTGCCAGGCTTCAGGCGCGTCTGGCGCACCCCAATATTGCTGCACCGCTGGAGCTGCTGGAGGCCGATGGCACCTGGCACCTGGCCATGGAGCGTATCAAGGGCGAGCCGCTGGATATGATGGTGAGCAATGGCCGAGTGCTGCCCTCCATCGTCATCTGCGGTCTGCTGCAGCAGCTCTGCCGGGTCTGTATTTATCTGGATATAGAGCGCATAGCTCTTGTGCCTTTCTCGCTGGAGCACACCTACCTCATGGACGTTGGCTTCCGTTTTGATAACATGGCCCTGGCTGGTCCGCGCCCGCGCAATGCCAGCAAGCGCTATCTTTCCGCCGCCTTCAAACTCATTGAACCGCTGCTGGATATGGATTCTCCGCTTGCCACGCATCTGCGCACCACCATGGATTACATGGGGCGTGTGGCTTCCTGGCGTCCGCTTACTCCTGTCTATTTCGATGAGGAACTGACCCGCCTGCAGATGGAAATGCTGCGCATTCAGGCTGGTGAAAAGGCCCTTGTCTCCAATGCCTATACCAGATAAGGAGTCGTAGGAAACGTAAAATTCAATACCCCCGCCGCATATCCTGCGGCGGGGGTAATATCAAAACCGGGCGGGGCTGGAGCTTCAGCGTTTTCCGTAGCGGCGCTCGCGCCGGGCATATTCAGCCAGGGCGGCTTCAAACTCCTCGCGGCCGAAGTCCGGCCAGAGCACATCAGTCACGTAGAGCTCTGCGTAGCTGATTTGCCAGAGCAGGTAGTTTGAGATGCGCATCTCACCGCTGGTGCGGATAAGGAGATCCGGGTCCGGCATGCCGGCTGTGTAGAGATTGTCAGAAATCATCTCCGGAGTAATATCCTGGGGGGCCAGTGTGCCGCTCTGCACCTGTTCGGCCAGATTGCGCATGGCTGCGGTAATCTCCTGGCGGGAGCCATAGGAGAGCGCGAGCACCAGGTTCAGCCCTGTGTTTTCCTTGGTGGCGTCAATGCTGGCCTGAAGCTGCTCGCGGCAGTTATCCGGCAGCATGTGCAGCTCGCCAATCGCGTGCAGGCGCACATTCTTCTCCATCATCTCGGGTGTGCGCTCTTTCAGGTACTTATCCAGCAGGTGCATCAGGGCGTTCACTTCCAGTTTGGAGCGTCCCCAGTTCTCTGTGGAGAAAGCATAGAGCGTGAGCCACTTCACACCGTGCTCCAGGCAGAGGTCCAGCGTGCGCTGCACCGTCTGCCCGCCTTCCTCGTGCCCCTTGGCACGAAGAATGCCCTTCTGCTTAGCCCAGCGGCCGTTGCCATCCATGATGATGGCAATATGTTGCGGAATTGCGCTCATGAATGCATTAGAGCTCGTACTCGCCGTATTCTGCAAGAATAGCCTCCACGCGTGCAACGTCCTCAGGAGAGTCCACACCGCTGGTGGTCTTGCGTCCGCGGTAATTCACCTCCACCATCTTCACGCGCAGGCCGTTGTAGAGGAAACGCATCTGCTCCAGGCCTTCCACGCAGCCCTTCTCGTAGTCGCCTTCCGGCAGCTCGAAGTAGTTCTTGAGGGCAGAGTAGGTATAGGCATACAGGCCCACGTGGCGGCGCACCGGGCTCTTCTCCATCGTCTCGCGGGCCTTCTCCGGCTTGCGGATGGCGGGAATGGTGCTCTTGGAGAAAGCAAGTGCATACCCGTTTTTGTCCACCAGCACGGTAGTGCCGCTGTACGGCGTGGTTTTCTTGGATTCCACCAGGCGGTCATATTCAGCCCAATCCAGGTGAATGCAGGGGGTGAACACATCGGCCGGGCAAGCCTTCCACTCATCAATGAGCTGCTGAATGACCCAGGGCGGGCAGAGAGGATTATCGCCCTGCAGGTTTACAATGAAATCGGGGGCAGTGGCCTGCTGGCTCACGGCATCCCAGCAGCGCTCTGTGCCGCTGCGGCAGGTTTCAGCTGTCATCACCACAGGAATTTCGGTGCCCTGGCAGAAATCGACAATGCGCTGGTCATCCGTGGCAACCACATAGGAGCAGTTGTCGTTCTTTCGGCAGATGGAGGCAGCAATATCGGCCACGCGCTTAATCATTTCAACCCCGGCAATCTTGACAAGGGGCTTTCCGGGCAGACGCGTGGAAGCATAGCGGGCGGGAATTACGATAAGGATGGACTGTGACATGAGTAGGTTTAATAGGTGTTTTTTTGTGCTTCTATACTAGCGCATATGCCGCATTTTGTCACGAAGAAAAGCACAAATTGCACGAGGGGAATGCTCTTTGCTTGACATTCCTTGTAGAAAAGGCCTAAAATACGGGCATGTATAAGACTCTTGCCTCTCTCTTCATTGCAAGCTCGGTGCTATACGCCGCCGAAGCCGATCCCATGGCAGCTGTGTGCGACCGTCTGGTTGCAGCATTGGAACAGGAAGCAGAGGCATTGGAGTCCATTACCGAGGCTGGAGATATCTCCGCTCCGTTGGCGAAAGTGCGAGAGAGCCTTGCCGCTCAGCAGGAGCTGCTTGCCGTAGATGCCGGGCTGCTCTGGCAGTATATCGACAATACAGAAGGCGTGAAACAGCCTATTATTGATGTGCTGCAGCGGCTCGCCCTGCAGTTCGACCGAGTGGAGGCTGCTCAGTTCTATGGCAGTGCTGAATTGTGCGAACTGCTTGGCCCGCAGGTTCTTGCCACCCCTGCCACAGAGCGAGCCAACCGTGCTAAGCGCGAGAAGCTCCGCGAGATTGATCATGATGAGTAAAGCCTGCCCCTTTTTCCCGGAGCAGTTGCTGCACATGTTCCAGTTCGTGATCCATGTAGCTGGGCAGGTCGTTGCGGTGTGCGGCCATGTTGGCCAGCACGGCATCCCTGTATTCTACAGCTGCAGCTTTGGATTCCTCCTCAGACCCATACTGCAGGTCTGAAAAGTAGCGGGTCACAATGCGCCCACAGCGCTGGATGCTGACACGCCAGCCTTGGAAATCAGTATTCTCGTAAGTGTATCGGGTAAGATTCTTATTATTCATGAGGGTATGGCGTGTGGACACACCATACCCTCATATCAGTTCAATAACGTATACGCGAATCAGTCGTTAAGACGATGCGAAATCGGGAAGTGCAGCTGTTCCGTGGGTGCATCTGCATGCAGGATGACAGGCAGCTGCGTGCGCTTGATGGCAGAGGCTACAATCTTGCGCTGAATAAGGCGCACATCATTCTCCTTGAAGAGATAATTCATTTCCTCATGCAGCAATTCAGAAGGCGGAGTGTTCATGTCTGCCAGTTCATGAATGATGCGGTTCGTGGTGCCGTGCGGCGGTGTAGCCAGGGCGCCGAATAAATCCGGGAACTGCTCCTTGAGACGCTCGCTGAGCAGGAAGATATCGATGTCGTACAGATTACCCAGCGGGGCAATGTGGCCACCGCTCAGCCCGCACATGCGGAAATCTCCCAGCATAATTTCGCGGCGTCCGAGTGTGCAGCAGAGCATGAGCCCGCGGGCCTCTGCGTGTGTGAGCGCAATGGCCGTGTGCATGCGTTCGCGGAGAGCTGCTGCATCTTCCTGGCCTACACAGGCCAGAGCAGCTTCCTCCAGCTGGCCGGTTTGCGGGTAGAAGCAGCTGATGCCTGCTTTCTCTGCCAGCTTGTTCTCCTTGTTAAAGCTGATACCGCACACATTTCCCGCCCCAAGAGCCTCGATGGCGAGCGCAACGAGCAGGGGAGAGTTGGTGTGATCCATGGGGATGCATACGCCACTGAAACAGTTATTACGCACATTGTCGCGGATGCCGCGCTGCAGCGCAGCAGAAAGCTGCTCCGTGTTATCCATCTGGCGGGGCAGCTGGGCTGCGCGCGTCATGTTGACCACCTTTGCCGCAGTTTCAAACATTGGAAGCTGGGCGAGCAGGTCACCCGTGCTGCTGTAGACCGAAGAGCCACCGCTGTAGATGTTTCCACCAATGGTTCCCACCGGGCGCACGCAGACCACAGGGCAACCAATCATATTGGCCTCCCAGGAGTACAGTTCTGCATCATCTGCGGCAGAACCCACAAACCACGGGGTGATGGGCATGCGTATAATGAAATCTGATGATTCGTCCGGCAGCTGCTCTTCATCCGACAAGAATATCCGTGCCTCAGAGCCCAGAACATTAAAGTTGCGATTCTCCTCCAGCTCTGTTACACAGTTCTTTTCCACCATGTAGGGCACCATCACGATGCTGCGTTCATTTTCCATCCAGGGGTCGCTGTCGGCATCGTCCTCGCCCACCACGCCTACATAAACTTCCTCATTGCTTATGGTCTGCGCAAAGGCGGCCAGAAGGAGCGGTGCGCTTCCCAGTTCCTTTGACAAGGAATCAAGGGCAAGCTGGGTCTGTGACAGGAATGAGCGGCGCATGGCCAGATGCCCCGGCTCAAGTCCGCATAAGGCTGCAGCGGGTGCAATGACGATATCTGCACCATGCTCCAGGCATTCGCGATACCCTTGCACAATGGCTCTCAGGTTGTTAGAAAAATCTCCGGGTAGAGGGGCGGTCTGAATAATGCCAATTTTATTTATGCTGTTAGTCATCAGAGGTGTCTTGGTGTACGGTTATACTGCACTGTTTTATCCAAAAAAGCAAGGCTAAAAACCGTATTGCGCGGGGGTGAGGGTGGAAAAAAGCGGCAGTGTGCAAAGGAATGCACACTGCCGGCTGGTAAAGTGGTGATAGGAATCAGGCCAGAACAGACTGCCAGTAAGCCAGTCTGCGAGCGGTGTTATCCGGATTGGGAGCACCGGGGTTCGTGCGCAGAGCAAAAGCTCTGTCCAGGTTGAACACCTCGTGAACATCCTCGCCATATTCCGGAGAAATTTCCTTGAAGTCCTCCAGGGAAAGCATGTTGAGCGGCGTACCTGTGCCCACGGCAACAGCAACGGCCTTGCCCACCAGCTCATGAGCTTTGCGGAAGGGAACACCTCGGCGCACCAGGTAATCGGCCAGGTCGGTGGCCAGGAGCAGCGGGTCACTCACGGCTGCGGCACAGCGGTCGGGGTTGATGCGCATGGCGGCCACCATCTCCGCATTCACGCGCAGAGCCAGGCTGATGGTTTCGAAGGAATCGAAAAGGGGTTCCTTATCCTCCTGAAGGTCGCGGTTGTAGGTGAGGGGCAGGCCCTTCACCGCCACCATTACGCTCACGAGGTTGCCATACAGGCGGCCACTCTTGCCGCGGGTCAGCTCGCAGACATCCGGATTCTTCTTCTGGGGCATCAGGCTGGAGCCGGTGGTGTGGGCATCGCTCAGCGTGCAGTAGCCGAATTCGGCGCTGCTCCAGAGCACCAGGTCTTCGCTGAGGCGGGAAAGGTGCGTGCCGATGATGGAGAGGTCAAAGAGCGTCTCCATAATGTAATCGCGGTCAGCGATGGCATCCATGGAGTTCTCGGAAACACTGGCAAAGCCGAGTTCAGCGGCAATGGCGGCGCGGTCCAGGTTAATGGTGCTGCCGGCGATGGCACCGCTGCCCAGCGGGCTCACGTTCACGCGCTTGCGGCAATCCTGCAGACGCTCGGCATCGCGGCCCAGCATCTCCACGTAGGCCAGCAGGTGGTGGCCGATGGTGACCGGCTGGGCGCGCTGCAGGTGCGTGTAACCCGGGATGCGGATTTCTGCGTACTGGGCCGCCTTCTGCACCAGGGCTCGCTGCATATCCTTGAGAAGTTCCAGCGTTTCATCAATCTGAGCGCGGCAATACAGGCGGGTATCTGTGGCTACCTGGTCATTGCGGGAGCGTGCTGTGTGCAGCTTGGCACCGGGGGCGCCGATGCGGCGGGTAAGCTCGCTCTCAATGTTCATATGCACGTCCTCCAGCTTCATGCTCCACTGGAATTTACCGGCCTTGATGTCTGCCAGAATCTCCTGCAGACCATTAGCAATGGCTGTGAATTCCTCCTGTGTAAGCATGCCGGCATTCAGCTGCGCGCGGGCGTGTGCTGTAGAGCCGGCGATGTCGTGCTCATATAATTTCCAGTCGTATGATACGGATTCACCGTATTCCAGTACCAAATCTGCGGTCGGTTGAGAAAAGCGTCCTGTCCACATAGCGCAGAAAGCTTACCATCTATAGACGTATAGTGCAAGCCGATATGCCGTCACCCTGATATTTCCCTGCTGAGCAGCGCATGCCTGGTATAAGGTTTCAGAGATACCCATTCTTCTTTCCTGACCAGGGGAACCTGATATTCTGCGTTCTGCATGGGAAATCTGCATTCCTGCAACCCGCAGTTTCGTGTTTCATGCGCGGCCAGGAAACAAAATCCCCCGGCTCTGGTTGTGAGCCGGGGGGGGGGGGTAAAAAATGTTCAGCCGGAGTATCAGAGGCGGATGGCTGCAGAGCTCCAGGTGAGGCCTGCGCCGAAGGTGACAAGCAGGATGATGTTGCCTTTCTGGGCACGGCCGGATTTGACTGCTTCATCCAGTGCAATGGCTACGGCGGCGCCGGAGGTGTTGCCGTACTTGTGCACGTTGACAAACACGCGCTCAGTGGGGATGCCGAGGCGCTGGGCCACAGCGTTGATGATGCGCAGGTTGGCCTGGTGGGGAATCACTACGTCCACGTCCTCGGGCTTGATGCCTGTGCGGTTGATGAGGGAAAGGGCGCTGTCTCTCATGTGAGCCACGGCGTAGCGGAATACCTCATTGCCGCGCATGGCCAGTGTGTAGAGCTTCTCCTGAATGTTCTCCTCTGTGGTGGGAATGGCGGTGCCGCCGCCGGGTACCATGAGCAGGTCGGTCAGCGTGCCGTCGGAGCCGATGTCGGATGCGAGTACGGCGCTGTCGCCTTCGACTCCGCTGCCGGTGCGCAGAATGGCTGCGCCGGCGCCGTCGCCGAAGAGCACGCAGGTGGAGCGGTCTTCCCAGTTCACGATGTGGCTGAGCTTCTCAGAGGCGATGATGAGGGCAGTCTTGGCCTGACCGCAGCCGATGTACTGCACGGCAGTCTTCAGCGCGAAGAGGAAACCGGAGCATGCGGCGGAAATATCGAAGGCGGCTGCGTTAACGGCGCCGATATTGGCCTGAACGTAGCAGGCGGTGGAAGGGGTGAAGGTGTCGGGGGTAACGGTGGCCACGATGATGAGGTCGATTTCCTCGGGGGCTACGCCTGCAGATTCCATGGCGCGCTTGGCGGCCTGGGTTGCCATGTCGCTCGTCTTTTCGTTGGGAGCGGCAATGCGACGCTCCTCGATGCCGGTGCGCGTGACAATCCATTCGTTGGAGGTATCTACCATCTTCTCCAGATCCTCGTTGGTCAGACGGCGTTCGGGTACATACGACCCTGTGCCAACTAAAGCCACAGGCAGACGCTTGAAAGGTTTCGTGAGGTCGTTCATGTTAACACTGAATTTTGTGTTGATAACTAACTCTAGCATGTGAATAGGGAAAAGGCGAGATTTTTTTCTGAAACTGTCAAAAAAATAGAGGCTACTCTATGTTGATGCTTTTTAAAAGTGAAACGAGAGATGCTGACTCATTCTGAACTTTACAGGGGAGGACAAACGTGCTACCTTTGTGCTTTCCCGGAATTTTATATAGCCATGAATAACCTTCTTTCCATTGAAGAACTGACCGGCGAGCAGATTTGCGAATTGCTCGCCCTGGGGCACAAGCTCAAAGCCGAGCGTGGTTGCCACACTGAACAGCCCTTGGCCGGGCAGACCTGGGCTCTGATTTTCTCCAAATCCTCCACCCGCACGCGTGTTTCCTTTGAGGTGGGTATCTCTGAACTGGGTGGTCGCCCGATGTTCCTTTCCACCCGCGATATCCAGCTGGGCCGTGGTGAGCCCATCAAGGACACCGCCCGCGTGCTGGGCCGCATGATTCACGGGGCCATTATCCGCACGTATGACCAGCAGGATGTGGTGGATTTTGCCGATTACTCCAAGCTGCCGACCATCAATGCTCTGACCGACCTGGAGCACCCCTGCCAGATTCTGGCAGACCTGCTTACCATTGAGGAGCAGTACGGCGTGGGCTCCTGGAAGGGTATGAAGATTGCATTCCTGGGTGATGTGGATAACAACATGGGCCGCTCCTGGATGTGGGCTGCCAAGCGCCTGGGCTTCACCCTCATGCTGGCTGGTCCTGAGCAGGCTCTGCCCAAGGCTGAGACGCTGGCTGCTCTCGATTGCCCGAACATTATCTGCACCACGGATGCTGCCGAGGCTGTGCGCGACTGTATGGTGATTAACACCGATACGTGGATTTCCATGGGCCAGGAGGCAGAGAAGGGCACCAAGGAGAAGGCTTTCTTCCCCTACCAGGTGAATGATGAGCTGCTGAAGCTGGCTGCTCCCGGTCACATTGTGCTGCACTGCCTGCCTGCTTACCGTGGCTATGAAATCACCGATGAGGTGCTGGAGGCTAACGCTCCCGTTATCTTCCGCGAGGCTGAGAACCGTCTGCACGCCCAGAAGGCCGTGCTCTACACGCTGGCAACCAGCCGCAATAAGTAATGGATTACAACGCACGTATCGAGGAGTTGCTGGATGATATGTCCGTCTTTGAAGACTGGACAGAGAAGTACGAATTCATCATCTCCCTGGGCCGCCGCCTGCCGGCCATGCCCGAGAAGTATCGCAAGAACAGCAACCTCATCAAGGGGTGCCAGAGTCGCGTGTGGGTCGGCACGGAAATGGATGATGGCAAGCTCATCATCCATGCCGACAGTGATTCTCTCATTACCAAAGGCCTTATTGCTCTGTTCATCCGCCTTCTGTCCGGGCTTACCCCGGCAGAGATTCTGGCGGCTGATATGAGCAAGCTGGATGGCTGCGGGCTGAAAGAGCATCTTGCTTCCACCCGCGCCAATGCTCTTACTTCCATGGCTGCTACCATCCGCAAGGCTGCGGATGCTGCCGCAAAGACTTTCCTGCTGTGAAGAACGCCCTGCAGAGACTTCTGGATGAACGCCAGGCCAAGCTGCCGCCGGAGACAAATGCTTTCCGTGTGTCGGACGGCGCGCCGTGGCCTGGTGTATTCATTGACGCCCTGGCAGACCGTCTGCTGGTGTCTCTGCGTGATACGGCTTTGCCAGCCGGCCTGAAGGATTTGCTGAAAGCTACCGGACGCCCCGTTTATGTGAAGCGTCTGGATAAGGATGTGAAGGAGGCTCCGCAGTTTCTCTGCGGCCCGGATTCGCCCCTGCGCTTCGTGATTCAGGAGAATGGTGTGAACTATCTCATGGACATGGGGGCAGGGTATTCCCAGGGGATTTTCCTGGACCAGCGCGATAACCGTGCGGAGCTCCGACGCATCTGCCGCCCCGGTATGAAGGTGCTCAACACCTTTGCCTACACCGGTGCGTTTTCTGTCTGTGCCGCCCTGGCCGGCGCGCAGACCACCACGCTCGACCTGGCTCAGCCTTGCCTGAGCTGGTGCCGTGAGAATATGGCCCTCAACGATATTGACCCGGATGACCATTACTTCTGCAAGGGCGATGCCTTGCACTGGATGGATCGCTTCGCCCGCCAGGGGCGTCGCTTCGATATCATTGTGCTTGACCCGCCCACGTTCTCCCGAGATGAGAAGGGACACGTTTGGCGTGTTGAAAAGGATTATGACCACCTGGTGTACCTGGCTTCTGCCTGCCTGGCGCCTCATGGCCGCATCCTGTGCTCCACGAATTGCCGCAAATTGACCATGCCGGCGTTCCGTCGCATGGTGGCGGCGGGGATTCCCTCCGCAGAGCTCGTTTCGGTGCCTATGCCCTTCGATTTTGACGGCGAGGACTACTTGAAGTGCATCTGGGCGATAAATTAAACAGTCTCTGAATATGCTTCTTGCCTACGCTACATTTTGTGGCGGTTTTCGGCATACCACACCATATAGAGCCTAGTTTAGAACGCTGCGCAGGAGCTCTCAAAGCCCGTGAATCAATGGCTTCCAGCTATATTGCAGCCTTTTTAAATAAGAAGTATTCTAAAGTGGCAAAAAGTGGCCACGTATACAATATATGGTGTATGTGGATAGTTAAATATTCTACATTTTGTATATGGAAAAGTGTGCCCCCCGTGTTTTTTTTGCTTGCAAACACGTATCCAGAATGGTAGAGTTGACCCCGTGCACCGAGCAGCGACCCGTCTGCCGGTATGTCCACGGTAAACGGGTCCGAGATACATCTTACAACCTGACGCAATATGCCTGAAATCATCAAGAGAAACGGTAAGCGAGAACGCTTCGAGGCCTACAAAGTACAGCAGGCCATCGAGAAGGCGTTCCACGCCTCACAGGAGGAGTACAATCCTCTTGTATACGCTAATGTGCTGGATAAGCTGAAGCATGAAGAATATCTGCCCGTGGAAATGGTGCAGGACCGCATTGAGAAGGAACTCATGCGCGCCGGCGCTTACGACACTGCACGAAACTTCATCAAGTACCGTTTCCTGCACAAGCTGCAGCGTGAGCAGATTGCCGGTCTCTACAAGGGCAACACCTGGGTGGATTGTAAGCAGACCATCGAGGAATATGTAGGCAATACTGACTGGCGAATCAAGGCCAATTCCAACACCACGTACTCCAATGCCGGTCTGGTGAACAACACCGCTGGCAAGGTGATTGCCAACTACTGGCTGGACCAGGTGTATACCCCCGAGGAAGGCGCTGCCCACCGCAATGGCGACTACCATATCCACGACCTTGACTGCCTGACCGGCTACTGCGCCGGCTGGAGTCTGCGTGCTCTCCTGAATGAAGGTTTCAATGGTGTGCGCAGCCGTGTGAACAGCCGTCCGCCCAAGCATTTCCGTGAGGCTCTGGGCCAGATGGCAAACTTCCTGGGCATTCTGCAGAGCGAATGGGCCGGTGCACAGGCCTTCAGCTCCTTTGATACTTACCTTTCTCCCTACCTGTTCAAGGACCAGCTGCCCTACAAGGCTGTGAAGAAGGCTCTGCGTGGCTTTGTGTACAACCTGAACGTGCCCAGCCGCTGGGGCCAGAGCCCGTTCACCAACGTGACCATCGACTGGACGGTTCCCCGCGACCTTCGCGAGCAGACTCCCATGTCCAACAACCAGCACATCTTCGAAGGCCTGGAGGACGAGAACCTGCTTGCCATCGCCAAGGAGCGTGGTGTGGAAAGCCTGACCGACCTGACCTACAAGCATTTCCAGAAGGAAATGATGGTCATCCAGAAGGCCTTCTACGAGGTGCTTACCGAAGGCGACAGCACCGGCCAGCCCTTCACCTTCCCGATTCCCACCGTGAACATCACGGAAGACTTTGACTGGGACGGCGAGAACGTGCCGCTGCTTTTCGAGAACGCCGCCAAGATTGGTTCCTCCTACTTCCAGAACTTCGTCGGCTCCCAGTACAAGTACGATGAGAACGGCAACAAGGTTATCGACGAAGAGGCATACAAGCCGGATGCCGTGCGCTCCATGTGCTGCCGTCTGCAGCTGGACCTGCGCGAACTGCTCAAGCGCGGTGGTGGTCTGTTCGGCTCTGCTGAAATGACCGGTTCCATCGGCGTGGTGACCATCAACCTGGCTCGTCTGGGCTACCTGTACAAGGGCAACAAGAACCTGCTGTACAGCAAGCTGGGCGAACTCATGGACCTGGCCAAGGAGACGCTGGAAAAGAAGCGCGTATTCATCAACACGCTGTATGAGCGTGGTCTGTATCCCTACACCAAGCGCTACCTGCCGCACCTGCGCAACCACTTCTCCACCATCGGTCTGAACGGCATGAACGAAATGCTGCGCAACTTCTCCGGTGATACCATGAACACCGCTGAGCCTGCAGGTATCGCCTTTGCAGAGGAGGTGCTGCACTTCATGCGCGAACGTATCCGCGGCTACCAGGAGACCACCGGCAACCTCTACAACCTGGAGGCTACCCCCGCCGAAGGCACCACCCACCGCTTCGCCCGCGAAGACCAGAAGCGCTTCCCGGACATCATCCAGAGCGGCACCCCCGGCCACCGTTACTACACGAACAGCTCCCAGCTGCCGGCCGGCTATACGCACGATCTGTTCAAGGCTCTGAAGATGCAGGACAAGCTGCAGTGCTGCTACACCGGTGGCACGGTATTCCACATGTACATGAACGAGGCAATCTCCTCCCCGGAGGCCTGCCGCGACATCGTACGCAAGGTGCTTACCAACTTCAAGATGCCCTACATCACGGTGACTCCGCTCTTCTCCGTGTGCGAGAAGCACGGCTACCTCCGCGGCCGCCACGACTTCTGCCCGCTGTGCGACCAGGAGATTATCGACCGCGCCCGCACCGAGGAGCAGCCTGAGCTGCCGCTCTTCTGAAGAATCACAACCCCAAACCAATAGAAAAACACAACCATGAGCAACCCCGAAGTAAAACCCGTATACAAGACGGACGAGCAGCTGCTCGCCGAGCACTCCGAGGAGCGCACCAAGTGCACCGTGTACACCCGCGTGATGGGCTACCACCGTCCGGTGGAGACCTTTAACGCAGGTAAGCAGGGTGAGTTCGAGGAACGCGCCCACTTCGAAGAGCCCTGCGGCTGTGGCTGTGACGCCATCCTCAAGTAATTCGCGTTGCGAACCATAGGTTATGCGTCACCCCGCAGATATCACCCCGCTTACCTTTCTGGATTATCCGAAAAAAGCGGCCTGTATCTTCTGGTACACCGGGTGTAATCTGCGTTGCCCTTACTGCTATAATCCGGAACTTGTTCTGAGTCATGGCGGCGGGCAGGATGAGATGGCTTTCCTCCGGGAGCGCGCCGGCTTCTTAGATGCCGTAGTGCTTTCCGGAGGAGAGTCCACCCTCAACCCCGATATTGTTGAAGTCTGCCGCGAGATTAAGAAACTCGGCTACCTTATCAAGGTCGATACGAATGGCAGCAATCCGCAGGTCATCCGCAATCTGCTGGAAGAAAAATTGATTGATTACGTGGCTCTTGATAACAAGATGCCCTCTAACCGCAGCTGGCGTCTGCCTGGCGGCACGCTGCTTTTCGAGCGCTATCAGGAAACGCTCAGGACTCTTCTTCTGTATGGTGTCGACCATGAGGTGCGCACCACCGTTCACCCCGGCCTGCTGGATGAAGCCGATATCCTCCGCATGATTCGCGACACCCAGGCTCTCGGCTACAACGGCACCTATTACCTCCAGTTCTTTTTTGAGCCCGATAAGGGCAAGACTCTCGGCAACCTGGAGCCGCCCACACGCCGCTATGACCGCCGCCTGCTGGACGATATGAGCCCGCTCAAAATCGGCTACCGCAATTTCCCCGAGGACAGGTACAAGTAAGGATGAAGACTCTCCTGAATAGCTTCAGCTTTTGTATAATAGCCTGTCTGTTTTGCAGCTGTACTCTCAATATATCGACCCGCGTAGCGGATTATGCCCGGGCGTACGAGTGTGTGCGTTTAGATGGCCCCGTGTGGCACAGTGGTGATACTTTCTATGTTCAGGGCTACAGTGGACAATATCGCCGCTGCCCGGAGTTGATACAGTGGGCTATATCGCCCGGAGTGAACGGAACTTTTGCTCGATTGCAGGAGATAGAGGAACACCCCTCTCGTATATATGAGGTTGACGGAAATATTGACCCTCGTTGGTTTACTGAGCATTCAAGTTGGTATGTTCAACGAGAGTCTGGAATCCTTGCTCCTGCGGAATTACCATCTGGTGCAGTATTAGTAGATGATAGTTTGAAGCTGGCCGATGTGATTCCGACTGGAAAGTATGAGGTGAATCTGAATGCCTGCTGGGCATATCCTGTTTCTGTTGCATGTTTTGTAGCGGTGGATATCCCCTGTGCTGTTCTGAGTATGTTTTATTATGTCCTTTCTGCACCCTTCATCGAAATGGGTATAGACCCGTATCCTGATTGGTTTTGAATACACGGGAACCATGATAAAATGGAGTTTGCCGGGCTGCAGGCTCGCGTCAGCGAGCGGAACAATGAGCCCGTGATAACGGGCGAGAGAACAATAGCGAGTGGTGCAGCGGCGTCAGCCGCGAAACCACTCGTTTTAGTGTAAAAAGTTATTAGAACCCGTGCAACGGGTGACAGAAACGCAGGGCTTAAAAATTGTGTCAGGACGAACAAATAGCTATTATGTAGCAACCCTCTCTGTCACCCGTTCCACGGGTTCCTATTCCTTATTTTGCTTTACGAGGGGTTACGCGCACCATGCTGCCGCACGGTGCGCTCCACCGCCTCGCTATTGATAGGCCGCCCGTTTCACGGGCTCTATTCCGCTCGTTGACGCGAGCCTGCTGCCCGACAAATCGCCATTTGTACTAGGCTCGTGTAGCCTTGCGCTCTGCCTTTTCTGAGGCCTTTTCGAAGCGCAGGCGGGCAGGGTGTTTCAGGAAGAGTTCGTAGGCCTCATCCGGCAACAGAGCTTTGAGCCCACTGCGGTCGTAGAGAGATTCGGTGTACTTCTCTGCGTTGGCATCCTTGTCCAGAGCATGGTACAGGCCGATGCTGAGGACGCATTCTCCTTTTTCATCAAGCAGGTTGAGTTTGTCTACCGGCCAGTAGGGCTTGATGATGCCATTCGCCGGCATGTGCTTTATTGTGGTAGTCCATTCTCCATTTTTCATGCGGGTGGCGCAGTACAGGTAATCGGAGTGGACACATTCACGTTTCAGTAGAGGAATGGGAAGAGCCTGATGGAGAATTGACATCATGGAGTCAAACTCGACCTTGCTGAGTTTTTCATCCTTCACCGGGGGTAAATCTGCGCCTGTGCAACAGCAATCACCACGCTCACGCACAATGACGCCGCTGCGTGCCTTTGTCAGCATTCTCTTGAACTCACCAAAGTCGTCATCGCGCTGCTTCGTATGTGAGGAGTACTCCCGTTCGGTAAGCTCTTTATTCATTTGCGTCACTTCCTCCATGAGTAACTTCTGCCGCTGCTGGGTGGTCTGGCAGGCTGTAAGAGTCAGAGCAAGAATAAGGGCGAGTGCACGGTACATGGCGCTGATATTAGCACAGCCTCTGTTGATGGTCGAGCTTTTTCAGTCCGTTGGAGCATGGCTCTTGACATTCAAGCCGTTTTGCCGCATACTCGGTAGAGATATGAACAAACTACCTTGTTTCCTTGCCGCTTTAGCTATCGGCTCATGTTTCTGCACGGCTTCTGAGAACGATGCCTATGTGTGCCGTTTGCAGTCTCTGACCCGCGAGTTTCCTATTGAAGTAAAGGAGAAAATTCATCCGCGCTGGCTTCGCAGTACACCTCTGTCGGTGGACCTCCAGGTGGTGCCTCCTTCGGAGAAGATAACGGTTCTGGCTATCAGCGCGGATGATGTTGCATTTACCGATGCGAAGGGTAACGCGCTTGCCTGGTCTCTTGATGAAGTCTTCGGCCAGAGCGGAGACGATATTGAGCTCAATGTCTATACCGTTCCTCAGGGTGAATGGGTAGAACTCAAGGGCAATCTGACGGTTAAAATTGGCGGCGATATTGTCACCCAGCCTGGTCAGACGGTTAAAATGGGGGAGAAGGGGAAACTGGATATCCAAGGTTGTGACATATCCTACAAATGGGATGCAGACGATAAATTGTGGATTTCTGTATGTAATAGCGATATCTGTATGCTTGAGGATTTTATTTTCAAGACACCATCAGGCGTTGAGGTGAGAATTATCAGTTCCAGTCAGACATTAGGTGATGAGGAAGTAAGTTGGCGATTCGAATTTGAAAAGGATGTAAAAGCAGTATCTGTTCTGGCTAAGACATACAGTGAGCTGCAGAGTGTCACGGTGCCGGTCAATATGAGAATCGGTTTTACCGGTGAGATAAAGTCTGAGTAACGTGGATACCTCTTCACCAGAATCAAAAGCTCTGCAGCTGCTGGAAGGCATCTGCGTGGGCGTGTCGGATGGTGATTCGATGCACATGGAGCTGCCGGATGGTGAGCGGGTGCGCGTGCGCCTGTATGGTATTGATGCGCCGGAGAAAGACCAGGAATTCGCACTTCCTGCGCGCAGGAAGCTGGGCAGACTCATCTATAACAGGCAGATTCGGGTTGAGGTGGTGGATATCGACCAATATGGCCGCTATGTGGGCAGGGTGTATGCTGGGGCGCGTTATGTGAACCGCTTTATGCTGAAGGAAGGCCTTGCCTGGCATTACAAGCATTACGCAGCCGATGATGAGCTGCTGGCGGAGGCCGAAGCCCGGGCCAAGGCTGCGGGCAGGGGGATATGGGCATCTGCAGCTCCGCGTCGCCCCCGCCATTTCCGAAGCGAGAAGAGAAAGGAGAACGAGGCGTGAGCCTGTAGCTCATCTCACTCCGCGGAGTTGATGAGCTTCTGCAGCTCATTCATTTCCTGCATGAGGGGGGCGGCTTCCTGCCAGGAGATACCGGGCGTGTTCACCCGGGAGCGGAGCTGGTCTACATGGGCTTTCAGGGCGGCCAGGGCTGCATTGCTGCACGTGGTTTCCACGGTGGCCATGATGTTCGGAATATCCACCGGGGTGATTTCCATGTTTCGCAGTGCGGCAGACTGCTCCGGCGGCAGATTCTGCAGGAAATCCTGCCATGCCTCGGGGTTGCCGGGGGTGGGCAGTACCTCCATAAAGCGCTGCAGCACCACGCCGCCGGAAAGCCAGCGTATAGGTTCCTGCAGTTCCTCAATGCGCTCCAGCAGGAGGGCCTGCGCCTCTGCGCTCACGGCGGCCAGAAAAATGGTGTCTCGTATCGCGTTGTGCAGGGTGATGGGGATGACCCGGCGGGGAGCTTCCTGCATGGGGGCGGCGGAGAATTCCTCTTCCTCCCCTGGTTCCCATTGCGGTTCTGCCGGGGCGGATTGCGGGCTTTCCTTGCGGGTGCGGATGATGCCCTCCACCGTTTCGCGGAGCCCCTCCAGCCCGGTGTTCAGGCGGGTGGCCAGGTCGGCCACGGCTACGTCGCGGCGGTTGCGGTCGGTAATTTCGGCGGCCAGATCAGCCATGCGGGGAATGAGCGCGGCACGGGCATTGGCATCGCCCTGAATGAGGGCGAGTTCCTGACCCACACGCACCTCCAGATACGGACGGGCGGTGTCGATAGCCTCGCGCAGGGCCTCAGGCCCGCTGCTGCCGATGAGGGAATCCGGGTCTTCGCCGGGGGGCAGACTGGCGTGGTAAACCTCCAGTCCGGCGGCAGCCAGTTTGCGGAATGTCTTTTCACTGGCCTTGATGCCGGCGTTGTCGCCGTCGTAGCAGAGAATGGCTTTCTTGGCGTATTTGCGGAGAATCCTGGCGTGCTCGTCGGTGAAAGCCGTTCCCAGGCCGGCCACCGCATTGCGGATATCGGCTTTCTCGTGGCAGGCAATCACGTCCAGCTGTCCTTCGCACACCACCACGCACATGCCTGCCTTGCCGATGGGGCCAGTGGCTTTGTACAGGCCGAAAAGGAGCTCTCCCTTGTGGAACGCGGCGGTGTCTGCCGTGTTCACGTATTTGCGCGGGTCCTGGTCGGCCCGGATAACGCGGCCGGAGAAGCCCACGACCTCACCGCGCACGTTGTGAATGGGGAACATGAGACGGTCGCGGAACACGGGGTAGAGCCCGCGTTGACCGCGTCCCAGCAGGTAGGCCTCTGCCAGCAGTCGATCATCCATGTTCTGGCTGCGGGCGATTTGCTCCAGCTCGCGGAAATCGGGCGGGGCCCAGCCCAGTTGCCAGGCGCGCGCAATCTCAATGCCGAATCCGCGCTGCTTCAGGTACTCGCGCACGTGGGCAGCCCCGGCATCGCGGCAGAGCTTGCGGTGATAATAATCCGTGGCCAGGGTGTTGGCCTCCACCACTCGGGCGCGCATGCGGCGCAGCCGTGCCATTTCCGGGTTTTCCTCCTCCTCGATGACCGGAATGCCGTTCATATCCGCCAGGCGGCGCAGGGCGGTGGGGTAATCGAGGTTCTCGAACATCATGATGAACTTCAGCGCATCACCGCCCACACCACAGCCGAAGCAGTGGAAGGTCTGGCGCGCCGGGTTCACATGAAAGGAGGGCGTTTTCTCGCTGTGGAAGGGGCAGCAGGCTTTCCAGGAATTGCCGGCGCGGCGCAGTTGCAAGTACTTACTGAGGAGCTCCACGATATCCGCAGAGTCCTTGATGCGCGCCACGCATTCCTGGGTAATTCGTGCCATGGTGGGTATCAGCCTTGAGTGAGACTGCGCAGGTGTGTCTCGAAACCGGGGTATGAGGTGTTGATGCTGTGGCAGTTGTGCAGGGTGGTCTCGCCATCTGCATTCAGACCGGCCATCAGGAAGCTCATGGCAATACGGTGGTCGCCGTAGCAGTCCATGGTGGCACCGTGCAGCGGGGCGCCGCCGGTGATTTCCATGCCATCCGGGAATTCCTCCACATTGGCACCCATGGCGCGCAGGTTGCCCACCACTGTGGCAATGCGGTCGCTTTCCTTCACGCGCAGCTCTGCGGCGTTGCGGATGCGGGTGGTACCCTCTGCAAAGGCAGCGGCTACGGCCAGAACGGGGATTTCATCAATGAGGTTCGGGATTTCCGGCTTCAGCACCTCGGTGGCCACCAGTTTCTGCGGGGCGCGCACGGTGATGTCGCCGTAGGGCTCGCCGCCCTCAGTGATGTTCGTGATGGTGATATCGGCACCCATGCGGCGCAGCACGGTGATGATGGCATCGCGCGTGGGATTCAGCCCTACATTGAGGAGCGTAACCTCGCTACCCGGCACAATGGAGGCGGCTACCAGCCAGAAAGCTGCGCTGGAGATATCGCCCGGCACGGTGATGTCCTTGTTCTGCGGCACCACTGGGCCTTCTACGGCGATGTCGAGACCGTCCTCCGACACCGTGCAGGGAATGCCGAAGTGCTCGAACAGTCGCTCCGTGTGGTCGCGGGTGATGGCGGGCTGGTGCACCGAGGTGCGGCCCTCTGCCAGCATACCGGCCAGCAGCACGGCGCTCTTAACCTGGGCACTGGCCATGGGCAGGTCATAATGAATCGGGCTCACGGTGCCGCCCTCGATTTCCAGCGGGGCGCAGCCGGGCTTTTCGCCACAGGCGGTGATGCGGGCGCCCATGGAGGCCAGCGGGTCGATGATGCGCTTCATGGGGCGGGAGCTCAGCGAGGCATCGCCGAACATGCGGCTGCGGAAAGGCAGGGAAGCCAGTACGCCGGCCATGAGACGCATGCCGGTGCCGCTGTTGCCGCAGTCAATATCGCGGGCCGGGGCGGTGGGCTGCATGCCGGTGCCGGTCAGGGTGAAATTCTGCTCGCAGTCGCCGGGCGTTACCTCGGCCCCCAGCTGCTGCATAGCGCGCAGGGTGTTGATGCAGTCCTCACTGCAGAGGTAGTTGCGAACCTGCATGGAGCCGGTGCCCAGTGCGCCCAGAATGGCTACGCGGTGGGAGATGCTCTTATCACCCGGTACGGTGATGGTGCCGCGCAGTCCCTGCGCAGCCCGTGAAACAGTAATGCTGTTACTTGACATGAATCTTGATGTGTTGCTTGCGGTGCGCTTCCTTGATAAGCGTGTCGAAGAAGGTATTTACCCCCAGCTCGCGCTGGGCGCTGATGATGGCGGTGCGCAGGGTTTCGCGGCAGTCATCCAGTGAGGGGGTGTAGGCGGGCGTGATGGGCCCGGCCAGGATGACATGCCATCCCCACTTGCTCTTGGCTAGCGTGGGAGTGCCGGCGGGCAGGGCGTTGTCGCCAAAAAGATTCAGCTCCGGCAGCGGCAGGTGGGCATCATCATACACCGTGCCCAGATTGCCTCCGCGCTTGGCGGTGGCGGTGTCCTCGCTCACCTCGGCGGCCAGGTCGGCAAAGCCTTCGCCGGCTTCCAGCCGGGATATGGCCAGCTCTGCGGTGCGGCGGGCGTCATCCTCGTTGCGGTTGAGTGAAGCGATAAAGATATGCTTCACCGGGCGGCTGGCAGGGATGGTCATTTCATCCTTGAGCAGCTTGTAGTGGGCCATGATGGCGGCATTATCCACCTGTGTGTGTGGCTCCAGATTGCGATCCAGCAGGGCAAGCTGCAGCTGGCGGGCCTCCAGCTTATCCGTGAACTGGCGGCGGGTGTAGCCCTGCGTGGCCAGCTGCTGGTCAAACTCCTCCGGGCTGCCTGCGCGGGAGGCCAGACCGGCAACCTCTCGCTCTGCAGCGGAGCGGTCGTGCTTCAGCTGGTTGTCATTGTAGCGGGTGCGCATGCGGAGCAGGGAGCTGCGCACCATGTCCATGGCCATGCTGGTGTTGGTCTTTTCGCGCCCGGAAATGGCTTCCTGTTCTGCCTTGTGGCGGGCCAGCTGCGCATGCGAGATGCGCTCGCCGTATACCACCACGGCAGCCTCTGCGGCCTGCTTGTCCTTGTGCAGAAATCCGTACATCGGCCCATGCAGCAACCAGAGGTCGAGGCACATGTACCCCAGAGTCGTACCAATGATGGCCGCTTTCAGAACATAGATTTTAGCAGACGTCCACTTCACGCGCCTATTCTACTCTGCCACCCGCCTTTTTGCAAACAAAAAGCATGTATGCAAGCGAGGAGTGTGCGGTCCCAGGCATGTTGCAATCGCCTGATTTATCAACTGTGGTTCTGAATAATCAGCCCCACAAATCGGCAAATGGCGATTTGGCGGGGGCTCAAATCTTTCGGAGCACGGGACTTCAGTCCCGAAAACTCAAGCGATGAGGGACTAAAGTCCCTTGCTCCGATAAAAACAGCCGCCCGCCAAACTCCCATTTGGCGGAATATCCTTTGGCTCATATATGGCAAGCGCGGCGTGTACGAGTGGGTGAAAAAATCGCGCCTCCGTTTTGTGGGAAGCGCGATGAATCTGCGAAGTTGAACGGGAGGCTTTACTCTGTCTCCTGCTCGGCGGGAAGGTTTGCCTTGAGGAAGTCGAGCATGTAATCCGGGGTCAGCAGCTCGCTGGTCACTACGGGCTCCTTACCGGGCACATAGAGGGCATTCACGGGCACGGAGCTACGGTTCAGCTTGCGCATCTCGGCGTCAATCTCAGGATTGGGGGCTGTCTTGTCGGCTCGCATGAGTACCACGCCGGCCTCGCTCATGGCCGCATACACTTCCTCGGTGTAGGCTACTTTCTTGTTGGCCTGGCAGGTGGCGCACCATTTGGCGGTGAAGTCCACATACACAGGGGTATCGTTCTCCAGAGCTTCCTGCATGGCGGCGGGGCTCCATTCCTCCCACTCCAGCTTATTCTCTGCCGGTGCGTAGGGGCGAGCACCCCAGAAACCTGCGGCGGCCAGGAGCAGGGCTACCACAAAGCCGATGATGCGGGTGCTGAGCGGACGGAACGGCAGGCTCCAGCGACCGTATACCCAGAAGGCTGCGCAGAATACGACCAGAGACATGTTCACCCACATAGTGTCAGTGCTCTCACTGGCCGGCCAGAAGGCCAGGTACACATAGAGCATCCAGGCGGCGGCGGCGAAGAGCAGGAAGGAAAGCCCCTGCTTCAGGGATTCCATCCACTCACCCGGCTGCGGCAGCAGGCGCACCAGCGCAGGGAACATGCCCAGCACGATGTAGGGGAAGGAAAGGCCCAGGGCCATGAAGGTGAGGGCCAGCGTCATCCACACGCCGGGCAGGGCCATGGCTGCAGGCATGGCGGCACCCAGGAAGGGAGCGCTGCAGGGGGTGGCCACGATGGTCACGAAGAAGCCCTGGAAGAAGGAACCGAGCAGGCCTTCCTTGTTCTGCACGCCCTGACCAGCACCGGTGATACCGGCGCCGATTTCGAATACGCCGTACATGCTGAGCCCCAGCACAAGCAGCAGAAGAAGGATGGCATAGACAATCCACGGATTCTGCATCCATTCAGCCCAGCTGCGGGTGGAGGAACCGGCATCGTTCCACAGGGTGCTCAGCCACTGGGTCCACGGCACTTCGGCCAGCGCGCCCAGGTTGGAGAACACAATCATGAGCCCGGAAATAATCCAGAAGGAAACCAGCACGCCCAGCACGAAAATCATGGAGTGGGTGAATACCTTGCGGCGGCTGCCGCCACCCATCTGCACAAAGCTCATCACCTTCAGGCCGATTACCGGGAATACGCAGGGCATCAGGTTGAGGATAAGACCACCGACGAAGAGGGAGAGGCAGAGTGCAGCCAGACCCTCGGGCACACCTGCAGATTCCTTGGCTGCCGGAGCAGCTGCACCCATTTCAATGTTGACGGAGCAGTGCTTATCGCCGTAGACCAGTACGCCCTCCAGTGCAGCCAGCGGTTTGCCGACCGTGGCTTCATCCTTCACGGGATACATCGTGTCGCTGTTGTCATTGCGGGTGAGCACCAGCGTGTAGCTGCCATCTGCATTGGTGGTGAGCTTCTGCTCAGCCGTGGGGGAGATGCTGTTGTCTGCAGAGAAGAAGTAGGCGGATTCCAGACCGGCATCGGCAGTGAAGCTGAGGCTGACCGTGTTGCCCTGCTGGCTGGCCGTTGCCGTGGTGGCCGTATCGCCGGGCCCGATGGTGAGTTTCTGCTCATCTGCCCAGGCGGGATTAGCGGAGGCATCACCTGAGGTCAGTTCCAGCGTAGTGGTTTGCGTTTCGGGGGCGTTGCAGCCTTCGTCGGAGCAGGTCTGAGCCGTAGCGGAGAGGGTGAACGTGGCGTTGGCCGGGGCATCTGCTGCGGGGGTGATTTCCCACACAATCACTGGCTTCTCATAGGTGTAGGCCACACCCAGCCCCCCCTCGTGCTTATGCGGCACCTGCCAGAACGGACCCTTGACCGTGAATCCTTCCGGGGCGGAAATCTCGGCGCTCATGGCTTCACCCACGGTGCCGGGGTTCTGCCAGTAAGCATGCCACGGGGCGGTAATGTCGCCCTTGAGCGCCACGTAGAACGGCTTGCCGGGCTGGTAGCTCTGCACGCTGGCGGCAGAGGTTACGCTCATAGTGGAAGGAGCGTCAAATCCCATCATGCCGTCAAATTGGGCCATGGCCTGGCCACAAACCAGCGCAAGCGGTACGATTATGCTGCGAATGAGGTTCATGCAGAGATTTTAGCATAGACCCGTGCAACACTTCAAGCCAACAATTCGCAAAATTGCAAGGAGCCCTGCAAGGAGCCCGGCGTCTTTTTCCTTTACATTCCCAGCACTTGCAGGCATCATGCTCGCATGATTATTTTCGGCTTGCTTCTTTTTCTGTTCCTTTTGGTGATATGGGGGAGCCTGCTTGTTTTCTCTGTTGCCGCCGGTGTGGCGACAATGCCACGGAGAATTGTGCTGTACACGTTGCTGGCTCTGCTGCCGGTGTCTCTTACCTACTGGCGGATTCCGGCCCTTATGTGGGCGTTGCATCCTATACCTGTTCACACCGTTTCTGAATTACTCTTCTGGTGTGTCATCATTTATCTTGCCATTCATGGTTTTACTCGACTTTTTGTCTACCTGTATAATCACTGAATTTAGTTTGTTCTTGGTTTTATGCTTCAATGTGGTAGAATGGCCGTCGTTCCTGTTATTTTTCTCACTCTGCCATGATGAAGGGTTTTCTACTTACGCTGACGCTGGCTCTCTGTTGTTCTTCTCTGGGAACAGCCGCGGAATCTCCGGTTTATCCGCGCCCGCAGCGGGTGGAACTCAGCGGCAAGTATACAACCGTCAAGGAGGTCTCTGTTCGTAAGAGGGGTAAGAACTCCCGCGGCGGAATCTGGGACAAGCTTCCCAAGGTCGATGAGGGGTACGCCATTTCCATTGCCGCAGGCAAATTGACGATTTACGCCAATGACGAGACGGGGCTTTTCTATGCCAGACAAACCATCAGTCAGCTGCTGCGGGGTGAAAATCACGTTCGTTCGGCACATAAGGAACCATACCAGGGCGACTCCCTGGAGGAGATTGTAAAAAAAGGGAAATTGCCCACGGGGACTATTATTGACTGGCCGGATATTCCTTACCGCGGCGTGGTGGAGGGATACTACGGCATACCCTGGAGTACAGAAGCCCGTCTGGCTCAGCTGGATTTCTATGGACGCAACAAGCTGAACACCTACATCTACGCTCCCAAGGATGACCCCTACCACCACGGTGCCGGATGCTATGAACTGTATCCCGCCGATAAGGCTGCAGCGTTGAAAAAAGTGGTAGCTCACGCGCGCAGGAACCATGTCAAATTCTTCTGGGCCATTCACCCCGCTAACACCATCGACTGGAGTAACCAGGATGGTAAGCCGCACATGGACAAGCTCTGTGCCAAGCTGCAGCAGCTCTATGAGCTCGGTATTCGCGATTTCGGCGTGTTTGTGGATGATTCAAACGGCGAAATCGGCAAGGCTTCGCGTCAGGTGCAGCTCTGCAACTACATTCAGCAGAACTTCATCCGCAAACATCCGGATGCCAACCAGGAGCTTATCATGTGCCCCACAGGATACAATCGCGGCTGGACCAATGAAGGGTTCCTCACAGAGATGGGCAATGGCCTGCCGAAGGATATCTTCATGATGTGGACGGGTAATACCGTGGTGCACGATATCAAGCTGGAGGGGCAGAAATGGGTGAACCGCTTCCTTAAATCTCCCACCTTCATCTGGTGGAACTGGCCCTGCAATGATTTCCGCCGCGACCGCCTTTCCATGGGCCGTACCTATGGACTCGGCACTGAGGAGGAAATGAAGAAGCAGATGAGCGGATTTGTGGCGAATCCCATGGAGCATGCTGAGGCCAGCAAGGTGGGGCTGTTCGGCGTGGCGGATTACACCTGGAATATCTCCGGATTTGATTCTCAGGATACGTGGAAAGCCGGTATCGCCCGGCTTTATCCCGAATATAAGGCGGAGATGCAGCTTTTCTGCGACCACAACAGCAATTTGCTGCCCAACGTGCATGAATATTACCGAGAGGAATCTGCCGCACTTGCGCCCCAGCTCAAGGCTCTGCGCCAGCAGATATCGCAGGGGGGAGCTTCGGAGGAGTCTCTGCAAGCCATACGCAAAGTGTTCAAGTCCATTCGCAAGGCCGGCAAGACGCTGCGCAAGGCCGAGGGCTCTGCTGAAGCTCTGGCAAAGGAAATTCAGCCCTGGTTCAAGCAGTTTGAGATGCTGGGCGATGCGGGTGACCGGCTGCTGGATTCCTGTTCCACCAAGGAAAAGAAGCCGCTGCTCGCCTTTCTGAAGGCCACCAATGCGCTGGCCGAAATGAAGAAGACCACGCGCCCCCAGTGGAATGGCAGCGGTGTGACCACGGTTCAGGGCGTAACTGTGGGGACAGAACACCTCATGCCGCTTATCGAGACTGTGCTTCAGTACCAGAACAAAGTGCTGTACAAGACTGTCGCCAAGGGTAAGTCCGGTAAGGCAGCATCCGTCATTCCTACAGCCACCAGCGGAATCCGTGGAGTAAGGCTTACCGTGAATGATACGGAGAGAGAAATCGGCATCAACCGTATCATGGAGTTTCACCAGCTGCCCGGCGGTGCGGGCATTGAGCTGAACATTCCCGCCGGCGTACCTGCTCACGAGGCCATTATTGATCTGGAGAACCAGGGCATCAATACATGGGGGCGGGTAGAGCTGCATGCTACCAATGGACGCAAGAGCCAGCCGAAGGCAGAACAGCGAGGCTCCGCTCTGCATCTCAGCGGCAACGTGTTGAAAGATGGTGTGCGCAAGCTTGTGCTGACAAACACCTCCCGCACAGCCCAGCAGATTAAGATAAAGGATTTCAAGCTGCTGCTGCCGCCCCCGGGCGAATGGCTGGATGCCCGCTGGTTGACCGATGCCGACCTTTCCACCTCTGTGGATTGCAGTCACAGCACCATCCGCTTCAAGATGGGTGTTCCCTCCACCTCAACCAGACAGGTGATTCTGGTCGGCAGCGCCGAGGCTGAGATTACCCCGGGCCAGACTGAAAAACGCTCCGGAGGCGTGCTGTATCACAGCATTCCCAAGGGAACCCGCACCATCGAAATCTCCGTTAAAAAGGAGTCAGGTGCCCGACTGAATGAGATTATCTTCCGCTGAAGCGTTAATCCTCGGACAGCAAATCGCGCATGGAGGCGAAGAAATCGGCGCATTCATCCTCTGAGACAGGGGATTTCATGAGTTTGTCGTAGTCCACAAACTCGTACATGTGCTTCGGGATTTCATGAATGAAGCTGGAGGGCTGGCAGCGTTCCTCCTGGCCGTAGCGGCTGCGCTTGGCGCAGTAGGTCATGGTGAGTCGTTCACGGGCGCGAGTGATACCCACATAGAAGAGTCGGCGTTCCTCGTCCATGCTGCCTTCATCCACCGAGCGGGTGTGCGGAAGCAGGCCTTCCTCCACGCCCACGATGTATACCTGCGGGAATTCCAGCCCCTTGGCGGCGTGCATGGTGATGAGGCACACACCGCTCTTGCTTTCGATGTCGTCCTCCTCGCGGCTGTCGTCCAGACAGATGCCGGACAGGAAATCCGTGAGCTTGTGGCCGGGCAGCCAGAATTGGCGCAGTGCTACCTTGATGTCGTCAATGGCGGACTGGCGGCGCATCCTCTCCTCCTCCGTCTTGCAGTTCTTGGCGATGTATTCCTCGTAGCCCGTTTCGTTCAGGAAATCCTGCAGGATATCGACGAAGGGGCGTTCGCTGGCGGCAAACTCGGTGCCGTAGCGGGTCACCAGCTCGGTGAAGGCCTCGATGCTGTTCTGGGAGCGGGTGGAGCATTCGGTGAGGAATGATAAATCCACCAGCGTGGCCCAGATGCTCTTCTTGTTGTCGCGGCTCCAATCAATGGCAAAGGATGCGGTGGTGGCAGAGATGCCACGCGGCGGGGTGTTGAGCACACGCAGCAGGTGCAGGTCGGCATCCGGGTTATCCATCATCTGCAGATAGCTGATGAGGTCCTTCACCTCTCGGCGGTCGAAGAAGCTCTTGCTGCCCACCATGCGGTAGGGGATATGGCGCTCGCGCAGGGCCATTTCCAGTGCGCGACTCTGCGCATTGGCGCGGAAAAGGATGGCAAAGGCCTCCCACGGCAGACTCTGGCGGGCGCGGAACTGCTCAATCTCATCTGCGATGAACTCGGCTTCCTCCTGGGAGCCGGGCATAGCCATGAGACGCACGGGGAATTCGCCGTCCTTGTTGGTGCGCAGGGTCTTGTCGCGGCGTCCGGCGTTGTGCTTGATGAGCGCGTTGGCGCAATCCAGCACCTGGCGCGTGCAGCGATAGTTTTCCTCCAGCTTGATGACGGTCGGGTTCGGGAAGAAACTTTCGAAATCCAGAATGTTGGAAATCTGGGCCCCTCGCCATCCGTAGATGGATTGGTCATCATCGCCCACCACGCACACATTATGCTCCGGGCCCACCAGCTGGCGCAGCAGGCTCATCTGCAGGGAGTTGGTGTCCTGGAACTCGTCCACGGTGATGTAGGTGAAACGCTTGTTCCATTTTTCATGAATAGTGGGATAACAGCGCAACAGACGCTCTGTGAGGATGAGCAGGTCATCGAAGTCCACCGCATTCTGGGCCTTCAGCTCGCGCATGTAGGCCTTGGCCACGGCGGCGATGAGGGTGTCCTCGATGTTATCCACATCCAGCCCGTTGTTGCGCACGCGCGACATTTCGGCCAGCACCTGGGCGGGCTCCAGCTTTTCGCGTCGGGCGCCGTATTCCATGATGAGGCGCTTGAGCAGGCCGCTCTGGTCGCTGCCGGTGTAAATGGAGAAGTTCTCCTTGTAGCCCAGCTTGCCGATATCCTGGCGCAGGATACGCACGCAGAGCGAGTGGAAAGTACACACCGTCATGGCGCGTGCAGATTTGCGGTCCACAAGCCCGGCCACGCGGTCGGCCATTTCGTTGGCGGCCTTGTTGGTGAAGGTGAGGGCAAGAATACCGCGCGGATTCACTCCCTTCTCAATCATGTTGGCAATACGGCAGGTAACGGTGCGGGTTTTGCCGGTACCGGCACCGGCCAGGATGAGCACCGGGCCATTCAGGGTCTGCACCGCCTGTTTCTGGGCGGCATTGAGGCTGTTGATGTCGAATTTTTCTGCCATAGTCGGGGGAGCGGCAAGAGGGTACCAGATTCGCCCCCCGGGCGCAAGCGAAAAAAACTGGCGCGGATGCCCGCGCCAGTCTGAAATTTGAGAATCAGATAAGGTGTCCCATTCGGTCGCGCTTGGTATCGAGGTAATGCTGGTTATCCTCGTGCGCGGGAATGGAGATGGCCACATGCTCCACCACATCCAGCCCGTGGCCGGAGAGGCCCTGAATCTTGAGCGGATTGTTGGTGAGCAGGCGCAGGTGGCGCACCCCGAGGTCGCGCAGAATCTGGGCACCCACTCCGTAGTCGCGCAGGTCGGGGGCAAAGCCAAGCTTGATGTTGGCATCTACCGTGTCGTAGCCTTGTTCCTGCAGCTTGTAGGCGTGCAGCTTGGCAGCAAGGCCAATGCCGCGGCCCTCCTGGCGCAGGTAGAGAAGGATGCCGCCCTCCTGGGCAATCTGGCGCATGGCGGCGTGCAGCTGGCTGCCGCAGTCGCAGCGGCGGCTGGCAAAAACATCGCCGGTAAGGCACTCGCTGTGCACGCGGCAGAGCACCGGCTTATCCGGGCTGATTTCACCGCGCACCAGGGCAAGGTGCGTCTTGCCGTCTACCTTGGAATGATAGGAATAGCAATCGAAATCACCGAAATCGGTGGGCAGCTTAACCTTTTCCTCACGCTCCACCAGTTTTTCCGTGTGCTGGCGGTGCTCAATAATCTGAGCCAGGGAGCAGGCCTTCAGACCAAACTTCTTCTGGAAGGAGCCCAGCTCGCCAAGGCGGGCCATGGTGCCGTCTTCCTTCATGATTTCACAGCATACGCCCACGGGCTCCAGTCCGGCAATGCGCATCATGTCCACAGTACCCTCCGTATGGCCGGCGCGGCGGATGACACCACCCTCTACAGCACGCAGCGGGAAGCAGTGGCCGGGCTGCACAAAGTCATCCAGGCTGGCCTTGGGGTCGGCCAGCTTCATGGTGGTGATGGACCGTTCGAAAGCGCTGATGCCGGTGGTGGTGCCTTCCTTGGCATCCACGCTCACGGTAAAGGCTGTGTGGTGCTTTTCCGTGTTGTGCTGGGCTTGCATGGGCAGGCCCAGACCATCCACACGTTCCGGAGCCATGGGCACGCAGATGAGACCGCGGGCATGAATGGCCATGAAGTTGATGTTCTGCGGTGTGGCAAACTGCCCGGCGCAGACGAGGTCGGCTTCATTCTCACGGTGGGGATCATCCGTCATCAGGATGAGTTTGCCCATGCGCAGGTCAGCAATGACCTCTTCCAGCGGGGAGTAGATGATGGGGTCTGTGCCATCAGCCACCGGAACGGAGCAGGGCGGCATCATCTCCTCTGCCTCCGGCTTGGGAGCCGGAGCAGGGGGAAGTTCTTCGCCCATGGTGGCGGCATCACAACGATTGATGAAATCGTTGATATCGAAAGAGCCGTTCGTGGCGGTGAATTCGATGTGCTTCATGTGGCGGGATTACTTGTTCATCTTTGCCCAGGAGTCACGCAGGCCCACGGAGCGGTTGAACACGGGGTGCTCGGCGCTATGGTCGTAGCGGTCGGCCACGAAGTAACCGGTGCGCTCGAACTGGCACAGGAACTCGGCAGGGGCATTGGCCAGAGCGGGCTCCACCACGGCATCGGTCAGCACGGTGAGGGAATCGGCATTCAGGGAGGCCAGGAAACCTTCCTCATTGGCATCCGGGGCTTCGTCCTTGAACAGACGGTCGTAGAGACGCACCTCTGCCTTCACCCCGTATTTGGCAGATACCCAGTGGATAGCACCCTTGCACTTGATGCCTTCCGGAGGGTTGGAACCCACGGTGCCGGGGATAATTTCGGCCTGAACCTCGGTCACGTTGCCCTCGGCATCGGCGGTGTAGCCGGTGCAAATCATGCAGTAGCCACCGCGCAGACGCACACAGGCGCCGGGAGAAAGGCGCTTGTACTTCTTGGGCGGCTCCACCATGAAGTCCTCCTGCTCAATCCACACTTCCCTGGTGAGTATGAGCTTGCGGTTGCCCAGCTCCGGCTTCTCGGGGTTGATGACCACTTCAACCTCTTCCTCGAAGTCGTCGGGCACATTGGTGAGCACAAGCTTGAGGGGCTTGAGCACAGCCATGCGGCGCTCAGCCTCAGCATTCAGCTCATTGCGTACAGCGTTTTCGAGACGTGCCACGTCGGTGTTGCCGTTGAACTTGGTGATGCCCACACCTTCGCAGAAGTCTACAATGGCTTTGGCGGGATAACCGCGGCGGCGCATACCGCAGATAGTGGGCATGCGGGGGTCGTCCCAACCGGCCACGTAGCCTTCCTCCACCATCTGGCGCAGCTTACGCTTGCTCATCACGGTGTAGGTGATGTTGAGGCGGGAGAACTCGCGCTGCTTGGGCTTGGCGGGCACGGGGCAGTTGTCGATAACCCATTCGTACAGCGGGCGGTGGTTTTCGAACTCCAGCGTGCAGAGGGAGTGGGTGATGTGCTCGTAGGCGTCCTCCAGCGGGTGGGCGAAGTCGTACATCGGGTAGATGCACCAGGTGTTGCCCGTGTTGTGGTGGTGGTCGTAGGAGATGCGGTAAATCACCGGGTCGCGCATGTTCATGTTGCTGCTGGTCATGTCAATCCTGGCACGCAGAACAGCGGCACCCTCCGCATAATCACCGCGCTTCATGGCCTCGAAGAGTGCCAGGTTCTCCTCCACAGAGGTGTTGCGGTAAGGGGACTCCACGCCGGGCGTTACCAGATTGCCACGCTGCAGACGCATGGTCTCGCGGTCCTGCAGGTCCACGTAAGCCAGGCCGTTCTTGATGAGATGCACGGCGCAATCGTAGTAAAAATCAAAGATGTTGGAAGCCCAGTACAGGTGCTCGCCCCAGTCGAATCCGAGCCAGTGGATATCCTCCTGGATGGAGTTGACGAATTCGATATCCTCCTTGCAGGGGTTGGTGTCGTCGAAACGCAGGTGGCACACAGCCCCGAGGTGGGCATATTCCTTGGCAAGACCGAAATCCAGGCAGATGGCCTTGGCGTGGCCGATGTGCAGATAACCGTTCGGCTCCGGGGGGAAACGTGTAATCGGTACCTCGCAGTATCCCTCTGCCAGATCCTTGGCTACCATGTCGCGGATGAAGTCTTTTTTCTCCTCTGTGCTCATGCGCGCGATTCTACCCCCAAAATGCCCGCAAATCAAGCGAAATCGGGCACATGACAGAGTGAATACCCCCAATTTACGCTAGCCAAGCGAGGGGATGTGTGGTAGAATGCTGCGCATGGATAGAACTGCGGTTGAAGAAAGCCTGAATTATGTGTTTACAGATGAAACATGGCTGAGGCAGGCCCTTACGCATCCGAGTGTTGACCAGAAGCGCATTACCAACCTGAATTACGAACGCCTGGAGTTCCTGGGTGATGCCGTACTGGAGCTGGTGGTGAGCCGCGAGCTCTTTGCCCGCTACCCCAAAGCGGATGAGGGCTTGCTGACCAAGATGCGCTCCGCTATTGTGAGTCGTGCTCATCTGGCGGAGCTTTGCGGCAAGCTGGGCTGGGGTGAACAGCTGCAGATGAGCCCGCAGCTGGAGAAAACCGGTGGCCGCTCGGCGCTTTCCATACTTGCCAACACTTTCGAGAGTGTGATTGGTGCGGTGATGATGGATTCCAACTATAACGCCGCCCGTAAGGTTTCCCTGCATCTGCTCGAGGCGAGTCTGGAGGTGGCCCACACCCTCATTTCCATCAATTACAAAGGTGAGCTCCTGGAGACTTTGCAGGCTATCAACGGGCAGGGCCCGAAATATGTTGTGGAGCTGGTGGATGAAAACAAACCGGCCGGCCCCTTCCGCGCCCGCGTGATGTGGAATGACAGGGAACTGGGCTGCGCCGAGGGGCAGAGCAAGCATAAGGCCGAAATGGCTTCTGCTGCTCAGGCTCTTGAGCTGAAACGATACGCCAATTAAAGCTCAATGCGTAAGATTTGAACCGGAGCCGGGCTGGGCGCGAGCTCAGCCCGTTCTTCTGTGCCCTGAAGGCGCAGGTAGTGTGTGCCTTCTCTCGGCATGTTGAGACGCGTCAGGTACCGTACATCATCCCGGAGCGTGGGGAGCCTGCCAGAGGAAATTACGCGGTCCATTTCATCCACGATTTCGACGACGGGAGCCTCCGCCTGCCGCGGCTGCAGGTCAATCAGGATGCGCTGTGTGTTTTCCGGAATGCCGGCATGCGTGTACCATCTGCGGGCTTTGATGAGGTAATGCTCCGTTACGTCCTCTGCCTGGAAATTGGGCAGATTCTTCCGCGCAGCAAACTCGCGGGGCCACCAGGAGATGGCACCGCCGGGCATGGCGGCGCGCACCCGTTGAAAGGGATTGAGCGGATTGAGCATGCCGACGTATTCCATGACCCAGGGGGTGTTGAAATCATGCTCATTGAACTCAATCATCTGCCATTCTCCATCAATCCAGGCCTCTGCCCAGGTGTGGTTGCCTTCAATATGGTTCCAGGTGTGCACGCCTACGGCGCGCGCGGGAATATCCACGGAACGCAAGGCGCACACCAGCAATATACTCTGGCCGGTGCAGGAAATCTTTTTCTCTGCCAGGGCCTCCAGCGCGTTCATGTTGTGTTTGCGGCGCTCTGTGGAATAGTAGGCCCCCGTCACGGCGCCGATGTTGGCGGCAATGTGCAACGCGGCTTCGCGCGCAGTGCGGCATTGCTTTACCATAGGCGGGAATATCTGGCTGAGGATGGGGCGCCAGTTGCAAGGCGTTTCATCCATGACCCTATCCGGCAGCACGGCTGCCTGCCGGATGTGCTCCGGAGCTGCCTGACTCCACGGAAAATCGGCCGCAGATAATACAGCGCTCAGGAAGAGAAATGCTGTGAGAATAAATCTCATACAACCTCACCATAGAGGGTGAATCCGGTGCATTCCGTGATGCGCACGGGAACCAGCGTGCCCACCTCGGCTGTGTTGCCCGGAATAATGACCGGCTTGTTCTGGGAGGTGCGGCCCTGGAGACGATCCGGGTTGTTCTTGCTGGGGCCTTCCACCAGGATGGTCTGGTTGGTACCGACTAGTGCCTGATTTCGGGCCACGGCGATGCGATTCACCGCTTCCAGCAGGTCGTGGTTGCGTTCTTCCTTCACTCGCAGACAAATCTGGTTGTCCATGGCGGCGGCCACGGTGTCGCGACGCGGGGAGTACTGGAACACGAAGGCGTTATCGAACTGGATGCGCTCCACTGCGGCCTTGGTCTCGAGGTAGTCCTCGTGCGTTTCTCCCGGGAAGCCAACAATGATATCAGTGGTAATGGCCAGGTCCGGTCGTGCCTCGCGCATGGCCTCGCAGAGGCGCAGGTATTTCTCATTCTTGTACGGACGGCGCATGAGCTGCAGAATGCGGTCGCTGCCGCTCTGCATGGGGAAATGAATGTGGCTGCACAGCTTGGGCAGGTAGGTGTAGGCGTTCACCAGATCCTGGCGGAAACCGATGGGGTGCGGACTGGTGAAGCGGATGCGTTCCAGACCGTCCATGTCATTCAGCTTTTCCAGCAGTCGCACAAAGGCGCCGCGACCATTGATAACCGGCTCATCCTTGCCGTAGCGGTTCACAATCTGCCCCAGCAGGGTGACTTCCTTCACGCCGCGGTCCACGAGTTCACGCACTTCCTGCAGAATATCTGCCTCAGGCCGGCTGCATTCTGCGCCACGGGTGCTGGGCACAATGCAGTAGGAGCAGCGCATCTCGCAGCCCTGCATGATGGAAACGAATGCGGTGCAGTTGCCGGAGGGCGGCAGGTGGTCGCGGATTTCATTCTGGAACCCTTCCTCCTGCTGCGTGGCGCAGATGTGTGCACCGCGGCGGATGGGTTCGAAATGCGGCTGCCCCAGACGGCTGCGCAGCAGTCGGTTGCAAAGCTTGTATACATTGTGGTACTGCTGGGTGCCGGTCACAATGTCCAGACGCGGCACATCGCGAAAAAGGGAGGCGGCGCGGCTCTGGCACATGCATCCCATGAAACCGTATACCACCCAGGGCTTGGCGGTGGGGCGGGCGCAGAGCAGCCCCATTTTACCCAGTGCTTTCAGCTCGGCCTTTTCGCGGACAGAGCAGGTGTTGATAAGGATGACATCGGCCTCTGCCTCATCCTTGGTGAGCTCATAACCGCCGGACAGGAACATGCTGGCTACCTGTTCGGAGTCGCGCTCATTCATCTGGCAGCCGTAAGTTTTAATCAATACACTGGGCATGCGCGTATGCTAACATAGCTGGCGGCAGATGAAAAGCCGAATTCTAGTCACCCGGTTGTAATGATTAAGGGAATGCGTAAATCGTGCTCTTCCGTGGGCAACACATCGTATATCTGCTCCTCAAAGGCGAGCGCCAGCACTCGCGCCCTGGTGCAGCGCGGGATAAAGCGGTCGTAGTACCCGCCGCCGTATCCCATGCGTTCGCCCTGCCGGGTAAAGGCCACGCCGGGCACGATGAGCAGGTCAATTTCCTCCGGCTTCACCGCAACGGTGTGCGCCGCGGGTTCCGGGATATTCATGGCGCCTGGTCGCATGTCGCGTGCGGTGTCCTGCACGTGACGGAATTCCAACTGATGCTCCGGCATGCAGAGTGGAAAGACAAAACGGTGCAGGGGGTATTCCTGCAGAAGGGGGAGCAGGTTCACCTCGTGCGGAAGCGGTGCGTAGATGGCCACTGTCTTTGCATCCCCTTCCAGGTGAGAGGCCAGCTTGCGGCGAAGCTTCGCAGAACGAAGTTGCGCCGGGTCGGCTTCGGCGGCTAGTTTGAGCCGCCTCAAAGCCTCCCGGCGCAGCGTTTTTTTGGGGGAATCTGTCATTTACTCAGCATCCTCTGCTGCCGGATTCCGACCGAAGAGTGCCAGCATGCGGCCGGTGTTACCCTTCTCGATGCGGTAGGAGTAGAAAGACTCCAAATCTGCAGCGGTGTCTAAGCCGGAATCTGTAATGTTCTCTGCGGCAACGCCTGCATCAACGAGCTCCTGCTTAATCTTGGTTACAATATCCACCTCGTAATGCGGCGGTCGAATGCAGGGGGAGATGACTGCGATGCAGTCGCTTGCCTGCACTCCCAGTATCTTATACATGGCAGTGAGCGTTTCGCCTACGATATTCTGCTGCGTGCCCAGCTTGCCGGAGTGAATCAAGCCGCGGCTCTGGGTTACCGGGTCATAAATCCAGATGGCGGCACAGTCTGCCACATAAATGCCCAGACAACAGTCTGCCTTGCCACCGCAGATAAGACCGTCTACCCCTTCAACGGGATAGGAGCAACCAATATCGCCTACCAGGGCTACCTTATTGCCGTGAACCTGCTGGGCGCGGCGCAGCATCTTGGGGGCAATACCGCCTTCCTCAAGCACTGCCTCATGCGTGGGGGTAAGCGCGCTGATGACTGACATCCGGTCGGTGCTGGTGGGAATGCCGGGAACGCGGGTGATAAAGCGTGCGAAATTCTCAGGATAATCGTTGAGAACCTTCAGATAATCTGGGGAATATGTGCTCATGTGCTCTAAAAAAATCAGATTTATTGCTTGTGGGCTGCGGCGCGGCGGCTGATGACCCGGCGGGCTGAGCCCATGGTGTAATCGGAATCTTCGCGAGACATCATCTGCGCAAGATCTGCGGCGATGTTCTCGCGCATCTGGGCCACGAGTTCGCGCCCCTGGTCGGTGATACGCACCATAATCTTGCGTCGGTCTGCAGCTGCGGTGTAGCGCTTCAGATGCCCCAGCTCCTGCAATTTGTCAATCATGCCTGTGGCTGCTGCTGTGGAATGTCCCATCATTTTGGCAATATTGCTCATGGACAAGCATTCTTCCTCGGCAAGATAGGCAAGAAGGAAAAACTGAGGGAAAGATACCTTACCTTTCGTCAACGCCGGAGAGAGGCGCAAAATGCAGCTGCGCTGAGAAAATAATACAAAATCCGTCAGATTCTGTACATCCTGCTCCTGCTGAATTTCTGCGAGTTTTCTTTGACTTCTGGTCATAATCAGGTGGGCTGTTCAGGTATGATATTACGGCTTTGCGTAATTTATGCAAGCCCAAAATTTCAGCCCATCCTAACGATTTCCGGTGGAGGTGTTCATGTTGTGGCAAAAAAATCGAAATGGTGCCACATCTTGTGTTTTTGTGAACAAAAAAAGTTTTCAGTCCCGATGCGTGGTATGGGTAGAATCGGGGGAAATGAGGAGAATTGCGGCGATTTCCGGGCTCATCAGTCCTTCCGACTGCATGCGTTCAATCTGATTACGGATAGCCTTCCAGATGGTGTTGAAGGACTCCATCTGGTGTTGCACAGCCATGTAATCCTGCACGGTGGGCTCGGGAAGCGCCTTTTGTGACGCGACCAGCTTGTCGCATTCCTGCTTGAGTAGATGGAGCTGGGGGATAGCGGCTTTCGCCGAGGCTTCATCCGTGCAGGAGTTGAGACAAAGTTCGGTGCGCGAGAGGAAGTCCAGGATTTGCGCCGTCATATCAACGTGATTTGACGGCGCATCCTGGGCAGATACGCAGAACGCGCATCCCGCCAGAAAGAAAGAGAAGAGGAGGCTTCTCATGTTTATCAGCAATGGGTTCTGTGTCCCTTGACACCCGTAAGCTTCACCGGTGTGCCGCAACCTGGGCAGTTGTAGCGCAGGAAGAAAATCAGGTGCAGGGCTGTGGTGAAATTGTATCCAAGAAGCGGCAGATAATGAGCCGCGCGGTTGCGGTTATAGTGGGAGAACCTGAAAATGCGCATGTGACACACCGGGCAGGTTGCCTTATGAGCAAAGAGCAGGTAAACCAGGCAAGGAACAACAAATATGCAGACGGCCAATATTTCGAGCGGAATCTGGGGTAATCTGTCTGTTGCCATCAGCACCGGGAACACAATGATGCTTGCCAGAGGCACAATCAGAAAAAGCGTGAAAAATGCCGCAGTGAAGGAAATGAATGAATGCGTGCAACGCACCGGACTGTGCATGATGACATTGTTCTGCTTGTCCGACGCAAAATCCGGGTCTGCCGGAACCCTGGGAGAACGGCTCCTGTAGCCGGTTGTCGGCATTGCGCTGCGCTGCCCGGGGAAGCTCTGCTGCATGGTTACAGAAGAAGTCTCTGCTGGTGATTCGAGGAAGAACTTGCTGAGCCGTTCCTCTGTCAGGGTGAAGTTTTTCCCAGGAAAGAAACGCTTAGCCTGCTGTAAATCCCGAATCAGCTGAGCGAGTGTGCTGTTCTTCAGCTGCTCAGCGGAATGTATCCCGCAGAGCGCGAGTTCTTCGCGCTCCTGCGGGGTGAGTTTCTCAAAAGCCTCCGAATTCATAAAGCTAAGAGTGAATGGTGGTGAATTATCTTATACGAGAGCACTGAGCATGGCCTGAAGCTGGGCGGTCTTTGCCTCCCATTCCTCAAGGCGGGCCCGTTCCTGTTCTACCACGGCGGCAGGGGCACGGTCCACAAAGGATGCATTGCCGAGCTTGGCCTGGCTCTTGGCGATTTCCTTGGCCATCTTTTCCAGCTCCTTGGTGATGCGGGTGCGTTCAGCGTCCACGTCAACCAGACCTTCAAGCGGCAGGAAGAGTTCACCAAGCGGAGTGAGGGCGGTCGGGGTGCCCTTGGGGGCCTCGTAGGTGGCATTCACTTCGGCGGTCTGAGCGCCAGCCAGCAGAGCCAGACGAGCGGCAAGGTCATCGTTGACAGGCAGAGCCGGCTTCAGCACGAACTTCACCTTGCGGTTAGTGGCCAGGTTGTATTCGGCCTTCAGGTTACGGGCTTTGTTGGCTGTGTCGTACAGAGCGGTAGCCGTGGCGCGAGCCTTAGAGATTTCGGTGCTGTCCAGACCGGCGAGCAGTGCGTCAGCCTGGGGCAGGGTGGTACTCATGAGAGGCTGGCCGTCCTTGGAGAAGCCAAGGCTTGCCCATAGTTCTTCTGCAATATGCGGCATGATGGGAGCGAGCAGAGCCAGATAGTGGCGCAGCACAGTATCCATCGTGTACAGCGTGGCATTCTTCACTGCCGGGTCGCCGTCGCGCAGGTCATTCTTCACAGCCTCCAGGAAGAGGGCGCAATACTCGTTCCAGAAGAAGGAGTAGAGGGATTGCGTGTAGGTGTTGAACTCGTACTTGCTGAGGCCTTCTGCCACGGTGGCGTGCAGGTCCTTCAGCTTGGAGAGGATGTCGATGTGAACAGCGGTGAACTTCGGAGCCGGCTCAGTGCTTGCTGCACCCTGCATCATACGGAAGCGGGCTGCGTTGTACAGCTTGTTGGCGAAGTTCTTGCCTTCTTCAATCTGCTTCTCGTCGAACTTGACGTCGGTACCGGTGGGGGAGATGCGCATCAGACCGAAACGCAGACCGTCGGCGCCGTACTTGGCAATCAGGTCGAGCGGGTCGGGGCTGTTGCCCAGGCTCTTGCTCATCTTGCGGCCCAGCAGGTCACGCACAATGGAGGTGAAGAATACGTTGCCGAAGGGCTTGCCGCCTGCAAAGCGGTAGCCGGCCATAATCATGCGGGCCACCCAGAAGAAGATGATATCCGGGCCGGTCACCAGGTCGCTGGTGGGGTAGAACTTGGCCAGGCATTCCTTGTCCATGGTGGAGAAGGGCCACAGCCAGCTGCTGAACCAGGTATCCAGCGCGTCCTCGTCCTGCACCCAGTTCTCCGGGTCTGCGGGGGGCTCTACGCCCACATAGATATCGCCGGCGGCGGCGTCCTGGGCATCCAGCTTGGTGGCAGCCTGCAGTTCTGCAGCCTTCTCCTTGCGGTACCACACCGGGATGCGGTGCCCCCACCACAGCTGGCGGGAAATGCACCAGTCCTGAATTCCCTCCAGCCAGTGGGCGTAGGTCTTGGCCCAGTGGGCAGGGCGGAACACGATATCGCCATTGGCCACGGCCTCGGCAGCCTCCTTCACGCAGGGGTACTTCAGGAACCATTGCATGCTCAGGCGCGGTTCAATCGGCACATCGGAACGCTGGGAGATACCCACGTTATTCTCGTATTCTTCCACCTTCTCGAGCAGGCCCTTGGCCTCAATGATTTCGATGGATTTCTCACGAGCCACGAAGCGATCCAGACCGTGCAGCTCGGGGCAGCCCGGGCAGTTGATGTGGCCGTCAGCGGTCAGCACGTCGATAATCTCCAGGTTGTTCTTCATGCCCACCTCAAAGTCGGTGCGGTCATGAGCCGGGGTAATCTTGAGGGCGCCGGTACCGAAATCGATTTCCACGTGGTCATCAGCAATAATCGGAATTTCGGCATCGCACAGCGGGCGGATGACCGTCTTGCCAATCAGGTGGGAGAAGCGGGGATCCTTCGGGTTAACAGCTACGGCTACGTCAGCCATGATGGTTTCCGGACGTGTGGTGGAAACCAGCAGCTGGCCGCTGCCGTCTGCCAGCTTGTAGCGGATGGTGTAAAGCTTGCTCTTGGAGGGGGTCATGATGACCTCTTCATCGGAAAGAGCGGTAAGGAGAACGGGATCCCAGTTCACCATGCGGTGACCGCGGTAGATGAGACCTTCGTTGAACAGCTCGGTGAACACACGGGCAACCTCCGGGGCGTATACGTCGTCCATGGTGAAGCGCTCGCGCTCCCAGTCGCAGGAGCAGCCGAGCTTCTTGAGCTGGTTGATGATGATACCGCCGTGTTTATCCTTCCACTCCCATACCATGTTCACGAAATCCTCGCGGCCTACATCGAAGCGGGTGCGGGGCGGATTTTCCTTGGCCAGTTCCTTTTCCACGCGGGCCTGGGTGGCAATACCTGCGTGGTCGGTGCCGGGCAGCCAGAGCACTTCCTTACCTTCCTGGCGGGCGCGGCGGGCAAGAATATCCTGAATTGTATTGTTCAGCACGTGGCCCATGTGCAGCACACCTGTCACATTGGGCGGGGGGATTACGATGCTATAGGCGGGCTTGTCGGAGCTGGGGTCTGCGTGGAAGCAACCCTCTGATATCCAACGGGTCTGCCATTTTTCTTCAACTAAAGTGGGTTCGTAAGCCTTGGGCAATTCAGTCATGACGCGCCGATTCTACTCTTTTTGAGGTCACATATCAAGTCTTTTCATACCGCTGACGCATGCTGGAGCCTTGACAGCAGCTGGTGATTGCTGTATGCTTCATGCCCGACATGAATTTGATGCGAAATGTTCTGCTTGCGGCTCTTCTGGCAACATCTGCTCTGAGTCAGGCTGTAGAGGTGGTGTTGTGTGGTGGTGTCGCTCTGCGTTCCTGGGAAAATTTCCGCGGTCCCTCCGCGCATGATAACTGGTGGGCCAATTTTGTGCGTGCCTCCACGGTGTATATTGATGCCGTCCAGGCAAAGGACCCGAAGCGTGATATTGTGTGGATTGTGTTTCGGCCCTCCTATGTGACCCGCGGTAAGGAAAATCAGATAGATTATATTTCCCGAATCCGCGAAACCGCAGCCAAGCGCAAGGTGCGCCTGAAGTTTGTTGATTCCGCTGATGCTGCCTACCAGGCCATTAACAAGGCGCCCCGTAATAAGAAGGACAAGGTGACCGCCTTTTATTACTTCGGCCACAGTAATCCGCATGCCTTTATGCTGGATTACAGCAACTCGGTCATGGCTGCCTCCACCGCCTGGATGCATGAGAAGGACCTTGCCACCAAGATTGACAAGAATATTTTTGCCCCGGATGCAGAGTGCTGGAGCTATGGCTGCTACACTGGTCGCAGCATGAGCCGCTATTGGCGGGAAGCTTTCGGCGTGCCCATGTGGGGGAATACGGAATCCACCCGTTATCAGCCCGTGGGTGAAGGCAAACTGCCTGCCGGTGCTGGCAAGTGGGTGCAGTGATACCGATTTAATTCAAAAAAAGGAGCAGGCCCCTGGGACCTGCTCCTTTTTTATGCTTCAGCTTTCACGCTTGCGTCGCGTCCGCTTTTTGGGTGCAGGCGCGGGAGCATCGGCTTCAAAGGAGATATCGGAGCCATCGTTGCCACGCACGGCCCGGCTCATGCAGCCGGCTGCCAGTTCTCCACGCAGAATTGCTTCTGCAATGGGGTCTTCCAGCATGCGCTCAATGGCGCGGCGCATGGGGCGTGCGCCGTACTGCGGATCGTAGCCCTTGTCCACCAGCATGCTGATGACATCCTGGCTGAGTGTGAGCGTAATCTGCTTGTCGGCCAGGCGGCGGATGAGCTTCCGGGCTTCCAGTTCCACAATTTTCTCCAGGTCGGGGCGGTCAAGCATGCGGAAGACAATCAGTTCATCAAAGCGGTTGATGAATTCCGGGCGGAAATGCTTCTTTGCCGCCTCGGAGATTTTCTCCTTCAAGGTGTCGTAGTCGCATGTGTCGCTGCTGGCGGCACCAAAGCCCATGGTGCTCTGCTGGCTGGCCTGGCTGGCGCCCACATTCGAAGTGAGGATGATGATGGTATTGCTGAAGTTCACCTTACGGCCCATGGAGTCGGTCAGGCACCCTTCCTCCAGCACCTGCAGCAGCAGATTCATCACATCCGGGTGCGCCTTCTCCACTTCATCAAACAGAATAACGGCATACGGGCGGCGGCGGATACGCTCCGTGAGCTGTCCGCCTTCGTCGTGCCCCACGTAGCCGGGAGGCGAGCCGATGAGGCGGCTTGTGCTGAATTTCTCCATGTACTCGCTCATGTCCACCTGGATGAGCGCCTCTGCTGTGCCGAACATGATTTCAGCCAGGTTGCGCGCCAGATAGGTTTTGCCCACACCCGTGGGGCCCATGAAGAGGAATGAACCGATGGGTCGGCGCGGGTCCTTGATATCTGCGCGGCTACGGCGCAGAGCGCGGGAAATGGCAGAGCAGGCAATATCCTGGCCAATCACCTTGCTCTTCAACTCCTCCTCCATGCGCAGCAGTTTCTCCGTTTCTTTTTCCTCCATGCGGGCCAGGGGAATACCTGTCCACTTGGAAACCACCGCCATGATGTCGTCTTCCGTTACCTCAATGTAGGTGGAATCCACCTCGCTCTTCCAGCCGTTGACGGAGGAGGTGATTTTCTGCTGCAGGGCTCTGATTTCATCGCGCAGGCGTGCTGCTGCCTCAAAATCCTGATTCTCTACCGCGGCGGCCTTATCTTCCTCGAGCGTGCGGAGTGTCTCCTCCTCGCGCTTGATATCGGCCGGGCGGGTCATGCGGGCAACTCGCAGGCGGGAGCCTGCCTCGTCCATCAGGTCAATAGCCTTATCCGGCAGGAATCGCCCAGTCAGGTAGCGCTTGGAGAGGTTGGCTGCGCATTCGAGAGCCTTGGGGGTGTAGTGCACGTGGTGGTGCTTCTCGTATTGCGGTGCAATCCCCTTGAGGATGAGAATAGTGTCCTCTACAGAAGGCTCGTTTACCTGCACCTGCTGGAAACGTCGTTCAAAAGCGGCATCCTTCTCGATGTGCTTGCGGTATTCGTTGAGCGTGGTGGCGCCGATGGCCTGCATCTCACCGCGGGAAAGAGCGGGTTTGATGATGTTGGAGGCATCCATGGTGCCCTCAGCAGAACCGGCACCGATGAGGGTGTGAATCTCATCAATGAAGAGGATGATGTTCTTCTCCTTGCGGATTTCATCCATCACAGCCTTCAGACGCTCCTCGAACTGGCCGCGGTATTTGGTTCCGGCCACCATGAGTGCCATATCCAGCGAGATGAGTCGCTTGCCAATCAGGAATTCCGGCACATCTCCACGGGAAATCTGCTGCGCAAGACCTTCCACGATGGCAGTCTTGCCCACGCCGGCTTCACCCAGCAGCACCGGGTTGTTCTTGGTGCGGCGGCAGAGAATCTGGATAACGCGTTCCAGCTCCGGCTGGCGGCCAATGACGGGGTCCATCTCACCTGCTGCAGCACGTGCCGTGAGGTCGCGGCCAAAGGCGCTCAGTGCGGGGGTGTTGGAGCGGTTGTTGTAGGAAGCCGTGTTTTTGCCCGCGGCGTGGTGGTGCAGGAAGGCATTGCTGTCTTCCTCTTCCTCCTCGTCCCGGCGGGGACCGCCGGGGCCACCGCCATTCATCGGGGGAATATCGCCATTGTTCTGCGAATCAACACCGAAACCGGGGTTGATTTCTTCCATGACACCGCGGCGCACGGAATCATAGCTAAGGCCGCAGGAAACCAGACTATGCCAGGCCAGACCGTCCTCATCCTTCAGCATAGCCAGCAGCAGGTGTTCTGTACCCACGTAGGTGTGGCGCAGTTTCTGGGCTTCCTCGCCTGCCTGGATGAGCATCTTGCGTACGCGGGGCGTGTAGGGCAGAGACCCTTCGCTTGCCGAGGAGCCGGGTACAATGGATTGTTCAATCTTGCTGGTGAGGTCTGCAATGTCCACGCCTGCGTTTTCCATCACGCTGATGGCAACGCCCTGGCCGAGCTTCAGCAGCCCCAGGAGCACATGTTCCGCGCCAATGTAGTTGTGGTGAAAACGGTCGGCCTCTCGGCGGGCGATATTCAGCACCTGCTGGGCGCGTGGTGTAAAATTATTGTTCATGATTCAGAGAAATAGTGAGGGTGGTTGTGTAAGAATTCCCGGACAGTCCGGGCACGTTGTTGGAAAAGGTTGGGGGTGCCATTATCTTCTGCCAGGCCGGTGAGGCAGGCCTGCTCCTCTGAAATGGTGTTCAGGGCTATGAGAATATCCTTCTCTTCCTCCTCCCAGCGGATGATACCGAGTAGCGTGCCGAGCCGGAGCAGGGAGATGGTGTCGCGCAGCTCCTTCATGCTGAGTCGCAGGCAGTTGGTCAGAAGCCCGTAGGCGCGCCCTATGGCGTCCTGGAGGTGCTGGTTGGAATCCACCAGCAGTTTGCGGCGCACCTGCTGCTCGCGCCGCACCAGGTGCATGATGATGTTTTCGAAGTTATCCAGCATTTCATCCACAGTGTCCTCCGGTCCGGGAATGGAGTAAAGCACGTACTGGTGCCCCGTGTCGTCCTGGGTGTCGGAATAGTAGGGGGAAATGCTGACGTGCAGCTTCTCCAGAGCCTTGGTAACCTGGTTCATCATGTTGGCGCAGGTGAGCCCCGGCAGGTGCAGCAGGCTGTACAGTTGCAGACCGTCGCCGGCTTCGGAGGGAATGCTGGTCAGGTACCCATGCTGGTGGGAGTAGGCAATCTCCAGCTCATCCTCCAGCTGGTCCGCCAGCTGCTGCATTTCCCTGATACCTTTCTTCAGATTCAACCCATCCTGGAAAGAGTGAACTACGATGTGTTCCTCCTCATTGACCATCAGAACAGTGCGGCGGCGCTGCGGAATGATGACATGGCACCCGTCCTGGCGGGCTGCCATGCAGGGGGTGAGTTGCTTGCGGGTCAGGAGGGCGCGGCGCTGCCCATAGCTCAGCTGGCTGAGCTCAGCGCAGAATGCAGTCTTGAATCCCTGTATATTCTTGATAACGGGTAGAACGCGCTCTGCCACGGCTGCGCGGCTCTCTGCCGTGCTCCACCCGGGAAAGGGAAAGCCTGCCAGGTTACGCACCATGCGGACAATGCTGCCCATGATGACGCCATCGGAATCATTCCGTGTGGGCGCCCAGTTGGAAGGGGCTTTTAATAGAGTGTTGATTTTCATGCGTCGGCGTCGGTCAGGGCGTTAATCTGGTCGCGCAGCTGGGCGGCGCGCTCGTAGTTCTCGCGCTCAATGGCCTGCTGCAATTCCTTCTGCAGGCGTGCCCGGGTGAGCGCCGGAGCCTCGGTTTCCGGTGCGTCCTCAATCTCAGCGGTGGGGTCAAGCTCACGCGCAAAGACCTTGTAGCAATCCGGGCAGCCCAGGTGGCCGGTATTCCGGTAGTTATCCACGCTGAATCCGCACACCGGGCAGCGGTTGAACATGCTCATGGGCGGGGCCGGTTCGGATGCTGTTTCTGCATTTCCTGTCAGCTCGCGCACCAGTTTGTCCACACGCTGCTTGAATTCCTCCGGGAAGAATTTTTCTGCAAATGTGAGGGATTGCGGGTCAAAAAGCCCCTTGGCGCGGGCACATGACTCGCAGAGAGCAAGCTCGGAAACCTGCCCGTTCACAATTTGCGTCAGGAACATCGACGCCCGTTTGCCGCATATCTGGCACTTCTTCACGCGACTAGAGTACACCCGCGCACGTGGTTTTTCCAGCGCGTACCGCGTCTTTCTGTGTCAGCAGAACAGGGGTGCGCCGGATTGCGGAGTTGACGCGCTGCGGCGCTCGTGGTAGATTGGTGCAGTACTTATGACCACCGACGAGCAGCAGCGCATTCACCGCATGAGCGATATTCTGGCCAGCCAGGTGGCTGCCGGTGAGGTTGTGGAGCGTCCTGCTTCCGTAGTTAAGGAATTGGTGGAGAACAGTATTGATGCCGGTGCCCACTGCATTCGCGTTGAAATCCGCCGCGGCGGTGTTTCGCTGATTAAGGTGACGGATGACGGCTGCGGCATGGGCAAGACAGATGCCTCGTTGTGCCTGCAGCGCCATGCTACCAGCAAGCTGGTGGATGTGGAGGATTTGTTCGCCATCCGCCAGCTCGGGTTCCGTGGCGAAGCCTTGCCGAGCATAGCTTCTGTATCGCACCTCTCGCTGACTACCCGCCGGGCGGATGAGGTGGAAGGCTGGACGGTGAGCGCAGAGGGCGGCGTGGAGGCACCCATGATGAATGCAGGCTGTTCTCCCGGCACAGAGATTGCCGTAAGCAACTTGTTTTTCAATACCCCGGTGCGCCGCAAGTTCCTGAAGAGTGATGAGACGGAATCCGGCCATGTGGAGCATCAGATCCGCCTGCATGCCCTGGCTTTCCCGGGTGTCCGCTTCATTTATGTGCGCGATGGTCAGATGGTGTTTGATGTGGTGGCCACGCATGATTTGCGCCAGCGTATAGCGGATTTTGTGGGCAGAGAGACAGCCGGTGCTCTGATGCGGGTGAAGCCTACGGAGGCTCCCGGTGTGCGCGTGAGCGGGTATCTGATGCCCATTTCTGCCGCCCGTCGCAACCGCCGCATGCAGTATGTGTTCCTGAATGGCCGCCCCATTGAGGACCAGATTATCAACCGCGCCGTGCGCGATGGCTATGGCGGCTTCCCCCCGGGGCTGCATCCGGCCTTGTTCCTGTATCTGGAGGTGGAGCCTGCCTTGGTGGATGTGAATGTGCACCCCGCCAAGCGCGAGGTTCGTTTCCGCCGCCCGGCGGAAATCACGCTGGCGGTGATGGATGCCGTAGCTGCCACTCTGGCGGCGCATGCCCGCGGAGATGCGGACGCACCGGTAGCGGAGAAGGAACCCGACTGCATTGAAAAGCCCGCTCAACCGGAGCTCAAGGAAACCAAGGCGGCTACGCCTGCGCCGCGTCCCGCCGCTCCCGCTACCCCCGTTGCAGCACCTGTGCAACGTCCGAATCTCGTGCTCAAGCCACTCGTGGTGCCGCGCCAGCAGGAACTGGAGCTGCCTCCGGCACCTGAGCCGGCGCCTAAGGTGCAGCCGGCTGCTCCGGTTTGTGTGCCGAATTTCCGGCATATCGGCACGCTGCACAACCAGTACTCCATTTTTGAGAATAAGGAGGGTATGGTGCTCATGGCGCCGCGAGCTGCGCGTGAGCGTATCATCTATGAGAGCCTGCAGGCGAGTAACCGGAAAGCTCTGGAATCTCAGCAGCTGCTGGTGCCGGAGCTCATTGAGCTGGATACCCGCGATATGGGCGTGGCCATGGAGGTGAAACCGCAGCTGGAGCAGGCTGGCTTTCAGCTTTCTCCCTTTGGGCGCAATACGCTGCGTATTGAGGCCATTCCGGCGCTGCTCCCCCTGCGCCGGGTCAGCGATTTTGTGCAGGAGCTGCTGCATGTGTTCACCAGTGGCGAGGTGAAGATTGCCCGTGCTCGCAGCCCCTTTGAGCCTTTTGCCCGCCAGCTGGCCCGCCAGTACGCCCAGCAGGAGGATATAGCGGAGTATCTGCAGAATCCGCACCCGCTCCTGGCCGCGCTGCTGGAGTGCGAAATCCCCTATTGCAGCCCCGGCGGTAAATCGACCCTGCTGCCGTTCTCCCTGGCTGAACTCAATCGCAAGTTCCAGGCATGATGGAGTGGGCGTACCGCCCTCTTTACGGCGCCAGTATAATCTTACCGTCCGGTTTCATGGGGCGGGTGTAATCACATCCCTTTGCCTTGGGAAAAATCACGCCGGGCCATACCAGTTCGGCTTCACCTTTCTTCAGCAGACTTCCAGGAATGAAGGGGGGCTTGCAAGTCGGTATTTTCTGGTACAAGGAAACGTGCTCGTGGTTCAGGTGGCCGCCCCATACATCCTTCACCTGCGCTGTGTCAGTGAATCGAATCTCGCGAAGCCATTCATCGCGGCTCACCAGCAGGGCAAATGACACCAGATAAAAATATTTCACCACCGGCAGGCTCTGCCAGTTGAAGCAGAGCGCGGCGATGAGGTGCATGTGGAAGATGATGCTGGTCTTCAGCCATAATTCGTTCTGCCCGAACATCCCGCTATCTGGCGAGGAACCGTAGAATATCCACGGTGTGATGACGATGCAAATCAAGCTGATGCGCAGGGAGACATCAATCTTGAGAAGCGGATAGAGCACAATGGCGAATAAGATTGCGCTCAGCAGAATGGCTATGTAGTAATTGAACAGGAAATAGCTCCAGTTGTTGAGCAGCTGGCCGTAGAAGCCAAAGCATGTGGCGCTCTCTGCTCGAATGTAGTAGGCTGCGCAGAAAAGCGCTACCAGCACCGGCACAATGAGATACAGAGCTCGTTTTGCATAGGAGACTGTGCCGTATTTGCACCAGGCGTATAAGGCCAGGGGCATGCAGCCTATGGCGCCCAGGGGGGAGCTGGGTAGAATAAGGGCGATGCTGAGCGGGATAAGCTTTTCTGCGTGCTCACGGTTATTGATAATCAATGCCGCGCAGAGCAGGGAGAATGGTTGGAAATTGCATCCCTGTGCATTGATGCTCAACATTTTGACAGGGTGCGCCACGCCTATGTACGAATTTTCCCATGTGCAGCCCGTAAGGCGGCTGAACATCCCCCATATCTCTCCATTCCCGGCAAAGGCGTTCAATACCAGGTATACAGGGTCCTTAAAGGCGACCATGAAGAGAAGAAACAGGATGGAAAATTTACGGTGCCTGCAGTAGAATAGAAGCAGGGTCAGCCATATACCCAGTCCATACCAGCATACGGCTATCATTCTCTGCAGGGTGTAGTCATCCGCCAGCCTTGCCAGAAGTGCCGGCGGCAGCATACCTGCCAGATAATAGCTCATTTCCTTACCATCTGGCAGCACGAGTGGCCAGGATTCGTGAATGAGGTTGTTATACAGCGCCTCACGGAAAATCAGTACGTCCGGAGCGGTTGAAAAATAACCGGCTATACCGGATACAATAAACAGGAGAATCGACACAAGCGCGGCGACCGCAAGCGCACATAACGATGCGGAGCCTGCTCTCCACGACGGTATAGAGTGTTTACTTCTGGCAAAAAGGACAATGAACAGCATAATACCCAGATTCACCAGCCATGCTATCCACGGCGCATACCAGCTGCTGAAGAAAAGCATACACGGCAGGGCCAGGTACACCAGGGACATCACGGTGACCCAGTGCTGGTTCAGGGGGAATTTAGGTGTTATCTGCAACATGGTATCTCAGGCAATCTAGCATTCCTGGGGGCTCATGTCAATCATTTCACAAATCATCAGGACACACTCGCGTAGATATTTCTGTTTGCTTGTGCGAGAAAGCTTGACGGTGCAGGGCATAGTTGCTATACAATAGGAGTATGAGGTGTTTTGTTCATAGTGTATTGCGCTTTGTTGTTGTGCTGTCGGGCGGGTTTATGTGCCTTGGCCCGCTGTATGCTGACGGCTTTTCGACTACAACGAAACGCTCGTCCAGGAATGCGCGTTCTGCAGAAGACGAGCAGTTGAAACTGGTGGAGATGCTGCTTCGTACACGCATGGCTCCGATGGATTTGAAAGAAGGTATGCCGCTCAGTAAGGTCCTTGACCGCATGGAGGCGTTGTGGGCAGATTCCGGTAAGCAGTTGAAGATTGAGCGCGCGGCCAGCAAGGATGAGTTCTGCGAGCCGCTTGCTGACCAGAAAATCAAATTTGATTGCAAGATTCCGGGCAGCACCTGTGCAGATGTGCTGAAGTCTGTTTGCCATGAGGCAGGCTGCACCTATTGCGTGAAGGATGGGGCTATTCATGTGTTTCCGTATGATTCCGAAACGGCGGAGGAAGTGGCGATTTATCCTAGACCAATGATTGATGCCTATTTTGACAGATCGTTTTCCAAGGATAAAAAGTTAAAAATCAGGTCTCAGTTTGCAAGGAAGTTTCCTCTGGGACGAGTCAAGATATTCGCAGGAGAGGGGGATGAGTTCAAGATCCGGATCAGCGGTTCAAAACATGCGTGTTCAAGAGCTAAGGTGACCCTGGCTGATATGTACGCAGATTGGGTTAAAAATCATCATTGGGAATATTACAAAAAAGAGGTGGCAAAGCAGCCGCGCTTTATTTCAGATGCTCAGATGAATGAGATATTTCTGGTTCCCGTCGTGTTTGATTCTTCTTGCAATCTGGAGACTTTGTTGAAATACTTCGAATTGCATGCCAGAGCGGGCGGAAAAAGCAGGGGCCTGCGTATAGGAACTGAGCTTCAGAATCCTGCGTCGGTTAATTTTACGGATGAATTGGATTTTTCCTGCTCTACGCTGCGCGACGCTCTCATCAAGGTGTGCGATGCGTGTGGTGGACATTATCTGGTAAAGGGCCGCAAGGTGACGATTGTACCGCGTGTGCTCGAAACCCGCTATTACTGGGTGACTGAGTATGTCGCCGAGAAGTTGACGCTCAATGCAAAACAAACAGCTAAAGAGGATCAGAAAGAGGGTATTGAGCGCAAGAAGAAGAACCAGCGTAAGGCGGCTCCCATCTCTGATGATACCTGGAAGGATTTAATCACCGGGCAGCTGGCGGAATGTGGCGTTACGCTGCCGGATTTGGGTGGTGTGGAGTATAATTCAAAGAATCGTAGGCTGAAGGTAGAAACATCTCAGCAGGTATTTTCTGAGCTGGACCGGCTGTACAATGTCCTGACGCCTGTTGTACAGAGATGACGTCGTCGTTTTCGCCCTTGCAAGGGGGGGCTCGTGCCAATAATTTGCACGAGGCCCAAAGAAGGCTGCGCCAAATGGGAGTTTGGCGGGCGGCTGTTTTTGTCGGAGCGGGGGACTTTAGTCCCCCATCGCTTGAGTTTTCGGGACTGAAGTCCCGAGCTCCGAAAGATTTGAGCCCCCGCTAAATCGCCATCTATACGGATAAAGAGGGGGCGCGCCCCCCAAAAACGGTGTTGATAATGCAGTCAATTGTGAAATCTTTGGGACACACGTATTGTGAATAATTTGCAATGACTCGCAAACAGGTCTTGCCATTCTTTAAGAAAAGTGTATAATACGCGCGCGGATTCTGTATGCGAAAACTGCTCTGTATAGCTGGTTTATCTTTGGCGCTGGGTCATATGAGCCCTGCGCAGGAACCTGTTGTGCTTGAGGTGGATGACGCTATGCCCGTCACGGGAGACAGTGAGGAAGCACAGGTGATTGGTAATGAGTTTCTTAAAACTACCTCAGAGATGTGGTTGCTGTTGTCGGGTATCTCCTCACGGGAGGATGCAGACAAGGCTGCTGCGCGCTTTACGGAACTGGTTGAGCTTACCTTTGAGCTGGATAACCGCCTGAGTGCGCTTCCGCTGGTTGCGCAGGGTGGTGAATGCGTGGGTATGATGGACGCTGTGCAGCTGCGTATTCTTGAGGCTCTGGATGACCTGCATGCAGAATTTCAGGGAATCTGCCGCGCCCGGTGCTATGGTTCTGCGCGTCTGACTAAGGCATTTGAGAATGCCGTGGAGCTGGGCCTTTTTGCTGAGGCCGATGCCGAGGTGCTGAGCCTGCCTACAGAGCCGTTGAGCGTGGATGAAGGCGAGGTGGAAATGGCCCGCCTGGCCCGCCTGGTGGAGCCGGATAGCGCAGTGCTGGATATCCTCGTGGATGTGCAGAATGAGAAGGATGCCACGCTGGCTGTGCCTCAGCTGGATACTCTTTCCCGCCGCTACAGAATGCTTCTGCCTGCTTCTTCCGTGATTCATCGCGATTTTTCACCCATTCACAAGTCTGCTGCGCAGGCCATCATGGCGCCCATCGAGCCGATACTCTGGGCCATTCGCAGCGAGATTGTGCGCATTGCCGCGCTGCCTGGGTATGAAGCTGAGACATTCGACCTTTTTTCTGATGCACTTGACCTGGTGTTTGAATGCATGAGTGCCGCGCATCCATCGCTGTTCGACTCCGTGTTCGATGCATCCTTCCGTGCAGACCTGGACAATGCGCTCCGGGAGAATGCCATATCCTCACAATAAACTCATACGCAAAGATTAATCATGCCTGTTTCTGATTACCTCGTGACTATTGGTCTGGAAGTGCACTGCCAGATTAAGACGGAAACCAAGATGTTCTGCTCCTGCAAGGCCGGGTTCGGCTATGAGCCGAACACAAACGTATGCCCCACCTGCCTGGGCATGCCCGGTGCTCTGCCTGTGCTGAATAAATACGCCATAGAGCGCACCATCCTCACGGGTATGATGCTGGGCTGCACCACGCCCCCCGTTTCCAAGTGGGACCGCAAGAACTATTTCTATGCCGATATGCCCAAGAATTACCAGACCAGCCAGCTCGACCTGCCGCTCTGCATCGGGGGCGAGGTGCCGCTGTATGCCTGGGCATACCCCGCTGATTGCAAGGTGAAGGCCGATGGCCCGGTGGTGCGCACGGTGAAGCTGGACCACATCCACCTGGAGGAGGATGCCGCTAAGCTTACCCACTACAGCGGCTATTCCCTGGTGGACTACAACCGCGGCGGCACGCCGCTCATGGAGATTGTTTCCGCCCCGGATCTGACCAGCCCGGAGGAAACCTACGCCTACCTGAAGAGCCTGCAGCAGATGATGATTTGCGCCGGCATCTCTGATGCCGATATGGAGAAGGGGCAGATGCGCTGCGACGTGAACGTATCCCTGCGTCCCAAGGGCCAGAAGGAACTGGGCGCCAAGATTGAGATGAAGAACATCAACTCCATGTCTGCTGCCCGCCGTGCGCTCATTTATGAGATTCACCGCCAGGCTGAGGAGCTGGATATGGGCATTGCCCAGGTGCAGTCCACCCGCCGTTGGGATGACACCCTGGGCGAAAGTATTGTGATGCGCACCAAGGAGAATGCTCACGATTACCGCTACCACACCTGCCCGGATCTCATTCCGGTGCAGACCGCGCCGCTGGTGGAGAAGGTGAAGCATGAGCTGCCCGAGCTGCCGGATGCGCTGCACGCCCGCCTGCAGGCTGATTACGGCCTGCCTGTAGCAGATGCCAACACGCTGGTGGGCGATTTCAAGCTCTGCCGCTATTTCGAGGAAGCCGCTGCCGGCAGCAAGGCTCCGCGCAAGGTGGCCAACTGGGTTATCAATAACCTGGTCTCCGTGCTGGCAGAGAAGGAGCTCAGCATTGAGACCTGCCCGCTGGCTCCCAAGGCTCTCGCCGGTCTGGTGGATATCATCGAGGACGGCCTTGTTTCCAACAACCAGGCTCGCGAGGTGCTGGAGAAGATGTGGGACACCGGCATGAGCGCTGCAGATGCCGCCGCCGCCATGGGCTTCAAGAAGACCGACACCAACGCTCTCGATGCCGTGGTGGCACAGGTGCTGGAGGAGAATCCGGATATGGTGGAAATCGTGAAAGGTGGCAATATGAAGCTCATCAACGCCCTTACCGGCAAGGTGATGAAGGTGAGCAACCCCAAGCCGAATCCCAAGATGGTGACCGAGATTATCCTCGCCAAGCTGGGGTTGTAAAATGATATGTGCGGCGTCTGGGGTAGGTGCTTCGCAGATGGCGCAACCCCAGACGCTTTTTTTATATATCTCCCCGTATGCCCGGGGACGAGTGCAAGGCCCCTCGATTTGCGAGCATCATTGTTGCGCTAAAGCGATTTGGCGGGGTTAGAAATCAATCGGAGCACGGGACTTCAGTCCCGAAAACTCAAGCGATGAGGGACTAAAGTCCCTTGCTCCGACAAAAATAGCTGCCCGACAAACTCCAATTTACATCTGTAATTTTTTCGCAATAGTAAAAAGGCCGTTGCCCAGTGGAGCAACGGCCTTTGAAATGAATTTGCTTCGCTTATTCTTACTTGCGGCGACGGCGGGCGGCAAGGCCGGCCAGGGCAAGCAGAGAAAGAGTAGCCGTAGCAGGCTCGGGAACAACAGGGGACTCAGGAGCCGTTACGTTGATGCCCAGAATACTGGCACCACCTACAGCACCGTCAATCATGAAGCCAAGCTTGTTGAAAGTTACATCCTCGAGACCGGTGATGGTGGTGTTCCAGCTTGCGCCGTTGCTGAGAGCAGCATCAACGGTCATGTTGCCGCCATTCATGGTCAGGGTGTAGGAAATAGTGCCGCTGACATCGAGGCCCGTGGAGTTGGCGAGCACGGTGGGATTCTTGCCGGTGTCTGTCTGGAAGGAGGCGAAAGCGTCACCTGTTGCTTCGGCCAGCGTACCAACGTAAATTTCGCTGTTGGAGTTATAGGAGTTACCGATTACGATGCTGTACGTATCGGAGCTCAGGAAGAACATGTTACCTGTGTCCTCGCTGCCATTCTTCACGGTGAAGGTGATAGCATATGTGCCCTGGGAGTCAAGAGCCAGGCTCGTGATGAGGTAGTTCTGCTTCCACGGCTGGGCAATTTCTGCACCATTTCCGCCAAAGTTGTAGAAGGGGGTGTTGTTCCCACCCTTATACTGGCCAACAGTCCAGCCGGCGGGGGTGTTGTCGTTGGTGTTTCCCGTCAGAGCGGTGAAATCCATGGTGAGCAGGGGTTCAGCACCCATGGCCACGCCTGCAAGAATCATCAGAGCTGCAAGTGTCTTCTTCATGTTGATTGGTTGTTTTGGTAAGTTCTGCGCCAGTTACACACCTTGCTCCGCACGCACGCTTGCAGAGAGAACGAGGGGTGTTCACAGTTCGCTGAGCGTAGTATACAAAATTAGCTTCCTCCTGACAAGCTAAAAGAACCAAAATTTGGGATAATTCCTGCTGATTTCTGGATGTGTCCAAAAGATGTCACAATTGACTGCATTATCAACACTGTTTTGGCACACCTTTGGAGTCAGCCCCCCCACCCCTCTTTATGCGCTAAAGATGGCGATTTGGCGGGGTTAGAAATCAATCGGAGCACGGGACTTCAGTCCCGAAAACTCAAGCGATGAGGGACTAAAGTCCCTTGCTCCGACAAAAACAGCTGCCCGCCAAACTCCCATTTGGCGCAGGCATTCTTTGGGACACATCAGGGATAGCTGGAGCAGTGGGCGCTGGCCATGGTCGAGGAGACGCCGGGTGAGGCGTACTGCATGCTGGGTATGCTGTATGAACCCGGTCTGCCTGGTTATGATGATTTAAAGCGCGCTGTGGAGTATTTCCAGAAAGCCATCGATTGTGGCAACACCGGGTGTGCTTTCTATCTGGCCCGTGTGTATGCTGCTCACATGGAGGAGCTTGGCTGCTCCCCCGGGGAAACCCGCAACCTGCTGGAGCAGGCGGAGCCTGTGAATCCCTGCGGCCAGCTGTACAGCCTTCTGGCCCCGCTTTGCGAGGCTCTTGAGGACTATACGGCCGCCATGGGTTACTACCGGAAATGGCATCGCCTCGACCCGGAGGATGCCGATTGCTGCATGGGCCTCGCCCGGAATTACGCCATGGGCAGGGGGGGTGAGGCAGGATTTCGAGATTGCCCTGCGTTACTACCAGAAGGCCGCCAATCTGGGAGAGGCTGAAGCCCTTCACATGGTAGGCGTTTGCTACTACGAGGGCATGGGGGCTCGTCGCAATTACAAGCGTGCTCTCGATTTCTTCCAGCGTGCCTATGCTATGGGGCATTGCCGCTCTGCCTATTTCCTGGGCCTGATTCATCTGCGCGGTCTGGCTGGCCGTCCGGATAAGGAAAAAGGTATGCAGTATCTTCAGGCCTGCGCCGAAGAGGGAGATGAAGAAAGCATTGCTGCTCTGGCCGCGCTGAACGCAGAGGAGCAGGGCGCCTGATTACATACGCGTATGAGATAAACGAAGTCCCCGCCCGTGGATATGAAATCCAGGGGCGGGAACTTGTAATGTGGGGCTTAGTTACCCCGCATGAAAATGTTCCGTCTTACTTGCGGCGGCGGCGAGCAGCCAGACCACAGAGAGCCAGCAGGGAAAGCGTTGCTGTGGTGGGCTCGGGAATAATCTTGTGGTTCAGGTACAGCGCCGTGCCGCTTTCATTCCATGCGATTGAATCGCCTGCCGTCAGTCCCTTGACCGTAAGCTCATCAGTATTCCATTCCATGGTCGAAAGCTCAGCTTCCGCCAGGGTCAATACCAGGTATTGACCTTCGGCAAGGGTATCGATGCCGATAAAGTCTATCGTGCCCAGGGAGAAGGAGACATCGCCCGTAGCCAGGCTGATGAGGGCGTTCTCCTGGTTGATTTCACCAAGAGTCAGCGTAAGTGTGGTATTTTCCTCGAATGTGATGCTCTGAGCGCTCAGCGTATTGCAGCCAGAGGCGGCCATGACGCTACCCTCCTGGAAGAGCAAGGTCCCACCGGCAAGTGTTTCACATGTGCCATCCTGCAAGGTAAGCTGTGCCCCACCGTTAATGGTGAGATTCTTTGTCTGCAGCACAGCCTTATCCTCGATGCTCAGCGTGCCGTTGTGCAGAGTGGTATTTGCAGCCAGAGTGCTGGTGAGTGAGCCGGTTACATCACCCACTGCGCCATCAAATGCCGCCAAATCCTGCTGCACATACTTACCTGAGAACGTGATGGTGCCGCCGGCCTTCTGGGTTGCCCCGTTGGCGTCTGTGTAATCGGCATTCAGTTCATAGCTGGCCCTGCTTCCGGCGGATTCGGTAAGAATGGCATCATAGAAGACCACGCTGCCACCTGTCTTGGCAGAAATATAATTGGCCTGGTTCGTTCCTTTCTGGTAAATGGAGTTGAGGCGTACAGTTGCCTCCGGGACATAGGTGCTCTGAGACTTGTATAGGTAATTGCCTCGGAACTCAACGGTATCATTTCCGCTGATATTCAATGCGTTCTCTGTAGAAACGCCCATGTAGATAGCACCACCCCAGTTACCATTGGCCATGTTTACGGCATTGGCGGTAAAGGAGACACTGCCATTGTTGCAGATATTCAGCTTACCATCGCTTCTGATAGCGCCGCCGCTACCATCGGTATTATTCCCGGTGAACTTAACAGCGCCGGTATTGCCGCTGATATTGATAATGGTGTAGTACTCCGGGTAAGAGCCGTTATTATCCGCCGCAATAGCGCCACCATATGACTTGGAATAGTTGTTGCTGATGGAGACGCTTCCGGTGTTGTCAGAAATGTTGAGCGTAGTATGCTGCTGAGGTGTGGTATATGAACTTTGGTTCAGGTAGAAAAGGCCACCCTTGTTTGTTGTGCTGCAGTCGGACAGTATTACATCGCCATTCTCGCTTATACTGAACTCATTATTTGCCTTTATTGCACCGATAGCCCCACCAAAACTGGCGGAGATGGCGCTGGCTGTCACCTTATCGTAGCCGCTCACAGAGCCTGTAAGGGAGGTGCTGCGCGCTGTAAAGGCATAATCCTCTGCATGCAGCGCTGTTGCCGTCGCCAATAGAAGGAAGAGAGTTTGTTTCATACGTATTCTGTTTATAGAGGATTTAATCGCTGCGGTCAAGGAAAATCGATTAGTCTCACGTGTGACCCTTGGGTTCGTTTTTATTTTGAGGCAATACGCACATATGTCCCAAAGATTTCACAAATGGCTGCATTATCAACACCGTTTTGGCGCCAGCCACTCTCTTTATGCTAAAATCAATTGTCCATTCATCATTAACTTGCAGGTCAGGCCCCCATCTTGAACAAGCCGCAAATTATCAAGTCTGGGTGTGCGCCTACGGCGCAGGTTGATAAGGCCAGCCAGCCTCAATACTCGATGAATGGTCGTGCGCCCGGGCAGCGGAGAAAAGTGTTCTCTTTTCAAAATGGCGCGTATTTTATCAGCTCCCCAATGCTTGTGTGCGACACGTATGCTGACTATGCGTAACAGAACCCTCTCAGATAGCTTAGTTGGTTGATTTACAGGCCTCCGGCTGCCTTACAAGCTTTATGAATTCGATTCTCATTTGATTACTACTCTTGGTGTTCCATGGCATAATGAGATTATGCCACATGTCTATCCAAAAGTGTAACCTATGTCCTGGAACTTGTGTTACCTATGTGGTGGTACTTTTTTGTTACCCTGTCCTGGGCTCGCGCCATTTTTGGCAGTTTATTGCTCCGTTCGGGCTACAACTCAGACAAATGGTATTTTTAATGCTTGGTTCATGCCTTCTGTGGGAAAATTTTTTGAATGATGCCCAGCTCATTTTGTGCTAGAAAAAACTTGGATAAGTGGTACAATCTGGGTGCAGTAGTGATTCTTATTCCTCTCGTTTCCTACAGCCTTTTATTCATGCTATGAAAAAGAACCAACAGATTCGCAATAGTACAGCTGAGTTCCTAATCTTCGCCATGCAAGGCGATGCGGAGGGCATAGAAGTACGCCTTGAAGATGATACTGTGTGGCTGACTCAGCAAATGATGGCATCGTTGTATGGCAGCTCGAGAACTAATGTTTTGGAGCATATTCAGCACATATATGCAGAGGAGGAATTGGAGGAGACGTCAACTTGTCGGAAAATCCGACAGGTTCGGAGAGAGGGGAATCGAAACGTAAATAGAGAAACACTTTTCTACAATCTTGATGTTATCATAGCGGTAGGCTACCGAGTTAACAGTAAGCGGGCTACACAATTTCGCCAATGGGCTACGGCGGTGTTAAGAGACTTTGCCATTCGAGGCTATGTGCTCGACCGCAAGCGAATGGAAAATGGCAAGTTCCTGGGGCATGATTACTTTGAGCACCTGCTGGCCGAGATACGCGAAATCCGCCTCAGCGAGCGCCGCTTCTACCAGAAGATTACAGATATCTATGCCACCAGCATGGATTACGATGCTCATGCACCGGAAACCCGTGCCTTTTACGCTAAGGTTCAGAATAAGCTTCATTATGCTGTCCATGGGCATACTGCAGCAGAACTGATTATGGAACGTGCAGATGCTGAGGTGGAGCATATGGGGCTGACAACTTGGGAAAATGCTCCGCATGGTAAAATTGTCAGGACTGATGTAGTTGTGGCAAAAAACTACCTGAAAGAAAATGAACTGGAAGAACTGGGCCGTATAGTGAGCGCTTATCTTGACCTGGCAGAGAACCGCGCTAAACGCCAGATTCCCATGACTATGGAAGATTGGGCTCGTCACCTGGACCGCATTCTGCAAGCTGATGACCGGGAGCTTCTGCAGGATGCAGGAAGGATATCTGCCGAAATTGCCAGGGAACACGCCGAAAATGAGTTCGAAAAGTACAGAGTAACCCAGGACAGACTTTTCCAATCCGACTTCGACCGCCAGATGGAGCTGCCCAGACTGGAAGAATAAACATACACGAGGTAAAAATAAGGAGTCATCATGATGCGGTTTCTTTTCATTGTTCTTTTGACGTTACTGGGCGAGGCAATGGCAGGTATGCGGCATGGGACGGCAGTGGCCCTTAATGGTGAGCCGGTGGCGCAACTGACCCGCTATGAGCACGAATTTTTCCCCCTCATGAGTGTGGTGAAGCTGCCGCTGGCTGTGGTGGTGCTGCACCATGTGGAACAAGGCAAGCTCCGGCTTGTAGAACATTACCAACTGGCGGAGGCGGATATGGCACCGAATACCTGGAGCCCCATGCAAAAGCGTTTTCCGAAGGGCGGTTCTTTTTCTCTGGAATCCCTCTTGCTGGCCTCATTGTGCGAGAGCGATAACAATGCGTGCAATTATCTCTTCCGGCTTGTAGGTGGTCCGCAGAGTGTGCAGCAGTTTTTCAAAATGCACTATGGTACGGATTTTCCCTTGCACATAGCCGCTACGGAGAAGGAAATGGCTTCAGGTGTCGCTGCTATGTCTTTGAATTGTGCTACACCTGCGGCCATGCTGCGTGTGCTGGAGGATTTGCATTCCGCTGCGTTTCTGCACATACAGCACCCCCTGCTGACGCCACCCATGGCACGTTTGTTGCTGGCTTACATGGAGCAGACCTCAACGGGGCAGGACCGTTTGAGAGCGGGGCTTCCGATCGAGAAGCTGTCATTCGCCCACAAGACCGGCTCGTCCGGTACTGTGGGCGGGAGCACGCTGGCTCATAACGATGTGGGAATTATCCGCTTGCCGGATGACCGCTATGCCTGCATCGTTTCCTTCATCACCGCATGTACGGAGGATGCCGCTACCATGAACCACGCCCATGCACAGTTGGCGGAAATGACCTACAGCGCCCTCACAGACAAGTAAAAGCGTGTGAGCTCTTTTCCGTCCAGGTATGACCAGAACGCTGCATGCTTTTCATCGGTGAACGGCTTGCCGTTTGCTCGCCGGGCGGTGTAGTCGAACTCGCAAGGACTCGATTTCAGTTTTTGCCTTTCCTCTCGATTCCTGAACAAAATGGCTGCAGGTCACATGTGTCCCAGAGATTGCTGCGCCAAATGGGAGTTTGCCGAGCAGAGGGCTCGCGTCAGCGAGCGGAACATTGAGCCCGTGAAACGGGCGACATAACAATAGCGAGTGGTGCAGCGGCGTCAGCCGCGAAACCACTCGTTTTAGTGTAAAAAGTCATTAGAACCCGTGGAACGGGTGACAGAACGCG
>JAFYWX010000053.1 GCA_017546445.1 Akkermansia sp. | reverse complement strand
TCTTGCCTTGCCAGGCCCGGTGGCCGGGCGGGTCTAAACTTAAAAAACCACATTATCACAAATATGGCTAAATACGCTATTAACGGTTTCGGTCGCATTGGTCGCAATGTGCTTCGCGCCATGTCCCAGGCCGAGCTCGAGAAGGTTGTTGCTATTCACGACCTTACCCCCATCGCTACCACTGCTCACCTGCTTAAGTACGACTCCACGCAGGGCAAGTTCAATGGCACCATCGAAGTTGACGGTGACAACCTGATCGTGAACGGCCACCCCATCAAGATTGTTGGCGGTATGCTGGGTCCGGATCAGCTTCCCTGGGCTGAGCTGGGTGTTGACGTTGTTCTTGAGTCCACCGGTCTCTTCACCGCTCGTGAGAAGGCTGAGGGTCACATCAAGGCCGGCGCCAAGAAGGTTCTCATCTCCGCTCCCGCCAAGAACCCCGACCTGACTTTCTGCATCGGCATCAACGACGACGAGTACGATGCCGCCAAGCACAACATCGTGTCCAACGCTTCCTGCACCACCAACTGCCTTTCCCCCATGGTGAAGGTTCTGAACGACAAGTGGGGCATCGAGAAGGGCATGATGAGCACCATCCACTCCTACACCAACGACCAGCGCATCCTTGACCTGCCGCACTCCGACCCCCGTCGTATGCGCGCCGCTGCTATCAACATCATCCCCACCACCACTGGCGCTGCCAAGGCTATCGGTGAGGTGATTCCCCAGCTCAAGGGCCTGCTCAACGGTGCTTCCTTCCGCGTACCCACCCCCACCGGTTCTCTGACCGACTTCGTGGCCGTGCTGAAGAGCGACGTGACCGTTGAGGAAGTGAACGCTGCCATGAAGGAAGCTGCTGAGGGTCCGCTTAAGGGTATCCTCGAGTACTCCGAAGAGGACCTCGTTCTCCAGGACATCGTTTCCAACCCCCACTCCTGCATCTTCGACGCCGGCTTCACCTATGTGGTGGGCGGCAACATGGTGAAGGTTTGCGGTTGGTACGACAACGAATGGGGTTACTCCAACCGTGCCGCTGAGGCCATGAAGAAGCTGGGCGACAGCATCTGCTAAGTCTTGCCCGCTGACTCATTGAGTTAGCTTTTTCAAAAACCGGGAGATTCGCTTCATGCGGGTCTCCCGGTTTCATTTTGTAGGGGGGGGGGAGGGGGCTTAATTTCCTGCAAGACAGGCCTCCTCTCTTTATGCGCTAAATGGCGAATTGGCGGGGGCTCAAATCTTTCGGAGCACGGGACTTCAGTCCCGAAAACTCAAGCGATGAGGGACTAAAGTCCCTTGCTCCGATAAAATAAACTCCATAAACCAAAGGCCTGAGCTGTTTTCCAGCTCAGGCCTTGTGTCAGTTGCTGCGCAGCTTTACGCAGTGCGGGGGAAGGGGATTAATAAACGTCCTTCTGGTAGCGCTTGGCTGCCTTCATGTCAGCGAGGTAGGCCGTGGCCTCTTCCTCGGTGCGGTTGCCATACTTGGCGATGATGGCGAGAAGGGCCTTCTCCACGTCCTTGGCCATGCGGTTGGCATCGCCGCACATGTAGAAAGCGGCGCCCTTTTCCAGCCACTGCCAGATTTCCTCGCCAGCCTGTTCCATGAGGTTCTGCACGTAAATCTTGTATTCCTGGTCGCGGCTCCAGGCTACGGAAAGCTTCAGCTTGCCGCTCTCCACGAGCGGGGCGGTTTCGTCCTCATAGCAGTTATCGGTGGCCTGGTAGGGGTTGCCGAAGAAGAGCCACATGGGGCCGGCGGCGTTGTCGGCCACGCGCTGCTGCCAGAAGGCGCGGAAGGGGGCAATACCGGTGCCGGGGCCTACCATGATGATGGGGGTGTTGCCGTCCTCGGGCAGGCGGAAGTTCTTGTTACAGTGCACGAATACCTTTACCTTGTCGCCGGCCTGCAGGCGGTCAGCCATGAAGGTGGAGCACACGCCGCCGCGCTTGCGGTCGTTGGTGGTGTAGCGCACGGCGCCCACACACAGGGAAACCTGGCCGGGAACGGCATCCGGGCTGGAGGCAATGGAGTACAGACGCGGGGCAATCTTGCCCAGAATGCTCACGAAAGCGGTGGCATCGGCAAAAGTGGCCTTGCAGCTCGGGCAGGTGGCGAGGTCCAGAACATCGCGGCCCCAGCAGAAATCCTTGAGCGCATCCTTATCGGCCAGAATACCGGCAAGCTTTTCGCTGTTAGCCACAGCATTCCACTTGGTCAGCATGCCCTTCTTCAGGTTGGTGATATCGTAAGCGGTGATGAGGGCATCGCGCAGGGTGGCGGTTTCGCCGCTCGGGGTGGGAACCTCTGCTGCGGGGTCAAGACCCAGGGCGCTGATGAGGGCATCTACCAGGGCAGGGTCGTTGCAGGGGATTACACCCAGTGCATCGCCCGTGGTGTAGGTAAGCCCGGAACCCTCCAGGGAGTAGTCCACGTGGATGGTTTCCTTGGCGCTGCCAGGCTTGGTGACGGAGCGAACTCCCAGCACTGTGGCCGGGAACGGATTCTTCATGCTGTACGGTTCCATTGTAGTATAATTGAAAATGCTTCTACTGCCTTGAAATCTGCCAGATGTGAGGGGATTTGTCAAGAAAAAACGCTCGCGCCAGGTGTCTCCTGCGTGGCGGTGAAAAGGGGGCTCTGGCGGGAAACCGAATCTTCGAGGCACGGGACTCTCAGTCCCGAAAATATAACCGGGGAGCGCCAGCCGCCCCTCCGCTTCGACAATATTTTGCTTGCATGAAAAATCCTTGGTCCAGCCTGCACAAACGCGCTCTGTATACTGCATTATGGTTGACTTTTGGTGGAGTCTGGTCTAAGATTGCGGCATGGAGACTCGTGTGATTGAGGTGGATCCGCTGGAGGATTGCCGCAAAATCTATAAGGAAGCCGCTGCCGTGCTGGCAGAGGGCGGGCTGGTGGCTATTCCCACAGAGACGGTGTATGGTCTGGGTGCTGATGCCTTTAACCCGGATGCCGTGGCAAAGGTTTTTGAAGTGAAGGGGCGTCCGAGCTTTGACCCGCTCATCTGCCACCTGCCGAATGGTAAGGCGCTGAAGGATATCACCGAGGTGCCGGCGGAGCTTCAGCCGCTGGTGGATAAGCTGGTGAAGGAATTCTGGCCGGGCCCGATGACGCTGGTGCTGCCGCGCAAGGAATGTGTGCCGGATATCGTGACCAGTGGTCTGCCCACGGTGGCCTGCCGCGTAACGAGCCATGAGGTGATGCGCGCTGTTTCCCGTGCGCTGGGGCACCCGATTGCTGCTCCGAGCGCCAACCGCTTCGGTCATATTTCCCCCACAAGTGCTCCGGCGGTGATGAAGGAGCTGGGCGGTTCCATTCCCATGGTGCTGGATGCCGGCGCCTGTTCCGAAGGCCTGGAGAGCACGATTCTGCAGCCTTGCCTGGATGAGAAGGGCAACCCCGCTGTGCGTGTGCTGCGTGAAGGCCCCGTGACCCGCGAGAAGCTTCGCAAAATCTGCAAGGTGGTGAAGCCCGGCAAGGGCAGCGATATCGAGGCCGCTACGCCGAATGCCCCCGGCATGCTGAAGAGCCACTATGCCCCCACCAAGCAGCTCCTGCTGCATGACCCGAAGGAACTTTTCACCCCGCAGGAGGGCGTGCGCTATGGCCTGATTACCTATCAGGGTGATTCCCCGCTGGCTGCTCAGGATTGCTGGAACGAGGTGATGCCGCTTTCCCCCGGCAGCGGGCGTTTGGCTGAGGCCGCTGTGCGTCTCTTTGCTGTGATGCGCGCCATGGATGAATGCGAGGATGTGGACGTGATTGTGGCTGAGGAGCTGCCGAAGATGGGGCTCGGTATGGCCATGATGGACCGCCTGAACCGCGCCGCTGCCCAGAGAGGAGAATAAGCACATGAAACTTGCCTTGCAGAAATTAACCGTAGGCATCGTGCTGCGCGTGGTGCATGCGGCCCTGGTGGAACTGTATGCGCTTGATTCCCGCGTGCGCGATGAATTCAACCGCATGCCGGAGGGTATGAGCTATGCGCTGCAGACGGGTTTCAACGCTCCCCAGCTCTTTGTGCAGTGGAAGGACGGCAAGTTGCATAATCTGAAGCACCTGGATAAGCCGGTGTGCGCGCTGCGCCTGAAGTCCACAGGCATTTCTTTCCGCATGTTCACAGGACAGATGGGGCTGGCTCAGGCCTATGCTCAGCATGCTTTCAGTATGCAGGGTGAAATTGCGGATGTGATGAAGCTGGCCCGTCTGGTGAACCTGGTGGAGGGCTACCTTTTCCCGAAGTTCATCACGAAACACATTCTTACTGATATTCCCGCCTTGCAGGTGAACCCGCTGCGAGTATACGGGCGCGTACTCTGCGGGTTCCTGACTGGTCGCTATAACTAATCATGAACAAGTATTTCGAATTTCAGAATGTAGTCAAGCTGCTCTGCGGTGAATCCGCCCTGGAGCGCCTTGCCAACGAGCTGGAGCACCTGGGCTCTAAGGCTCCCATGCTTCTTTCCGATGCTGTGCTGGCCAAAATCGGCACCATGCAGCAGGTGGTGGATGCCATGGAGGCCGAGGGCTGCAAGCCCGCCTGCACTTACACGGATATTCCCGTGGACTCCTCCCTCAAGGTGGTGAACGAGATTGCCGCCCTGTACCGCAGCAGCGGCTGCGACGCCCTGGTGGCAGTGGGTGGCGGCTCGGTGATTGATACCGCCAAGGGCGTGCGCCTGGTGCTCTCCCAGAATGCCGATGATATCCTGGCCATTGGTGGGGTGGAGAATCTGGTGCGTGGCACGCATATTCCCTTTGTGGTGGTGCCCACTACTTCCGGCACCGGCTCCGAATGCACCGGTGTGGCCGTTATCCGAAACGATGAGAACGGCGTGAAGATGGAGTTCCTTTCTCCCTTTGTGCAGCCTGATGCCGCAGTGATTGACCCGCGCATGACCCTGGGTCTGCCGCCCAAGGCCACGGCCAGCACCGGTTTCGATGCCATGGTGCACGCCATTGAGGCCTGCACCTGCCTGCAGGCGAATCCCATGAGCACGGCCTACGGTACCACCGCCATCAAGCTCATTTGCGAGAACGTGGAGGAGGCAACCCGCAACGGCAGCAACAAGAAAGCCCGTTATGCCATGGCTGTGGCTTCCACCATGGCCGGTGTCTCGTTCTCCAACAGCATGGTGGGTGCCGTGCATGCCATCGGTCACGCCCTGGGCGGTGTGTGCCATGTGCCGCACGCCGTGGCCATGACCATTCTGCTGCCGCATGTGATGCGCTTTAATCTGGAGCGTTGCAAGGACTCGTATGCCGCGCTGCTGCCCTGGATGATTGGCATGGATGCCGCCATGGCTATTCCCGCAGAGAAGCGCGGTGAAGCCGCCATTGAGGCCGTTGCTGCACTCAGCAGCCGTCTGAATGCCATTTGTGGCCTGCCGCTTACCCTCCGCGAGGCCGGGGTGAAGCAGGAAGACTTTGCCAAGGTGGCCGAGTTTGCGGTGAACGATGGTGCTCTCATCGTCAACCCGCGCGCTGCCGATGAAGCCCAGGTCATTGAAATCCTTAACGCCGCCTACTGATATGCACGAGATTGTAGAAAATCAACGTAAGTTCTTCCTGACCCACATCACCCGCGATGTGGAGTTCCGCCGCCGCGCCCTCAAAAAGCTGCAGCAGACTATCCGCGAGTGGGAGCCGCGCATCAGCGAGGCTCTGCATGCCGACCTGGGCAAATGCGCCACGGAAGGCTACATGTGCGAAATCGGTCTGGTGCTGGGCAGCCTGCGCGATACGCTGAAGAACCTGCGTAAGTGGACCAAGCCCCGCAGCGTGGGCTCCTCTCTGGCTCATTTCCCCTCCAGCTGCCGCGTGGAGCCGAATCCCTACGGCGTGGTGCTCATCATGAGCCCGTGGAATTACCCGGTGCTGCTGTGCCTGGACCCGCTCATTGCCGCCCTTTCTGCCGGCAACTGCTGTGTGGTCAAGCCTTCCTCCACCACGCCTGCTACCTCCGGTGTGCTGGCAGAGATGCTCAGCAGCATTTTCCCGGCTGAGTATGTGAAGGTGGTGCTGGGTGGCCGCGAGAACTGCAACGCTCTGCTGGAAGAGAAGTTCGACTACATCTTCTTCACCGGCAGCCCGAATGTGGGCCACGGCATCATGGAGGCCGCTGCCCGCCATCTGACCCCCGTTACCCTGGAGCTGGGCGGCAAGAGCCCCTGCATCGTGGACCAGACGGCCAACATCAAGGTGGCTGCCCGCCGCGTGGCCTTCGGCAAGATTCTGAATGCCGGCCAGACCTGTGTGGCCCCGGACTACCTGCTGATTCACAGCAGCTGCAAGGATGAGTTCGTGACCGAGTTCCGCGAAGCCGTTGCTGAGATGCTGGGCGACCACCCGGTGCAGAATGATAAACTGACCCACATCATCACCAAACGTCATTTCGACCGCCTGATGGGCCTTATGGCGGATGCCACGCCCGTGGTGGGCGGGCAGGGGAACCCGGAAACCCTGCGCATCGAACCCACGCTGCTGGATGGTGTCACCCCGGATTCTGCCAGCATGAAGGAAGAAATCTTCGGGCCGCTTCTGCCCATGCTCGTGTGGCACAAGTGGGAGGATGTGGAGAACTTCGTGCTTTCCCGTCCGCGTCCGTTGGCTTCCTATCTCTTCACCACGGATAAGAATACCGAGAATTGCTTCCGCCAGCACCTGTCCTTTGGTGGTGGCTGTGTGAATGATACTATCGTTCACCTCGCTGTGCACGGCATGCCCTTCGGCGGTATCGGTGATAGCGGCATGGGTTCCTACCACGGCAAGGATGGTTTCGATACCTTCACGCACTACAAGTCCATTCTCAAGAAGGCCAACTGGCTTGACCTTCCGTTCCGCTACCAGCCCTACAACAAGCTGAAGGCCTGCCTTCTGCGCATGTTCCTTCGATAATGGCGCTGACCCCGGAACAACAGACCCGCCTGGCTGCCGCTCTGCGCGAGGGGGAATCCCCCCTCTGGCAGGGCTGCGGCGGTGCTGCTGCGGCCGCACCGAAACCCGGTCTCTTTGTCCGCCTTTTCGGCAAGCCCTCATTCGTCGGGGAACTCTCCCTGTATGCCATCACCGCCAAGCGTGTGCTGGTGCTGCCCCCGCAGGGCGAGGTGCAGGAATGGTTCCTCATGCTCGGGCTTATTCAGGAAGTGAACGAACGCCCCGATGGCAGCGGGGATATTGTCTTTGATTATGTAGAGGAAAACGGCCGGCGCACCCCGCGCGGCCTCATCGGCATTCCCCAGGTGCAGGTGGTGAAGAACCTGCTGGCCTCCGCCATTGATGCGGCGTATAATGCTTCTCCCTGGTCAGTTTAAAATCTCGCGGGCGAAGTCCGCGAAATTCTCTCTGCGCCAGCAGAAATTCTCTCCACCGCAGGTGGAAATTCTCTCGCCGAAGGCGAAATTCTCTCAGCCCCCGAAAGGGGGCTGATTAGTTTCAAGAAATCCCTGCGCAGCACCGCTGCGCACGAACTTCACATATCGTCTATTTTCTGCGAAAATAGAGAGAAACGCAAGAAAATCAGCCCCCTGAACGGGGGCTGAGAGAATTTC
>JAFYWX010000042.1 GCA_017546445.1 Akkermansia sp. | reverse complement strand
GCACCCGCCCCGGCCCCTGTGGCAGCCCCCATGCCGGAACCGGAACCCGAGCCGGAGCCGCGCCCCATGCCCGCCGGGCTGGAGCCTATTGACGATGCCCCGCCCAGTTTTGAGCTGAACCCCGACCTGGAGGACGAGCCCCCGCTGTTTGACCCGGAGCCGGAGTGCATGGAAGCGTATGATGCCCCCCCCGCTGCCGGTCCCATGACCCCGGAGGGCTGGGAGGCCCTGCTGGCCGCCATGCGCCAGGCCTCGCCGCTGCAGTCCTCCGCAGTGGGCAACACGATGTTCATTTCCGATGATGATGGTCTGGTGACTATCGCCATTCACCCCAGCGACACCGATACGCGCGATGCCCTGCTGGGCGAGCAGCTCAGCGAGCTGATGGCCACACTGGCCCCGCAGTTCTGCGGGCACCCGATTACCCTGCGCATTGCGATGGATGACAGCGTGCCCCCGCCCGTGGAGGAAGAGCCGCCGCCCCCCGCCCCGCTGCCGGAGCCGGCTCCCCGCCCCGCTGCACCCAAGCCCAAGCCCCAGGAGAAGAAGCCCGAGCCCGCTGCCGAAAAGCCGGCTGCCCCGGCATCCCTGAAGCCCACGGATGAGGAATTCTACCACGACCCGCTGGTGGAGCTGGCGCTCAAGGAGTTCCACGCCACCATCATCAAGTAATTTTCAAACAACATAACACAAGTACACATGAATCTGCAGAAACTCATGAAGCAGGCACAGGCCATGCAGGCCAGCATGGCACAGGCCCAGGCACGCCTGGCTGAAAAGGAATTCACCGCCGAAACCGCCGGTGGCAAGATTAAGGCCACCGCCGATGGCACCGGCATGATCAAAGCCCTGAGCATTGACCCCGCTGTGGTGGACCCGGATGATGCCGAATTCCTCCAGAGCCTGGTGCTCAAAGCCGTGCAGGATGCCCTGACCGGCGCCAAGAACATGGCCGAAGGCGAGATGCGCAAGGTAACCGGCGGCCTGGGTTTCCCCATGTAAGGGCCACCACACCCCCACCCCCTCATTTATGAAGTGTCGCCATGCACTGCTGCCCGCCCTGCTGTGCCACCTGCTGCCCCTGCTGCAGGCAGAGCCGGTGCAGGTGGCAGTGCTGCCGGCCAAGATTGTGCCGGAGCAAGCTACGACTCTTCACCTGGAAAACGGTATCGTTTCCCAGCTGGCGCTCCATACCGACCGCCTGGAGGCCGGCGCCACCATCGCCGTGCTGAACGAGGAACGCACCGCCCAGGAACGCGAAGAAATGGAGCTGAAGGTGGCGCGGGAGGAAATGCGCCTGCGAGATGAACTGCGCAAGCTGCAGAACCAACGCAGCAAGGTGGAATTCTTCCTCAAACTCTCCCCCCGCGAGCGCCAGTACGCCAGCAGGGTGAACGCGGAGGACCCGCCACCCACGCCTGAATCCCTGAATGATATCGACAGCCGCATCGCGCTGCTGAAGCGCGAGATGAACAGCAGCCCGCGCCTGATGCGGCAGGAGTTTGAGCGTAACCATGCCAAGCTCACCCTCAAAATGCCCTTTACCGGGCGCCTGCAATACCACTTCACCCTGCCCAGGGATCCCTCCGCCCCCTTCGAGTTCCACAACCTGCCGGGGCGCCCCTTCGCCTCGGTGTGCGATGATTCCGCCTTCTACATCACCATCAACCTGAGCAAGGCCGAGCTCACCCAGCTGCCGGAGCAGAATTTCAGCGTCTCCATCGCCCTGCCGGAGGGCAAATCGCTGACCGGCCAGTTTGCCCGCCGCAGCGTGGAGAAGAACAACTCCAGCGGCGGCGATATGCTGGTATACCATTTCCGGATTCCGGATGCCGACAGGGAAACAGCATACAACATGCTGGGCAGCAATGCCAAGGCACAGCTTATCTATGACGCTGGTGACAACGTGCAATACGTCAGCAAGCTGGAGCTCATCGCTCACCCGGAAGCCGCAGAATGCGAAAGCTGGGAGCAGCTGGTGCAGCGCGTTTACCCTGCCCACCACCTCATCCTCATCGGCGAGCGCAACATCATCCTCAGACCCCGCAAGGATTGATTCCCATGGAACTGGTTTGCGACAACATCTCCTTTGCCTACACTCGCGGCGTCCAGGTATTCAGTGGTTTCTCCCATGTGTTCAAGCCCGGTATCACTGTGCTCAAGGGCTATTCCGGCTCCGGCAAGACCACCCTGCTCAAGCTGCTGGCAGGGTATCTGCAGGTGAGCAGCGGGCGCATTATCACCCCCACCGGGCTGAAGGTGACCAGCCGCCGCTACCACCGGCGGGATGTGGCCTACATGTTCCAGGGCATCAACCTGCTGCCGCTCATGAGCGTGGAACGCAACCTGCACCTGGCCGCAGAGATGGCCATGCTGCCGCGCAAGGAATGGCAGCCACGCTGCGAAACCCTGCTGCGCGACCTGGGCCTGGTGGAGCTGCGCCACCGCCGCGCCGATAAACTTTCCGGCGGCCAGGCCCAGCGCGCAGCCCTGGCCCGCACCCTCATGAAGGATGCCCCCACCATCCTGCTGGATGAACCCACCTCCGGCCTGGATGACGGCAACACCGATATTATCAAGAAACTGGTGAGCCAGGATGCCGGCAAACGCATCTGCATCATCAGCACGCACGACCAACGACTCCTCGAACTGGCAGATGATCTCATTGATTTTGACCATTCTGTACCTTGCTAAAGACACGGTACACCGCTGGTTCACACGTGCCTCCAGTCCGCTGGCCCGCGTGCTGGTCGTCTTTTTTCTCTCCCTCTGCGCCCTGTTCTTCCTGGGTAGCTATGTTATCTCTGCCAAGGCGATTCGCGACAAAATCCGCAGCCGCGGTGGCGACCTGGTGGCCGCCTTCTTTGTTATCCCGGAAAACACCGGCACCCCCTGCCTGCCCTCCAGAGCCGAGACCCTGCAGCTGCTGGGGGCAGATTCCATTGATATCATTCCCGTGGGCAGCGCCACAGCAGGCGAGCGCAACCACGTGCAAATGATTACCTACAGCTTCCGCCGGGCAGCGCAGTTCATGCCCCTGCTCTCGCCCAGCGGCGGCCCCACCCTGCTGTACCCGGAGGACAACGCACCGCTGCCACCAGGCCCTGTGGATGTGAAGACCATGGGGCAGCAAGGCGGTTTCACCGCCATGGTACGCCACCTGCCCAGCGACCACCTGCTCATGCGCCTGCAGCAGAACGGCGCCCTGCTGGTGCCCCCGCACATGGTGGAGCACATGCTCACCGGCAGCAATACGCGCTATGAACGCATGCTCCTGCAGGTGAAGGAGCTGGAAAATGCAGAATCGCTCCACAGGGTCAGCCGCTTCCTCAACAGACTCAAGCGCCTGGAGAAGCTGGAGGGCAACGTCTCCTCTGCCGCGCCGCTGCTGGAGGAAATGGATATCATCCTCGGTAACCAGACCCAGTGCCGCGCGGCTTTCTGCCTGGGAATTGTGGTCATTGTGGGCATTCTTCTCACCGCCCTTGCGGGCATGGAATACCGCCAGAATGAATTTATTTACACCCTGATGAAAAGTTTCGGCATCCACCCCATTCTGCTGGTGGGAAGCTTCATTGTGGAAAATCTGGTACTCGTCTCCATCTCTTTCGCCGCCGCAGTCACCACCTTCATGTACAGCCAGAAAATCATTGTGACTCAATTCTTTAAAATGGGTATGTACACGCTGGAACTTCAGGAAATCATGCCCGAAATCCGCCTGATTTCCTACACCCTCCTCTTCTGTGTGCTGGTTTCCTCCATCCCCATCATGGTGGCTGCCAACCGCCAGATAGGCCGCGTCTTGAAATAATTTTGTCAGCATGTGTGCATGGTACATTTTGTGCTTGCAAGTGCATTAAATTATGGTAGAAGTAGAGAAGTCATTTTTCCCCCGTGTGGGGATATGTCAGTTCTTAACTCCAACATCATATAAATACCATGGATATTCAAGTTGCCGTTCTTTGCGACTACGCCGCCGATTATCAGGGCAAGCTCTGCGTGCAGGGTGCCTTCGATACCCTCTTTGCACGTCAGTTCCCCGTGATTCACCCCGCTTGCGCTCTTGCGCTCCGCCTCTGCCTCACCCCCGAGGACTCCGGCGACCACAAGCTCGGCATCTCCATCGTTGACGAAGACGGCGTTGCTCTCGACAAGGAGCGCATGCCCATCGTTGGTGACCTCAAGGTAGCTCTGCCCGAGGGCGCTTCCTTCCTGACCCGCAACCTCATCATGAACTTCCAGGGTCTCCGCTTCGAGAAGGTTGGCACCTACGCCATCAACATCACCCTCGACGGCGAGCTCGTGTCCACCACTCCCCTCCGCCTCGTTATGGTGCAGCAGGGTGAGCAGGCCTGAGCCTCGCGATTCTGAACAATTTTCTGTTCCCCATTTGCTCCTGCCCTTCTCTTCTGAGGGGGCAGGAGCATTCCTTTTTAAATCTCGCAAACACCGTTTGCGAAATTCTCTCCACCCAGTGGAAATTCTCTCGCCTTCAGGCGAAATTCTCTCGGCGATAGCCGAAATTATCTCTGCCCCTCAAGGGCAGAAAAGCAAGGTACGAAATTGGAGTTTGTCGGGCGGCTGTTTTTGTCGGAGCAAGGGACTTTAGTCCCTCATCGCTTGAGTTTTCGGGACTGAAGTCCCGTGCTCCGAAAGATTTGAGCCCCCGCCAAATCGCCGTTTTCCTCGCACCCATTACCACGGCAAGCGCCGCCCGGCTTTCACCGGGCGGCGCTATGGCTTTTCAATCTTCTTCCGTTGCGTGCAACGGTAAAATCATCTTAGTTCTTCTCGCACTTAGGAGCGCAGCAGGGACGACGATGACCCCTCTTGCCGCACTTCGGAGCGCGCTTCTGGAACTCAGCCTTAGCGGCTTCCTTCTCAGCGTCGGAGAGCTGGCCGTCCTTGTCGGCGTCGAACTTCTCCATGAACTTGGCCTTCATCTCAGCCTTGCGAGCCTCGAACTTAGCCTTCATCTCGGCCTTCTGCTCCTCCGTCAGCTGGGGGCGCTGGCCCTTCGGGCCCTTACCGCAGCAACCGGGACGACGATGCCCCCTCTTACCGAACTTCGGGCCGCGCTTCTGGAACTCAGCCTTAGCGGCTTCCTTCTCAGCGTCGGAGAGCTGGCCGTCCTTGTCGGCGTCGAACTTCTCCATGAACTTGGCCTTCATCTCAGCCTTGCGGGCCTCGAACTTAGCCTTCATCTCGGCCTTCTGCTCCTCCGTCAGCTGGGGACGCTCACCCTTCGGGCACTTGCCGCACTTCGGACCACGCTTCGGGCCGCGCTTGGCAAACTCAGCCTTGATGGCTTCCTTCTCGGCGTCGGAAATCTGACCGTCCTTGTCGGCATCGAACTTCTCCATGAACTTGGCCTTCATCTCAGCCTTCTGCTCCTCCGTCAGCTGGGGACGCTGCATCTTCATGCAGCAGGGCTTCTGGGGGGCGCAGCAGGGCTTCTGGGGGCACTCCTGAGCCACGAGGGGCATGGCGGCGAACAGAGCGATAAGCAGGGACTTCTTCATATATTATTGTCTTTCTTTGTTTAGATTTCAGGACTTGATGGCGCAAAACGCACCGTTCCTCACAATAAGGAACGAGGCGAATTTTCAAATTCTACAGGCAAAATTAAAAAAATTAAGTTTTTTTGCCGTCAATCCTGAAGAAGCCCTGAAATGGGAGTTTGGCGGGCAGCTGTTTTTGTCGGAGCAAGGGACTTTAGTCCCTCATCGCTTGAGTTTTCGGGACTGAAGTCCCGTGCTCCGATTGATTTCTAACCTCGCCAAATCGCCATTTGGCAGGTTCACCCGCCTCTTTTTCAACCTCGCATCTCCCACCTCGTACCTGCAAGTGCCATAAAACTGAGACACCGCCTGGATTCCTCCAAGCGGTGCTCAGCGTCTCTATGCTGTACCGTTGAAATCAACGGCAAACTTGTCTTAGTGCTTCTCGCACTGGGGGGCCTGCGGACCGAAGGGAGCCTTGCCACCGAAATTGGGGCACTGAGGAGCCTGCGGGCCGAACTGAGGGCCGAAGGGAGCCTTGCCACCGAAGTGGGGGCGACGGCCCTCGTGCTTCATGCCGAAGTGGGGACGGCGCTCACCGCGCTGCATGCCGAACTTCGGGCACTGAGGAGCCTGGGCACCAAACTTGGGACCGAACGGGGCCTTGCCACCGAACTGAGGGCCAAAGGGAGCCTTGCCACCGAAGTGGGGGCGACGACCCTCGTGCTTCATGCCGAAGTGGGGACGGCGCTCACCGCGCTGCATGCCGAACTTCGGGCACTGAGGAGCCTGGGCACCGAACTTGGGACCGAAGGGAGCCTTGCCACCGAAGTGGGGGCGACGACCCTCGCGCTTCACGAAGTCACACTGGGGAGCCTGATGGTCGAAGTGAGGACGACGCACGCCCGTCTCGCCAAACTGAGGAGCCTGAGCACCAAACTTGGGGCCGAAAGGAGCCTTACCACCGAAGTGGGGGCGGCGACCCTCGCGCTTCATACCATGATGAGGACGACGCTCGTCCTTCTTATCAAACTGAGGACCCTGGGGACCGAAAGGAGCCTTACCCTCGAACTGAGGAGCAGCCTCCGGCATCTGGGGAGCAACGGGCATCTGAGGAGCGGCCTCCGGCATCTGGGGTGCAAGCTCGGGAGCCTGAGGAGCGGCCTCGGGAGCCTGGGTGACCTCCTGAGCCATGAGGGGCATGGCTACGAACAGAGCAAGTAACAGGGACTTCTTCATGGTGATTTACGTATTTTTGTGTTTAGAATTGCAGGAGGGGGGAGATGCAGAAAGCACCGCTCCTCACCAAGAGGAACGGTGCTTCTTTTTTGAATTCTACAGGAAGAATTTATTTTTTTGCAAAAAAATCCTTCAGGGAGTTGAAATCATCCGTGCTGGGAGTCTCTGCGCGGGCAATAGCAGCCTTCTGCGCAGCGGTGATAGTGGCAGCCCCCTTGGCAGCCAGCGCGAGCATCTGGGCCATTTCCTCAGCCGTGAACACGGCCTCCTCGCCACTGCCCTGCACCTCCACATACTCGCCACGCTCGGTCATCACCACGTTCATGTCCACCTCGGCATCGCGGTCCTCCACATAGCAGAGGTCCAGCAGCGGCGTGCCCTGCAGCTTGCCCACGGAAATGGCGGATACCAGCTGCTTCATGGGATTCTTCTCCAGCGCACCTGTGGCCACCAGCTTATTGAGCGCAATCTGCAGCGCCACGGCAGCACCGGTGATGCTGGCCGTGCGCGTGCCGCCATCGGCCTGCAGCACATCGCAGTCCACGCAGATAGTGCGGGCACCCAGCGCCTCCAGATCCACCACTGCGCGCAGGCTGCGGCCGATAAGGCGCTGAATCTCCACCGAGCGTCCATCCACCTTGCCGCCGGAATCGCGCTTCTTGCGGTCCAGCGTCGAGTAGGGAAGCATAGAGTATTCAGCCGTCAGCCAGCCACCAGGCACATGCTGCAGCTTCATCCAGCGCGGCACATCCTCCTCAATCGTCACTGCGCAAATCACGCGCGTATTGCCAAAGCAAGAAAGCACAGAAGCCGTGGCATTCGGTGCCACGCCCAACACAAACTCCAGCGGGCGCATTTCATCCACCCCGCGATTATCCTGTCGTTCCATGACCACTGTTTTACCATAAATTCCGTGCTTCCTCAACTCCAAAAATGAAAGAGCTGTAGGGGATGGTGGTATTTCGGGATGTGGAACCTTAGCCCTGACTTCAATTCGATTCAGGAGGGCATTATGACTTTGGCTCAGCAGCGTTTTTGGCGCGGTCTTTTTCGATTTTTTCCAGCACGGGTTTGTAGCTGGCTTCCATGCCGGAGCCGCCACCAGCCTGGTATCCATCGAAACGGATAGCCTTGTAGCGGTAAGTGTTGAAGTCCCAGAAAGTGGGAGTAGCTTTGCCAGCTGCATGTTGACTTTCTATTTTGGAACGGAATACGCAAGGAGCCTTGACGTTTCTCTTTTTGAGATATTCCTTGGCGCGTTTACTGGCATTGCTGGTGTTACCGTCCTCATTGCAGGAAACAACAATTTGAATTCCTTGTTCTCGCAGTTCCGCCTCGCGTTCGAAAAGTTCCACCCATTCCGGGTTATTGTCTCCGATGATGAAGGAACAGATGAGGTAATAGTCTGCAGTGGAACTGATTTTACCACCCATCAGGCCGCCTTTTTTCAGAATTTTGGCAGCTACTCCTCGTTTACCCAGGCTTTTTTTCAGGAAAATTTCATCCGGTTTTTCCAGCATTTTTACCTGGGCGAAACATTCTGATGTAAGTATAACACCAGTCAGAAGAAAAATTGCAGAAAGGAGAAAGCGGTACATAAGAGAATATGTGTTATATGTTTAAACACCGAGATAAGTAGCAGCGGCCTCAGCGCAGCGGCGGCCGTCCAGGGCGGCGGAGACGATGCCGCCGGCGTAGCCGGCGCCTTCGCCGCAGGGGAAGAGGCCTGCCAGGTCGGGGTGCTGCAGGGTTTCATCTGCGCGGGGGATGCGCACGGGGGAGCTGGTGCGGGTCTCGCAGCCGATGAGGAGGGCATCCTCCCCAGCGAAGCCGCGCAGCTTGCGGTTGAAGAATTGCAGGCCTTCGCGCATGCGCCAGCAGACGCTCTGCGGCAGCAGGGCATTCAGATCCCAGGAGGTGATGCCGGGATGATAGGTGGTTTTCGGCAGGGTCTGGGAAACGCGGCCGGCCAGGAAATCCACCACGCGCTGGGCGGGGGCTTTCTGCATGCCGCCGCCGGCCTGGCTGGTGGCAATTTCCAGAGCCTTCTGGTATGCAATGCCGGAGAGCACGCCGTGCTCTGCCAGGAAGGCATCCGTATCCTCCGGCTCCACGGTCACCACAAAGCCACTGTTGGCAAAGGGAGAATTGCGGCGGGAAAGGGACATGCCATTCACCACCACTTCATCATTCTCTGTGGCGGAGGGCACAATAAAACCACCCGGGCACATGCAGAACGAGTGCACACCGCGGTCCTGAATCTTGGTGGCCAGGGCATAGCGGGCAGCAGGCAGCCCCTCCGGGCGCTCCTGACCGGGGCGCAGGTGGTACTGCGCGGTGTCGATGAGGCTCTGCGGGTGCTCAATACGCACACCCACAGCAAAGGGCTTGCGCTCCAGGCGCACACCTTCATCATGCAGCATGCGGTACACATCGCGGGCGCTGTGGCCAGTGGCCAGAATGACGGCATCGCCGGTGAATTCACGGCCATCTGCCGTGCGCACGCCCAGCAGGCGTTTGCCATCGGCGCTCTTCAGCAGGCCATTCACGCGGGTCTGAAAATGCACTTCGCCACCGGCGGCAATGATGCTGCCGCGCATGGCCTTGATGATATTCGGCAGGCGGTTGGAGCCGATGTGCGGGTGCGCATCGGTCAGAATCTCCGGGGCAGCACCGTGGGCCACAAAGGTTTCGTAAATCTCCATGACCGGCCCACGCTTCGTGGCGCGGGTGAACAGCTTGCCATCGGAGAAAGTGCCGGCACCGCCCTCGCCAAAGCAGTAGTTGGAATCCTCCACCACATAGCCCTGGCAGTTAATGGGCTGCAGGTCGAAACGGCGGGCGGAGACATCCTTGCCGCGCTCCAGCACCACCGGGCGCATGCCCAGCTCAATGCAGCGCAGAGCGGCAAACAGGCCACCGGGACCGCTGCCCACAATGATAACCTTCTTTGCCTCTGCGGCCACCGGGGTGTAGTGGCGCTCCGGCAGGGAAGCCGGGGGCAATTCCTCATCCACACCCACCAGCAGCCGCAGCTGCTTGCAGATGGGGCGTCGGCGGGCATCGATGCTCTCCTTAATCAGGCGCATACCGGTGATGCGGTAGGGAGAAATCTGCAATTTCTGCGCAGCAGCCTTGCGGCGGGCGTCCTCGCGCAGCGCGCGGGCCAGCGGCAGGTGGATGTCCAGTTCCGTTATCATAAACTTGTTTTCTCAGCTCAGGCAATGCTGCATGAAGAGGGCGGGTTCGCCCACGGCAGCGCCCACCTCCACCGCCGGAATACCGGCCACCGTGGTGTGCGGGCGCACATCGGAAAGCACCACGGAGGAAGCGGCCACCTTGGCGCATTCGCCCACCTCCACACGGCCCAGCACCTTGGCACCGGCGCCAATGAGCACGCCACTGCGCACCACCGGGTGACGATCGCCCTCCTCCTTGCCGGTACCACCCAGGGTCACCTCGTGGAAAAGGGATACATCATTCTCGATAATGGCGGTTTCACCTACCACAAAGCCGGTACCGTGGTCCAGCAGCACCCCGCAGCCGATGCGGGCCGCCGGGTGAATATCAATACCGAACACCTCGCTGCCCACGCTCTGGAACAGCAGCGCCAGCATATAGCGCTTCTGCTTCCACAGAATATGCGCCAGGCGATACGTGGCCAGGGCATGGAAACCCTTGAAGAACATGAGCGGCTCCAGCGCGTTGTGACAAGCGGCATCTCGCTCCACCACCGCCTTCAGGTCAGCGGCCATCATATCCACCACCATGGGGTCGCTCTTGAGCAGGGAGCGGATGAGCGGCTCCAGGTCATCGCGGCCGATATCGCGGCGGGAAAGCTTGCGCGCCAGGCGCACCGAAACTGCCGTGCCCAGCTTGTTGCGGCTCAGCACCACGTCATCCAGCAGGCCGGTGAGCTTGGGCTCCTGCTCGGCGGCAGATTCAGCGGCGGCATAAATATCTGCCCAGATTCTCGTGGCGAGATCCGCTTCCTGGGGCACCATCTTGTCCGGGCGTAACATGCGGGGCAACAGGTAGTTTCATTTAACCCACGCAGCACTCGCGCAGCATCTCATCCAGGCGGTAGGTCATCTCAGCCAGCGCCTCGCGGGCGGGAGATTCCGGCAGCATCCAGAGCACCTCGCGGGCCTCCTCGTTGCGGGAAAGGCCTTCCTCCACCGACAGGCGGATAGCCTCGGCAAAGGCCTCCGTATGGCGCAGGCGGGAGTAGTCAATCTCCTCGTGCTTCTCCACGCAGCTGCGGGCGTATTCAGCCACATCATCGCTGGTGGATTCCATGAGGAAGAACACCGGCAGAGTCAGCTTACCCTTCTCGTTGTCCGTGCCCAGGGTCTTGCCGGCGCTTTCATCGCTGCCGGTCAGGTCCAGGCAGTCATCATAAATCTGGTAGGAGATACCCAGCAGCGTGCCCATGCGGTTCAGCTGCTCAATCATCTCATCATCAAGCCCCTGCAGGAAGGCAGCACCGGCCATGGCCATGGCAAAGAGCGTGGCGGTCTTCTTGCGGATAAGCTCATAATAATCCGCACGGCTCATGTCGATATCCCACAGTCGGGTAGACTGCTCCACCTCGCCCTCGCACAGGTCGCGCACACCCAGAGCCATGCGGCGGATGAAGCGGGAATCGCCAATCTCGGCACCCATCACCATGGCCTGAGCCAGCATGGAATCGCCCAGCAGCACAGCCAGCTCATTGCCCCACAGCGCATTCGGCGTGGGCTGGTCGCGGCGCGTCTCGGCCTTATCCAGCACATCATCATGCACCAGAGAGGCCATGTGCAGCATCTCCAGCATGGCGGCGAAGGTGGTGTGTTCCTCCTTGATACCACCGGTGGCGGCTGCGGTGAGCAGCACCAGACCCGGACGAATCATCTTGCCCTTCCCCTTGCACACCTGGCGCATGTACTCCCGCATGTGGGGGGCGAAATGCCCGGTCTGTGCATCTATCGTGTCGCGGACTTTCTGAAGTTCAGTCTCCACGATGCGCATGTAGGCTTTTCTATTACGCAGCTTGCTGAAAAAAGGAAGGCTCATGTGAGGAAAAATAAGATGGTACACCACGCCGGTGACTACACCGCCGCTGCGGTGAGTTTAGCAAAGATTCTGCCTCTTGGCAACCCCTAAGCCCCAAAAATAACCCCATAAGAAAAAAATCATTGCATTTTGCAACGCATCAGACCATTCACCAGAGAAAAAATTAATGTTATATCCCTCTCTGAAGCCAAATTTTCTTGTATTACTCTGCCGCTATGCTACATTGATGATATGGACAAAGCAGGGTTACACGCTTGGGTAAAGCAGAATTTGCAGGACGGCGAGCAGATAGTGTGGACAGGTAGTCCGCGGCTGGTGTTTTTCCGCGGGGTATTCCTTACCCGCATCGTGCCGGGGCTTATCCTGCTGGGTCTGGCCGTGTGGTTCCACTACGGTGCACCCGGCATTCCGCTGCCGGAATGGGCCATGTTCCTGACCGCCGCTTTCCCGAAGGAGATTGTGCTGCTGCTTGCCATCCTCCTGCTGGTGGTGCCGCCGCTGCGGGGCTACATGCTGCGCCACACCAGCTATGTGCTCACCAACCGCCGTATCATCAAGGCCCGCGTGCTCAGCAACCGCGTGCGCCAGTGGCCGCTGGAAATCCTGACCAAAGCCCGACGCATCGACTACCGCGATGGCCTCACCTCCTACATCTTCGATGAGTGGGAAGACACCCCCCACCGCCACGAGCTCATCACCCGCGGCATCTACTACATGCGCCCCGATTTCCTCGAAGCGCTGGAAAAAGCGCAGCAGGCATGAGGTAACATTCAGTGGTAATGTTACTTCAGTAGAGCTTCCCTGCAGATGGGAAGCAGCATGAAAGTGGCATAGAGAGGTATATCCAGCAGGGTGGTATTTGTTGTTTCGCTGGTTTCCAGATTATTCTCGGAGAAATCATTCATTGAGATTCTGACTGCAAGAACCGGCTTGTATTTTCTGCAGTAATTCAACAGGCTTTTGGCCTTTGTGTTGCGTTCTGCTTTCACTTCAATGGGCACAACATTCATTGAAGTTTGAATGACGAAATCGACTTCTGCCCGGAAGGTGTCCGATTGCCAGTAATGGGGGGATATCTGAGATTCTGCCCGGAGTTCCTGCTGGACAAACTGCTCTGTGAGTGCTCCCTTGAATTCCTTGAAAATGGCACTTTTTTCCAGAATTGTTGATACTTCCAGTTCGCATTTAGCGCCGAGTAATCCGACATCCAGAAAATACAGTTTGAAAGCACCGTCTTGATATGCACCTATGGGAAGAGAGGGTTCATTAATCCGATCAACCCTGTAAATGAGGCCGGCCCGGAAGAGCCAATCCATGGCGCTTTCCAGATCTCTTGCTCTCATTTTACTGTCTACTTCCTTGTAGATAAATCGCTTGTTTTCCTTTGCGAGCTGGTGAGGTATTGATTCCCACAGCAGGGATAATTTTGCTGCCAGCATGGCAGGAACATGCTGGCTGAAATCATTGGCATAGTTGGAAAGTATCTCATTCTGTGCAGAACGAACAGCGCTGAAATCCTTCGTCTGTAGATATGTATTCACCACTTCGGGCATGCCACCGATATAGTAGTACAGCTTTAACAGATGCGTGAGTCTGTCGGATATAAGTTTTACGCTTTCCCATTTCTGAAGTTCAATGAAATCTATATCATGAGGGTGCTCCAGTGCGGTCATGAATTCACGGAACGTCAGGGGATAAAGAATCATTGTGTTTACCTTTCCTACTGGAAATCCCGTGCCGTGGTGTTGTTTCACCCCCAGCAGAGACCCCGCCGCCATGACATGGTAATCCGGCAGATCTTCGCAAAAGTATTTCAGTGAGGTCAGGGCAGCCGGACAGTCTTGTATTTCATCCAAAATGATGAGGGTATCTCCGGGCTTGATGTTGATATTGGTTTCTGCCTGCATCAGCAGTAACAGCTCCTTCATGTCGTAGTTACTCGTTTCAAATATACGCCGCATGCGTTCGTTTCGATCGAAGCGGATGTATACCACATCTTTGTAGTTTTCATCGCCGAAATGACGCATCAGCCATGTCTTGCCAACCTGTCGAGCTCCGAGGAGGAGAAGCGGTTTTCTCATCGGATTATCTTTCCATTTTTTCAGGTCTTGTTCGAGTCTCCTTTTCATGGTGGGCTTTATATAGCGTTATTCTACTGATTTTTAATGATAAATCAAAAAAAATGCACGAAACTTACGCGAATATGGAGGTGAAAATGCACGAAACTTACGCGAATGTAGAGGTAAAAATGCACGAAACTTACGCGAATGTTCGTTTTTTTCGGAAAAACGGGAGACATCGAAGCTCAGGAGGGCAGCCCCGTCACCCATGGCGCATGTAATCGGGAGTTCCTTTTTCAAAGGTCTCGCAGCCATAATCAGAGATACATCCTGGCAGAAGATATATGGCCCTAATTTTCAGCAGATGACTCCTTTTCATCTCTCGGAATATAGGCTTGCCAAGTGGGGCTGAATATGTTATAATACCGCCATGGCAGATATGTCTTTCACTGCACAGATGGCAGCCAAGCTTGGGCTGGATGAGAAGTATGTGATTCCCTACGGCTACGACAAGGCCAAGGTGAGCCTGGAGGTTCTGAAGCAGGACCGCAAGCGCGGCCGCCTGATTCTGGTGAGCGCACTCACCCCCACCCCCGCCGGCGAGGGCAAGACCACGGTTTCCATTGGTCTGGCTCAGGGTCTGCAGGCAGTGGGCCAGAAGGTGTGCCTTGCCCTGCGTGAGCCCTCCATGGGTCCGGTATTCGGCCGCAAGGGCGGTGCCACGGGTGGCGGTGCCTCCAGCATCACCCCGGGCGAAAGCATCAACCTCGGCTTCACCGGCGACTTCCCCGCCATCACCGCCGCCAACAACCTGCTGGCCGCTGTGATTGACAACGCCCTCTTCTACAAGACCACCCGCCTGGACCAGAACAAGGTGACCTGGAAGCGCGTGATGGACATGAACGACCGCGCCCTGCGCCAGATTGTGGTAGGCCTGAACAAGAACGGTGTTCCCCGCGAGGACGGCTTCAACATCACCCCCGCCTCCGAAATCATGGCCTGCTTCTGCCTGGCTGAGGACCGCGATGACCTGCGCCGCCGCCTGGACAACATGGTCATCGGTTTCACCGCCGATGACGAAGCCGTGTATGCCCGCGAACTCGGCGTGACCGATGCCCTGCTGGCTATCCTGAAGGAAGCCGTGAACCCCAACCTGGTGCAGAGCCTGGAAGGCGTGCCCGCCTTTGTGCACGGTGGCCCCTTCGCCAACATTGCCCACGGCTGCAACTCCGTCATCGCCACCAAGATGGCCCTTTCCTGCGCCGACTACGCCGTGACCGAAGCCGGTTTCGCCTTTGACCTGGGTGCCGAGAAGTTCCTGGACATCAAGTGCCGCCAGAGCGGCCTCTCCCCGGATGCCATCGTCATCGTGGCCACCATCCGCGCCCTCAAGATGCATGGCGGCGTGGCCAAGACCGACCTGGAAACCCCGAACGCCGAGGCAGTGCGCCGCGGCCTCGTGAACCTTGCTGCCCATATCGAAAGCGCCCGCCTCTACAAGCGCCCCGTCACCGTGGCCATCAACCTCTTTGCCGCCACGGATACCGAGGAGGAAATCGCCGAGGTGAAGGCCATGTGTGCCGAAATGGGCGTGGGCTGCGCCGTGGCCGATGTCTTCGGCAAGGGTGGCGCCGGCTCCACCGAACTGGCTGAAACCGTGCTGGCCAGCATGCAGCCTGAGTACGAGCCCTTCGAATGCCTGTACAGCCTCGACCTGAGCGTGGAGGAACGCATGACCACCATCGCCCGCAAGATTTACGGCGCCGATGGCCTGGTGCTCACCAAGCCCGCCCAGAAGAAGCTGGCTCTCATGGCCAAGAATGGTCTCACAGACCTGCCCATCTGCATGGCCAAGACCCAGAACTCCCTCTCCGACAACGCCGGCCTCCTGGGCCGCCCCACGGGCTTCACCGTGACCGTGCGCGACTTCGAAATCGCCAACGGCGCCGGCTTCCTCGTAGCCCTCTGCGGCGATATCATGCGCATGCCCGCCCTGCCCAAGGTGCCCGCCGCCTGCGATATCAAGGTCTCTGCCGATGGCACCATCACCGGCATGAAGGGCTAATCCCGCACCCGGTTGTAACACTCATCCCCCCCCGCCTGAATGCTCAGGCGGGTTTTTTTCTGTGCCCATTTCTGCCCTCAAATTCCCGAAAATCGGGAATAGCACTCCCGATTTTCGGGAATTTGCTTGACTAATTACACCTTGAATGCAATGATATCACCAAGATGAATAAGGGCGCCAAAAAGAATTACCTGGAACGAAGTGTAGCAGGCAAGATTCTGGAATTAACGGAATATTATCCTTGCATTCTGCTGACCGGTGCAAGACAGGTAGGCAAATCCACCCTGCTGCGGCATCTGCTGCCGGAGGGCATGCGCTATATTACTTTAGATGATTTCCAGCAGCTGGATTTCGCCCGGAAGGATCCTTCTGGGTTCCTGGAGGCACATGGCACGCCGCTCTGCATCGATGAAATCCAGTACACCCCGGAGTTATTCCGCGCAATCAAGATGAAGGTGGATGAAGACCGCCGGCCAGGCATGTACTGGCTGACAGGTTCACAGCGTTTTCACATGATGAAAGGCGTAAGCGAAACCCTGGCTGGACGAATCGGAATCATTGATTTGTATACTCTCTCTCAGAAGGAGCTCTATGGGGAAGCTCACTCAGTTGCCTTTTCCCCTGCCAATGTGAAACCCGGGCTATGCCAGAATGCGGTGTGTTCTTTAGCAGAACTCTATAAGCGTATTTTCCGCGGCGGGTACCCTGAACTCGCCAAATCCCGCATCCCCTGGTATGATTTCTTCCGGGATTACGTGCAGACCTATGTGGAACGCGATGTGCGGCAGCTCACCCAGGTGGGCAATGAAGCAGCTTTCGTACGTCTGATGCGCTCCGCCGCCATGCGCACCGGGCAGCAGCTTGTATATAGTGACCTGGCTAGAGATGCCGATGTTTCCCCTAAAACAGCTGCGGCCTGGATATCCATTCTGCAGGCCTCCGGCGTGGTAGAGCTGCTGGAGCCCTATCACGTGAACACCATTAAACGCCTGGCTAAGACCCCCAAACTCTATTTTACAGATACCGGCCTGTGCTGCTGGCTGGCCGGGTGGCGCAGCCCCGAATCGCTTATGGAAAGTACCTTTGCCGGGGCTATTCTGGAAACATGGGTCTATGGACAGTTGATGCGCAGTTATGCCAACGCTGGCGTACGTCCCACTATTTCCTATTATCGTTCGCACGATGGTGCCGAGGTGGATTTCATTATCGAGGAGGAGTCAAAGATTTATCCCATAGAAGTGAAGCGAAGTTCCTCTCCCAGGGATACTGATCTGCGGTGGTGCCGCACCCTGCCGGTAGCCTCTTGGGCCAGCTTGCAACCTCCTGTTCTTCTGTGTACTGCGGATGAACTCCGCCCCATGCCTTTTGGGGCTGTTTCTGTACCTATTTCTGCACTCTGATTCCCGAAAATCGGGAGTGGTATTCCCGATTTTCGGGAATCAGAACAGCACAGGAAGCGGGTTGCGGCAGCCAGAAATAGCGATTTGTGTGGGGGCTCAAATCCTTCGGAGCACGGGACTTCAGTCCCGAAAAACTCAAGCGATGAGGGACTAAAGTCCCCCGCTCCGACAAAAACAGCTGCCCGACAAACTCCCATTTTAACGCCGAAACCAGAAAGCTGGAAAAATTTGGTTGCAAATTGAGCGGAATAAGCTAAAGTGTACTCAAACCTAGATAACTGATATGAAATTTGCTACCATCCTCATGACGTTGGGGGCTCTGGCGGGAGGCGCCTGGGCTCTGCCGCAGGCTGCCAATGTGGAAGCCGCACTGCCGATTGCCCAGAAAGAGGGGCGCGATATTATGCTGGAGTTCACGGGCAAGGAATGGTGCCCGCCCTGCATTCACCTGCGCACCAAGATTATGGAGACGCCTGAGTTTGAAAAGGCTGTGGGCGATAAGTATGTGCTGGTGGAGGTGATTTTCCCGCGTCTGCCCTCTGCCGTGGCAGCAATTCCGGCGGAGCAGCGCAATGCGAATGAGAAGCTGCTGGTGCACCACCGCATCGAGACCGGCCTGCCCACCGTGCTGCTGCTGGATGAGAAGGGCTTTCCGTATGCCCAGGTGGCCGGCGCCCGCCGCACGACGCCTGAGTACCTGAAGGAGCTGGAAGCCGCCGCCGCTGTGCGCGCCGCCCGCGATGCCGCCTTTGCCCGCGCCGCCGGCCTGAAGGGCATGGAGCGCGCCGCTGCACTGGCAGAGGGCCTGAACGCCATTCCCGAGAACTGCCGCGATAAATACGTGGATATCGTGAATGAAATCAACGCCCTGGACCCCCAGAACACCCTGGGCTATGCCCGCGTGCTGACCCGTTTCGATAACTACCGCAAGCAGGATGCCGAGCTGAAGGCCATTTATGACCACCTGCGGAACAACCGCCAGGCAGAGGCCCTGCCCGGCAATATCGCCATGCTCGAGAAATTCCTGCAGACCCCCAACCTGGAGCCTGAGCTGGCCCAGATGGCCTGGCGTGCCCTGGGCGATACCTACGTGTTCCAGCGCCGCTACAAGGATGTATACACGGCCTACAAGAAGGCTTACGAGGCTGCCCCGGATTCCCGCCTGGCCCCGCGCATCAAGACGGCTGTGGAGCATTATGAGAACAACATTCTGCCCGCTGTGGAGCGCGGCGAGCTCTGATTTTTCTGCACCACCTTCAAAAGAACCGCCTGGGGGATACCTCAGGCGGTTCTTTTTTCAGATAACGTATCAGAGCGAGCGAATGTGGTTGATGTAAGCCTCTCTCGCGGCAGCCGGGGTAAGCGGAACTTCCTCCTTCACCGGCTCGGGCTTTTCCTCCTTCTGCAGAACCGGCTCCGGGGCCTTATCCTTCGGCCATTCGGAGCTTTCGTCCGGGTATGCCAGCACCCCATACTCATTGCCGGAATGTATCTGCGACACCGTCTGGCGCTTGCCGATAACGGCACGGTTCTTCGAACGTGCCAGCAACACGCCTTCCCGGGCATTCATATAGGGCACTTCGCGAACAGACATCTGCCGGGCCGTGGATGCGCGAGATTTATCGGAAACGGTGTTCTTACCCAATCCCAGCTTATCTGCCAGCACAGCAGCCGCATATTCATTCATTTGCTGCTTGCCTGCCACCTCTATGGCAGATAATCTGCTTTCTCCCATAGGCATGCGAAGCTCCACCCCGCTCTTTTTGGCAGTTTTCCAGAGCAGGTAGCCATTTTCGCCCACACCGTCAATCACAAAGAATTCATTGTTCAGCAGGTAGACCATGGCAGCAAGTGAGCCCTTTTCAAATACATTGTCCAGAGTATCTGCCAGGCTGCTTATCACATTCTGATCCACCAGCAGAGCCGAGGCGGGCTCGCCCTCAAATTCCATGGACTCCGGCGTTCTCATCCTGGTCAGCGTTGCAAGCTGTGAAATGAGCTCACTGAGATTCCGTTCATGCTTTCCACTGCCTTTGCTTTCCCGGATGAGAACGGCACCTATCTTGCTGCCATTGGGCGAAAGGAAACTGATTTGCCAGCCATCGTGCAGAACGCCGACGCTGTAATCATGCAAAACAGCGTGACTGAATTCCGTCCGGGCGTCTTCCAGGGTCTGCAGCTCCACTGCCTGCCCCAGGGGAGCAAGCAGAAAAGCAAACGCCATGACAGCCTGTCGGACAAATAAACGCATCACTTGCTGTACGATTTCATCAAGCGGCGTACATACTTGCCCATGGAAATCAGCTGGCTGTCAATACTCTGAGCCAGCTTGAACTGGTTGCGGGCGCGAATCAGGTTGTGCTCCGGCTTCTCGGTGCGGAAATACAGGTCGCCATCCAGGTAGTCTGTCAGGAAGCGGATACCAATCTCAGTTGTAATCAGCCAGCCGGCAAAAGGCATGAACTCCACCTCCTTGGTGGTCAGGAAATTGTGTGCGGCATCCAGATACCCCTCTGCCAGGGATTCGAAGAAGGGCATCTCCATGCGAACCTTGCTCAGGTCTTCCTCATCTTCCTTTGCCATGCAGGTAGCCGTGCGCACCATGTCGCCAAAGTCGTAAAGCACAGAGCCAGGCATCACCGTGTCCAAGTCAATCACGCACACGGCATCGTCCGTTTCCTCATCCAGCATCACATTGTTAATCTTGGTATCATTGTGGGTGATGCGGGTGGGCAGCTCACCGCTGGCCAGCATATCAGTAATGCGGGAGTAGCGGCTCTCCCAGCTCTTGAGCAGCTCCAGCTCTGCCTGGCAGTTTGCCACGCGGCCCTTCACATCGGCCTCCACGCTCTTCAGCAAGTCGGCATAGCGCTTGGGGGTGTTGTGGAAATCCGGAATGGATTCCTTGATATCCTCCGGGTTCATATCGCAGATGAGGTCCTGGAAAGAACCAAAGGCATAGCCGGCCTGGTAAGCCTGGCGGGTATTCTCCACCACATCGTAGGTATGCGTGCCCTCAATGTTGTTGTAGCAGCGCCACATGCCGCCTTCCTCCGGCAGCACAATGTAGTTGCGCCCGCCGCGGGCGGGGAAGAGATTCAGGGTCTGGCCAGCGGCATCGCGGCGGCGGCGCAGCAGTTTCCACGTGATGTGACGGGTCACCTTCTCCACATTGCGCATCACCTGCGCCGGGTCTTTGAACACATAGTCATTGATTCGCTGCAGAATGTAGCGGTCCACCTGCCCATCTTCCGAGCGGTAACAAGCGCGGTAGGTGGTGTTGATATGGCCGTTGCGCAGTTCCTCGCCATAGAGGAAATCGCCGCTCACGGCGAACTGGTCACCGATGCGGGCGATGCGCTCTGCAATTTCACCTTCAGTAAGTTCTTCAGGCATAAAAGGAAAAGAGTGGAGAAAGTGTTTCAGTAAAAATTACTTGGTTTCAGGAAGCTGAATCGTCATGAGCATGGGCATGTTGCGGGTCTGATCCTTCACCACAACATTCAGCACAGACTGGCGGTCAGACAGCACAAAGGTGGAAGACTTGATGCGCTTGTATGTCTTCGTCTTCTGGTCTGCATAGGAGAGAATGAAAGAAACCTGCTGCCCCTTCTCACCCTTGAAACTCCAGCTGTTGGAGGCAGAGATACCATCCTCGGAGCGGAACACACCAATCTTGGATTCCTTCTTGTCCTTGAAATCGCTGCTTTCGGAGGTGACAATCTGCAGCGGATAAGAGGAAAGATTGATGATATGCATACCCTTGCGCGGGAAATCCTTCTCATCCAGGAACAGGGTGCCGGGCTTCTTCCCATCCTTTTTCGGGGAAAAAATGCACACCGACTTGCCGCCTATGCCCGCCGGCACAGGAATGGTGAAAATCGGCTCCGGCAGCTTGGCTGCGCCGGCAGCGGGTTTCTTCCCCCCCTCAACGGCAGCGCTGGGATCCTTATCCCAGAAATCTATATTCCCACCCACCGGCAGAACACGCTCACTGGGGGTACGGGAACTAATGGAAATAGCCTTGAACCCCTTGCCTCTGCGCACATAAAGCGGACTGGGCATAGGCACACCGGCAGGAGAACAAACCACAAAGCGCACGCCGGTCTTGGGTGCCTCTGCCTCTGCCTCTGCTGCACCAGGAGCAGTAGGTGCTGTAGGAGCTGCAGCCGGTGCGGGCTTGTTGGCACGCTTATTGGAACGGCGCCCCTGAGCCTGAGCCGGAGAAAATGCTACCACAGCGGCACAGATAAGCAAAATCGGGAAAAACTTCATAATGGTGATATATATTTATATTCTACGGGGAAATAGTAACAAGCCAAGGGGCTCAAATCAAGCAGAAAATCCTGTTCATAAGAAATTAGACCCTGCGGAATCGGGTTGACTTACCCCCATTTTTCTGTTCTAATGGGCGCGTGCCCGCCCAATACTCCAGTTACGTCTTTTTCGGCAGCGATGAAGGTGCCGCCGCTTCTGCCGCTGCTGCAGCCTATGCGCGGCTGGAGGAAGGCAGCGATGGCTGGGGCAACGAAACCATCGACGGCTCTGCCGCCACGGTGGATGAAGCCGTGGAAATCGTGGGCCGCGTGATTTCCGGCCTGCAGACCATGAACATGTTCGGCGGCCGCAAGGTCATCTGGCTGAAAGGGGCCAATTTCATGGGCGATACCCCGCAGGGTGCCCGCAGCGAGGCAGTGCAGGCCGCGTTGGATGAACTGGTGGAAACCCTCACCAACCTGCCGGATGAGACCTTCTTTGTGCTTTCCGCCAGCGAGATGGACAAGCGCCGCTCATTCTTCAAGAAGCTGGGCTCGGCGGCGGATGTTAAGGAATTTTCCAAGATTGATATCACCAAACCCGGATGGGAGGGCGAACTTTCGGCCCTCACCCTGCGCATGGCCAAGCCGCTGGGCATCACTTTCGACAACGCGGCGCTGGATTTATTCATCCACCGCGTGAACGAGAGCACGCGCCAGATTTCCAACGAGCTGGCCAAGCTGGATGTGTACCTGGGCCCGGAGCGCCGGAAGGTGACTGCAGAGGATGTGGAGCTGATGGTGGCGGTATCGCGCAACGGCGTGGTGTTTGAAATTTCCCGCGCTATTGAGAACAACAACTCCCGCCTGGCGGTGCACCTGGTAAATGAGCAGCTGGAGCACGGCGAGCAGGGCGTGTCCATCATGCGTGCGGCCATTGTGCCCACGGTGCGCCAGCGCTTCTGCGCCCGCCTGATTATTGACACCTACCAGCCGGACACCGGCAACTACCGCGCCTTTGATGCTGCTCTGAACCGCCTGCCCGCCGAGGGTAAGAAGCTGCTCCCCCTCAAGAAGGACGGCACACCGAACACCTACGGCCTGTTCAACGCCGCCCGCACCGTGGGCAAGCTGAGCCTGCGCAAAGCCCGCCGCGACCTGCAGGCCTGCGCCGCAGCAGACAAGGCGCTTGTTTCCAGTGGTCTGGATGCCCGGGATATTCTGCATAAACTCATCGTCACACTCACCTCGGCATGAGTTACCTGATTCCCACAGTTTTTGATGTGCTGGTGATTGGCGGTGGCCATGCCGGCATCGAGGCAGCCCTGGCCGCCACCCGCATGGGCGGCACCGTGGCCATGCTCACGCATGACCTGGATACCGTGGGCCAGATGAGCTGCAACCCCGCCATCGGCGGCCTGGCCAAGGGTCACATGGTGCGCGAGATTGATGCCCTGGGCGGTGCCATGGGGCTCAATACCGATGCCACAGCCATTCAGTTCCGCATGCTGAATGCCTCCAAGGGCCCCAGCGTGCGCGCCCCCCGCGCCCAGTGCGACAAAAGCGCCTACCGCGCCCGCATGAAGTGGGTGCTGGAGACTACGCCGGGTCTGCAGCTCTTCCAGGGAGATGTGGATGAAATCGTGGTGCAGGATGGCCGCGTGGCCGGTGTCACCACCACCTGGGGCCAGCGTTTTGCCGCCCGCGCCGTGGTGCTGTGCAGCGGCACTTTCATGCGCGGCCTGCTGCATGTGGGCATGGACCACCTGCCCGGCGGCCGCCTGGGTGGCGCCCCCAGCGGCATTTCTGCCAGCCTGGAGAAACTGGGATTCCCGCTGCAGCGTTTCAAGACCGGCACCTCACCGCGTATTCTGGGCAGCAGCATTGATTTCGACTCCCTGCAGGTGCAGCCGGGCGATACCCCGCCGCCGCTCTTCAGCTTCAGCAGCCGCCAGCGCCTCAGCCGCGAAACGGAACCGCACTGCACGCTCAACTATTTTGCCGATGCAGACTTTGAGCTGCAGCAGCTCCCCTGCGCCATTACCTACACCCACGAAGGCACGCACGACATCATCCGCCGCAACCTGCAGCACAGCCCGCTCTTCGGCGGTGTGATTGAGGGCACCGGCCCGCGCTACTGCCCCAGCATCGAGGACAAGGTGGTGCGCTTTGCCGATAAGGACCGCCACCAGATTTTCATTGAACCCGAGGGCCGCAGCACGGATGAATTCTACCTGAACGGCCTCTCCAGCTCCCTGCCCTTCTTTGTGCAGCTGGATATAGTGCACAGCATTCCCGGCCTGGAGAAAGCGCAGCTCATCCGCCCCGGCTATGCCGTGGAGTATGATTTTGTGCCGCCCACTGAACTGCAGCCTACCCTGGAGACCAAGCGCGTGCGCGGCCTCTATTTCGCCGGACAGATCAACGGCACCAGCGGCTATGAGGAAGCCGCCGGCCAGGGTCTGCTGGCAGGTGCCAATGCCATGCTGGCCCTGCGCGGGGATGAACCGCTTATTCTCCGCCGAGATGAAGCCTACCTCGGCGTCATGGTGGATGACCTCGTGACCCGCGGCACCGATGAACCGTACCGCATGTTCACCAGCCGTGCAGAAATGCGCCTGCTGCTCCGCCAGGACAATGCCGACCTGCGCCTTACCCCCCTGGCCGCCCGCCTGGGTCTGGTGAGCGAGGAACAGGGCCGCGCCGCGGCAGAGCGTCAGGAAGCCATTGACCAGGGCATCGCCCGCGCCCACCAGCAGCGCGTGGACGGCGTTTCGCTGGAGCTCTGGCTCCGCCGCCCCGGCAACGACTGGCACGAGCTCCCGGAGCCCCTCCGTTCCCAGTACCCGGATGAACTCTGGGAACCCATTGCCACGGAGATTGCCTACTCCGGCCACATTGACCGCATGCGCACCGCCGCTGCCCGCCTCCAGCGCCAGGAGGACAAGAAAATCCCCGCCGATATCGACTACGATGCCATCCCCGCCATGAAGACCGAGGCCCGCCAGCGCCTGGCCCGCGTGCGCCCCGGCACCATCGGCCAGGCTGCCCGCATACCCGGCATCACCCCGGCAGATATCGCCCTCCTGCTCGTCTGGATTCAGAAGCACTGAGTGCCTCTTCAGCGAATTTTCCCCTGAGTTTAAGTGGTTTAAACGTACCTTCCCGGAGAACTGGCAGGTACGTTATAAAGGGTCTCATTCCATAACTTTCAGCAAGATAGAATCGTCTTCACTTCTCTCAATCTTATATCTTTCCCATGATGCTCCGTTATGGATGAATAAATAGACAGCTTTATGAGTCACACAATATTCCGCATCTTTCGATGTCAAAAGCTTTACGTTGCTTGGTGGCCGTAGTTTCTGAACTTTATAGAACTCTGTAGCGTGGTCATGTATATACTGATTCAATGCGATTTTTTCTTCATTCGTCAGGATTTTATTTTGAGTTGTTGCTGCATTTCTAATTGTAACCACACCTTCAGCAAAATAATCTTTTTTCGGTTTATCCAGGGGGAATATTTCATAAGTCGTCCGCAATAGGTCTAACGCTACATCTGCTTCGATGCCCAAATCAATATCATCATTATAAGCAGTAGCTCCGGAAATGTCGCTCCATATCTGTTCATTCAATGAATGAGATTCCTCCATCGCTTTACAAGAGGCTTTCTGAAAACTACGAGGAAACAGGGAAAGATCATCCGAAATCAGAGTCATTTGTTCATGTAATTCCTCTTCTGTAAATGAAAAGTAATCAAATTGAGATTTTTTACCTTTGTGGGCTGCTTTTTTATAAAACTCACATTCCGCAGATGACACAACATCGCCTGGTAAAAGTCGAACTTTTACAATATTTTCAGAGTCCGGTAGAGAAAGGCTACAATAAGCATATTCGGGTTGCTTGTCGCCTCGGTCATCACGAATAACGACAACTGGGTCAGCATCAAAAAATTCCTCCATCGCACATAACACGTATGCCGATTTATTCATCTCACATTCATGGCGAATTGTGTAATGACATATATCGTTCTCTATTCTTTTTGTCAATGTTGTCTTTAAGGCATCCGGTGTCGCATCGGGGATACTCATTAAAGTAAACGTCTCTGCATGCAAGATAATCTCCTTGTCGGCCCATTCACCGTCTTTATCAAATAACGTGATTTTCCCTTTTAATATTTTGCGAGAAAGTGTCTTCCATTTTTCAGGGCACTTGATAAAAAAGCACAATGACTCGCCTGGTTCTACAAAGATGCCGTCTCTTCCTGCAATTATCCATTCTGTACCAGGGGCCCCCATGAATTCAAAATCATGGCATCTAACTACCGCATCATATACTGAAGAATTATTGCTAATGCGAACACAAGCAAACATATCGTCCTCTTCATATTCTGGTTCTGTAATTATTATCGTATAATAATCACGAGGTATATCTAAGCCAAAACAGTAAGCTAAAAATTCGCCATGTATTTCCGTTGCAAAAGAAACACAAATGTTACAAAGAAGGATGAATATGTATATAAATTTCATAATCCTACATCTTAATTATTGTCATTGAGGTAGGAATGCTGATGTACCGGATACGTTTCGTATCCGTATTATAGACGCTCCATTGCGTGGAAGTCAAGCCGCGTTCACTGACAGAAATCACTTTACTTTCCAGCGTGGGGCTCAGCTGCGAGACAAGCTGCTTCTGCGTGCTGGTGAGCGGCTGCCCGGCGGCGGCTCTGCCCGGCCACAGGCTCTCCCTCCACCCGCGTTTCCTCCGTAATCGTATAAAGAGCCCCATGCTGGTAATGCGGTGCATAGGTATACCAGCGCTGCACCCCGTCCACACCCTGGCTCTAGCGGAGACGCCCGCGGTTGAGCGGCTCGGCAGCCTCACCCGTCCAGGTTTCCGTGATTTCCAGATGCGTATGCGGCGAACCAGTAGCTGTTATGCGGATTTCCTCGCGCTTCACCCCACCGGAAACCGCATACGAATGCGTTTCGGTCGAAAGCGTCGTCATGAGCCCGCCCGCCACCGGACGCAGCTTGCGCACTACCTGCGCCACATCGCCATTGAACAGCGATGCAGCAGAGTTCACATAGGAATAATCCGTAATGAGTGTGTAAGTACCCAGCCGGGAAAAGCGCAACCGGGTAAGAGCTCGCCAAGTGTTTTCTGGTGAGAATATGAGGAAATATGAGGAAAAATGAAAAAAATCGTGAATTTGGCTTGACGGGACGCCGCAAAAGGTATATACTCCCGCCGTTCCAAGAACACAGGGCTATGGTGTAATTGGCAACACATCGGTTTCTGGCACCGCTATTCGGGGTTCGAGTCCCTGTAGCCCTACTAAAAAGCTCACAGCACCACGTTGTGAGCTTTTTTATTTCTCCGGAGATGAAAGATACATTCACACAGGCGATACGGCTCGGTATTATGATGCTCATTCTGGCTATTGTGCTGGGCTGGGCAGATAAGTTCATCTTTGAACCGGGGCGCATTCCTGCCTGCGTGCAGGAGAAATTGCCGGAGGGGCGTATCTGCCTGGAGACGATTTCCACGCGCTATAAGAACCGCGTGGTGTGGGTGGATGCCCGCAGCCAGTCAGATTTTGAGCTGAACCACCTCATGCTGCCCGATAACCGCATGTTCCCCATCCGCAAGGGGCCGGAGCTGCAGCAGATGATTGACGCCGCTGTAGGCCGACTTCTGGAGGCTGCAGAGCGCCAGGAATGCATTGTGGTGTTCTGCACGGGTGAATGCACCGCCGCAGAGGAAATTGCCGCAGAGCTGCGCGAGCTGGGCATCATCGAAGCCCCCATCCATGTGCTGGAAGGGGGCTGGGAGGTGCTGAAGGCCAGCGGGATGAGCGCGGATTGAGCAGACGCTTGATAGTGCGTGCGGCTCAATTCCGTCGGAGCACGGGACTTTAGTCCCGTAAACATAGATACCGGGGAGGTCGCTTCGAGAATGAAGAAAACCGCCTGGGATATTCTCCTCAGGCGGCTTTTCGTTTACCAGCTTACTGGTGGATTTTGAGTTTCTCCACGTATTTGGCAATCATGTCGACCTCGATATCGACGATGCTGCCGGGGGTGTAGCAGTGCATGATGGTGCGCTCCCAGGTGTGGGGGGTAATCCAGAATTCGAGCTCATCCGGGCCGGTGATGTTGGCCACGGTGAGGGAAACGCCATCGATGGCGATGCTGCCTTTATCGATAACGTAGCGCATGTATTCCTGCGGTATGCAGATGCGCACCATGTGGTCCTGCCCCACGGGGGTGATGGTGCTGACCTTGCCGGTGGTATCAACATGCCCCATGACGAAGTGGCCGCCGAAGCGGCCATTGCCGCCCATGGCGCGCTCCAGATTGCAGAGGGAGCCCACCTGGAGCTCGCCCAGGCTGGTGACGCGCATGGTCTGGGTGAGGAGGTCAAATTCCACCCGGTTGCCATCAATTTTATCGACGGTGAGGCAGCAGCCATTCACCGCCACTGAATCCCCCAATGCCAGTTCTGCTGCAAAGGGGATTTCCACCGCATAGCGCGCGCCCGAAGCCACGGGGGTGCGCTCCAGCACCTTGCCGGTGCATTCCACGAGTCCAGTGAACATAAGTCTTTAGTTGCCGAAGTAGATGAAGTTATACAGGCAGAAGATGATGAAGGTGGGAAGTGCAGCCCAGAGGAAGAGCTGCAGGGCGCTGATGCCATCCCTGAAATACTTGCCCAGGATAGCCTGGCCAGCCGGGTTGGGGGCATTGGCAATCACGGTGAGACCACCACCAGTCACCGCGCCGGCCACGATAGCGTAGCGGATGTGCTCCGGCAGGCTGGGCACGGTGCTGGAAAGGAAGGTGACGGAGGCGTTGTCATTGAACGCGGTGAGGATGCTGGCCAGGCCCATGGTGGCGGTGGCACCCAGGTCTGCCAAGGCCTGCAGCACAGGTTGCATCCACCAGCCCTGCACACCGCCCATGATGAGCAGGCCCGCAAGGAAGAAGGCTACCAGCAGGGGCACCTTGATGGAGAAGGCGTTCTGGTACTGCGGAGTGGCCATGGTGAAGCCCAGGAAGAAGAGGAAGCCGCCCACGAAGATGGCCGGGTGGTGGGCGAAGTAGACCGTCCACACCAGGAAGAAGATGGAGATGCCATATACCCAGGCGGGGATGACGTCCTGACGGTCTTCCCAGGAGGTGGGCACGGAGCTGTCGAAGGCGCTGTTGAGGCGCTGCACCTCGGCCAGGCGCTTGAATTCCTTGGTGAAGATGAGGAAGTAGATGACGTTGGAAATGATGATGCCGAGTATGGCTTTCCAGCCGAAGTGCACGAACATGTGAGACATGTCCCAGTTCCACTTGCTGGCCACCATCACAATGGGCGGGGCGGCAAAGTGGGTGAGGGTGCCGCCCACGGATACATTCACGAACAGCAGGGCCAGGGTGGCATAGCACAGCGAGGGGGCCGGCTTGAGGTGGTAGAACTTCTTGCCCAGCAGAATGGCGGCCAGGGTCATGGCGGCGGGCTCGGTGATGAAGGAGCCCAGCAGCGGCGCTATGCAGAGCACGGAGAGCCACCAGGCGGCCGGGGTGCCACCGCCCATGCTGGCGCCTAATTTGAGCGTATTTTCAGCCAGGCGGTAGATGGGGCGGGAGGAGGCGATGACCATGATGACGGCTACGAAGAGCGGCTCGGTGAAGCTGGTATCGTGGTCGATGTAGCGCAGGAAGTCATCCATGCTGTAGTAGTGCTGGCAGACCAGCGCAAAGGGGATAATCCAGAGACCGAAGACCACTTCCACCTCACCCAGGAAGTGGCAGAGGGTGCTGCCGAAGGAGACAGGCATGCGCTGGTCCGGGTGCAGAACGCGGAACTTGTTATCGCGCAGTTTCTGCTTGTGGGCTTTTTCCAGATGGTGTGCCCATTTCTGGAACATGGGGGCCATGAAGGTGTGCAGAATGGCCATCAGGAAGATGAGGGTGGCGGCCAGGTTGAAGTTATCTACCTTCACGCGGTGCACCAGCTTATCCCACAGGCCCATGCCCTGCTCTGCCTTGGCGTAAATCTGCAGGGGGATGGGGAAACGGCTGTATTGCAGCTTGCCGTCGGTGTAGTGGTGGGTCCAGGCTGCCAGCTGGCCGTTCGGGTCTGCGTGGTAGACGGTCTTGCCGCACTCCGGGCAGGGTTTGTGCGCCATGGGCAGAGCGAATCTGACCTTCATGGAGGCATGCTCCAGCACGCTGTGGCCATCATAGGCGTGGTGCTCATTGGCCAGGTAGGCCTGCAGGGCCTCCAGGCTCATGGATTCGGCGGCAATGAGCAGGGCATTCTCTGCCGAGGTGCAGAGCTTGAGATTCTTGATGAGCGCTTCCTTGGCCTGGGCCTCTGCGCGGATTTCCTCCACACTGGGCACAACCGGTGTACCGTGCATGGCACAGGCAGGCTCTGCCGGCGGAGCCACCACAGGCACCACTTCCTCCTGGGCCTGGGCAACACCCGCCAGACCGCATATCACACTCATCACTGTTCCGATGAACCAGGTACGCATAGTTTTATTAAAACGTTCAAAGCTATACTATCACATCTGCTGCAGGATTGGCGAGCAAAAAGTGATACCTCAACGGCGGCGACGCGCCAAATTCAGCAGCTTATCAAAAGCGCGGGCCTCACCGCGGGCGGCGGCCTTGCGGTACCAGTAAGCGGCCAGCTCAGAACTGGCGGGGGCCCCCTGCCCGCGTTCAAAGCATTCGCCCAGCTTCAGGGCAGCGGCGGCATGTCCCTGCTGCGCGGCACGCTCCAGGCAGCTGCAGCCGCCGGAAACATCGCGTGTGCAGCCCAGGCCTTTCAGGTAGCATTTGCCCAGCCAGTAAAGCGCATCCACGCTGCCGCTGCGGGCGGCGCGGTCGAACCACTCCACGGCTTCCTCAAAGTTGCGGCCCTCGCCGCGACCGCGAATCAGCTTTTTGGCCAGGTGCAGGCAGGCATCCATATCCCTTGCGGCGGCGCGATTTCTCAGCTCATCCAGCATGGCGCATCAGAATTCCTTTTTGCTGAAAATCCAGGTGGCGGTGAGCAGGTGCAGCAGCATGTAGCCGGCAGCTATCATGGCCAGCCCACCCAGTAGCGCCCAGCTGAGCTCTGCCCCGGCTGAGGCGGTATCCCCCACGGAGAATAAGCCGAAATCCGGCAGCAGCACGGCGCAGGTCTGCTCTGCCAGGCGCATGGCAGCAGTGGTGCCCTGCCCGGCAGATATGGCAGCAAAGAGCATTTCCTGGAACATGCCGATGAAGTAAGCACCCAGGCCGAAGATGATGCTCACAATGGTGCCGCTGGTGAAGCAGGAGATAAGCAGGGTGAGGGTGGTGAGCACGCAATAGCCCAGCAGGGTGGCCAGCACACCGCGCTGGGTGTTCCAGCTGTTGCCGGCAGCGTGCACCTGGTCCAGGTAGGGGCGTATTTCCTCCGGGCTGTAGCCATTTGCCGTGAGGGCGGCGGTCAGTTCGGCGCAGATGCCGGATTCCCGGTGGGCGAGGATGAGGCTCATGAGCCCATCCAGCGTGCCGGTCATGAGCACCAGCAGGGCGATTACCCCAAGGGCCTTGCCGGCCAGGTAATCAAACCGGGGTACCGGTTTGCAGAGGATGGTGTAGAGGATGCGGTCCTCCGTATCGCGCGGCAGCAGCAGCGCCGTGGCCGCCACGCAGAAGATGAGCCCGAAGAGCTGCATGCAGCCCAGACTCACATCCTTGATGAATTGCAGCTGGGCCAGCCCCTGGAACTCGACGCCGATATTTTCCTGGTAGGGGATGAATTGCAGCCCCAGAAAAAGCAGAGCCACCACTGCCGGCACCAGGAAAAGCCGCATGCGGATCAGCTGCGTGAGCGTGACCCCTGCCACGGCTGCTACCCGCGCAGGCATGTGCACCAGATACTGCAGGATACAGCTCATGCCGGTGGTTGCTCCAAAGCAGCGCCTTTACTTGCGGGCTGCCTTCTCGCCGTCCTCAATAAGCTTCCAGAAACTGCGGGAATTGCCCAGCTTCTTGTCCTCGGCATCATGCCCCATGCCGCTGCGGAAGAGGAAATCCTTCAGCGAGTCGGCATGCAGCACACGCTGCACTACCACCACGTTGTCGCCGTCGGCATTCTTTTCCACGGTGAAGTAGATGCGGTAGTCGTCCTCATCGGAACGGAAACGGAAAATGCGACGGCCATCGCGCTCCACCACACCGAAACGGGAATCGGTGGGCTCTCCTTTCAGGCATCCTTCATCAACCTTGAAGGAAAAGAAGAGCTTAAGCTGCTGCATGGCGGGAATGGCAGATATCTCTGCCGCACTGATTTCGTTGAAAGCGATCTGTTGCACGCCACAAGTTTAGGTGATTACGCATGCCTTGGCAAGCAAAATATGCGCCCGCCCGGATTTTGCTAGAGTTTGCTCTAGAACGGTTAGATGAACTTAATAATCGAAGGGCTTGCCCTTGCGTGCCTGAAGGCCCTTCTTCATCTGCTTCTGCATGTACTTCCACTGGGCGGTGTTTCGGGCCGCGGGCAGATCGCTGTAGATGTACTCCCCATAGCTGGAACCCGTGCGGATCATGGCCCAGTGTTCCAGGGGAAGCTTGTGCCCCTCCGGGTATATCACGTTCAGCCGTGCGGCGCACTTCGGGTCATCCATCCAGTCCTCCATATCCTCTGCCTCCTCCACCACGAGACGCCCAGACATCCACCAGGCATCCAGCATGAGGATGGAGGGCCATTTGCCAGACTTGGCTTTGACGTAGACAACATGGTGCTCTCCCCCCCTGCCCTGGTCGCGCAGGCAACAACCCAGCTCATAATATTTGAGCGGCCGGCGGCGAAGCTCGCGATACAGGTCGTGCTGATAATGCCAGCAGAGCCCGCGTTGGCGGTAGTTTCTCCGGGAGTTCACCGCGCGGTTGTTGAGCCAGTTCACAAGAATGGGGTCGTTGTAACGGGCTATGGCAGCAGCGGCCTTGTAAGCCGTATCGGCCAGCCAGAGCGCTTCCTGCCCGGCGGCGCTTCGCAATGACTCCGGCTGCAGCTGGAGCAATTTTTCTTTCAAGTCCTGACGTTTCTTGACCACATGGGGCAGCTCTGCATAATCCAGCCTGGGGGCGTTCTGGCAGGCAACCACCCCCAGGGATACCGCGATGAAGAAAAGTAGGAGAAGGTTTCTCATGTCAATAATTGGTCAGATAACCGGGGTGTTCCTTTTTCCCTGCCTCGATATTGTCGTACATGCGGCGGTACTGGGGGGACTGCCGCATCTCCGGAAGCCAGTACCCTTCGTACTGCCCCTCCGGGCCACGCAGCACACTCCAATGCTCCATGGGCCACTGGTGCCCCTCTGCATAGTAGATGGACTGAAGACGGGCAATAGACGGCAAATCAGCCCAGCGGCTTGCGCTCAACTTGCGCGCATCATCCACCTTCAATCGCCCGTTCCACATCCAGGCATCCAGCACCCAGGCTGCCGGCCATGCAGCATCTTTCGCAGCCACGTACACGCAGTTGTGCTCCGAGGCTTTGCCGCAATCGCGCACGCAGCACCCTATCCGGAAATACTGCAGGGGACGCCGCCGAAGCTCCCGGTACATATCATGCTGGTAATGCCAGCAGAGCCCGCGGTCCTGAAAGTGCGCATTAACCAGAGCATTCCCTGCCCACCCAGGAAAACAGGAACCATTCAAGCGCGCAATACCCGCGGCGGCCTTGTAGGCTGTGTCGGCCAGCCAGGTGGCCTCCTCCAGTGCTGCCGGTTGCTGCTCCGCCGGCAGCAGAGCCAGCAGATTATCCTTTAATACCAGCCGACGGTTTGTCACCATCTCGGTATACGGATATTGAATCTGCGGCGGATAGCAGGATACTAAGCCCAACGCAGCAAGCATGCATATAACTAACAGATGTGAACCTTTTCTCATTTCCGGTAAAGCAGGTTTCGCATTCTACTCCATATACCCCGCTTCGGCAAGTATAATCATGCTGCTGCAGGTATTTTGTTCCACATGGAACAATCGCACCAGCTCATGCTACGCTGCCATCATCCGAGCGTGCCGCGAATGATGATATCGCGTTCGCATTCGATGAGAGACTCTCGCTGGAAGATAAACTCCTGGGGCAGGAAGTCTCCGGGTACCAGAAAATCGGGTCCGGCGCCAACCATGGGAGATATGCTCTGCATCCATTCGTTCACGAGCCCCTCCTCCAGGAACCGGCGCAACAGGCGGCCACCGCATTCAAGCATGAGATTCACCACCCCGTAACGGGTATAGAGCTCGTTGAGGAGAACGCGGAAATCCTTTACGTTTTCCCACAGGAGGGTTCGCTCCTTGTGCTCATCCGTGAACAAGGTGGCCATGGGTGGCAGGGAAAGCATATTATTGGTAAGCACCACGCGCCAGGGTTGCTGCTTGCGGGGAGATGGGGTCTGAAGCGGGGTCCGGATGGTCAATGCCGGGTTATCTGTTCGAAGGGTGTTGCCGCCGATGAGGATGGCATCGCTCTCCAACCGGAGCTGGTGTGCATGGCGCAGGGTCTCGACCCCGCTCAGCCAGAAATTCTGACGGCGCGTCATGCGGCCATCCAGCGTGGTGGCCACTTTGGCGGTAACCCAGGGGCGCCCGGTCTGGATGGCATGGAACCAGGAGCGCAGAAAGTGGTCACAAGCGTCTTTGTACACGCCGGGGCATACTTCTATACCCTGGGCTTGCAAAAGCGCGTCTGCGCGGCCCTGGTGGCGCAGATCGGGGTCTGTGGAGCCATAGACCACGCGTCCGAGTTTCTCTTGAATGATAGCATCGGTACAGGCCCCGGTGCGGCCCACGCTGGAACAGGGCTCCAGGGTAACATAGATGGTAGCACTTGGTAAGAGATGACCGTTTCCACGCGCGTAGGCATCTGCTATGGCCCGGCGCTCGGCATGGGCTTCTCCTGCCACCTCGTGGAAGCCTTCACCCAGCACCTCACCGTTGAGCACTATCACGGCACCTACCGGCGGATTAGGACTGGTGAGTCCCAGACCATGCCGGGCGAGTTGAAGCGCATGCTGCATCCACTGCTGATGTTCCTGTTCCTGCATGGGGGTATTGTATCAGGCAATGTTGTCCTGTCAAGTCGTGCCCTGGAGAGGCAGCCACTTTTTCTCTTGGATAGATGTATTTTCAGTATATAAATATAACCATCATCTTCACTCGTGTGGATAAGTGGATAAGTATGACAAGCGATTGTTTATCAATAAAAAAGAGGGAGGTTTCATTTGTTGGTAACCCTGTTGGTAACCTACGCTCCCAATGTGAATAAAAGTTATAAACAGTAAAATCCACAGCTTATCCACAGTTTTATCCACAATTATTGTGGATAAGTATGATAAAGTGTTGATGCAGAGATGATTGAGAGTAGAAAAATGCCCCACTTTTCACAAGTGGGGCATGAGAGGAAATAGTACGGAGATGCGGATTATTCTATGACCTCCGGCTGGGCAACCTGCTGTTTCTTTACAGGGGGGCTGTACAGGAAACTGGCAGGCATATCAATCACGATAGTGGAAAGGGCGGCGAGCGGATAGGCCAGAATGGCACCGAAATCGGCATTCATTTCCCCGATATAGGCCAGCAGGAAAGTGCCCTGCTCTGTCTGCATGATGCGGTGGGAGGACATGTTGCGGAAGTAATCAGGGGCAGAGACAGTGAGCTTGACCTCCTGTGCCTCCTCTGTCGGCAGGGTTTCGACCCACTTGCGGTTAATGAAGCTGATGGCGTCAGAATGGGTGTATCTGCCCTTCTGCAGGCTGTTCGCAAGTTCTGTGGGAATAGGGGAGTACACAGGGGTCATTTCGTCGCTATCGAGGCTATAGCGCTCCGGGTGGCGCTTATCTGCAAAAAGCTGTTCCGGGCGAACCCAGGGGGCGTTGCACCGCTCTACGCTGGTTTTGTGACCTAGCATGTACCACTGCTTGTCTACCTTGTAGAGGGTGGGTTGTTCCAAAGGCAGCAGAATAGCGTCTGCGCTGCGGCCCATATCAGCCACTGCGGTGTGGCTGCAAACGCTGCAGGAACTGGTTCCCAGGGCAAGCAAGGCACTCGTGGTCATGAAAGTTAAGAGTTTTTTGTTCATGGTGGTATTATTCTTCGTTTAAAAATTCGTGGAAAAAGGCAAAGGGCGCCATGACGGGTATGGCCAGGTTGTAAAGAATGGTGCCAGGCCAGTCTACGATTACCTCATCAATGGTGCTGACGAGCTTGATGCAGGGTGAAACTGCGGTACCGCTTCCTGGCTGGACCCAGGTAGTTGCTTCTCCGTTGATGGTGGCTTTGATGCCGCAAGGCTGGGCCCCTGCAGGAAGCGTTTCGAGCCAGCTGGAGTCGCTGTTGCGGAGTTCATCGCACAGCACGCTGAGCTCTGCGTACCCGTCCTTGAGCTGAAGCACAGTAGCTGTACCGGCTGAAATCTTGCGGTACACTGTGGTTTGCTCGTCGCCAATCTGAGTGAACGCCGGGTCGTTATTCCTGATCAGGAATATAGAATCATAGATAGCAGGATAATGCATGCGGAGGCGTTGTCGTGCCACGGAAAGGTAGTAATCTCCCCCTGCCCTGTAAAGCTGTAATCCGGAATTCAGATGGTAACCAATGTGTTCTCTGCTGTTCTCCTCAATATTCTTATGCGTTTGCATATAAGCGCATGAAGACAGGAAAACTGCGCCTGCGTACAGACCGGTTTTCATGAGGTGCTTTATTGTCATGTCTTAAGTCTAGCATATTGATTCTGCCTTGTAAAGAAAAGGCTGAAAAATAAGGGATGTTCCACGTGGAACATCCCTTGTCTGGTGATTTAAGGCTGTGGTAGCCTGGGTAAAACGGGTGGCAGGAAGCGTGTCTGACGGCGATTTAATATGGTATCAAGGCGGGGTTGCCAGATGTCTGCACTATCCTTGTAGAGGGCGATTTTGGCGCGAATTGTAGCCCCCATGCAGGCACTCAATGCTCGGCTGTAACAGGTGTGTGTCACCCCGCCCTGCTGTATCATATTGTCTGTTTCCTTGCAGAGTTCATCCAGAATCTTTTCGGATTTGGTGAGGGTCTGCTGGGCAATGATGGGGCGTCCGGAATCTGCCAGAGCGCGTGCCTGGATGGCTGCCACAAGGCATTTCCGGATAAGCTCCAGAGGGGTATTCTGAGGTGCATTGCAGGCCTTGGCGGCGGCATTGATAGCAGCTGCTGAAGGTGCCACAGGCTGCATGACCAGAAGACGGAGCGGTAGTGTGCGGGCCTCCCAATGTAGAAGAATATCACCCTCGCCTGCTATAGTTCCGGGGATTTCGCGGATAAGCGCAAGACTACGCTTAAGAGCATCTGCCTTGTTACCGGCTTCCCAATAAGCGCTGGCCTCTGCAAGCTGACAGGTACGATAACCTGCAGCATGGGAGGTCTCAATGTGGCTTAAATCCGCCTTGTACAAACGAAGAGCCTCCGAGATGTGTGGAATAGCCTCGTTATGGCGTCCAGAACGGCCAAGAAGATGCCCTAGTAGTTGGTGTGCAGCAGGTGAGCCGGGCATCAACTTTACGGCTTTCTGGGCGCATTTCAGGCCCTTTTCAGAGGGCATGGCAGAGTGCTCATCAAGCAGAGCGCGGCAATAATGTACCAGGGGATTATCAGGGAAACGCTCTGCAAGAGCGTCTGCGCGGGTGATGATATCGCTCCCCTGCCCTGCTCTATGCAGGTTCAGCTGGATATCCCAGAGAGCTGCGGTGAGGTCTCGCCGGTATACCGAGGCGCGTTTGTGGAAGGCATCGGCAGCACCTTGTATATCGCCGGTAATATGCTGCAGAAAAGTGGAGACATACCACTCCTCCACGGGGGTGAGCATAGCGTCCTCCAGTAGCTGATTGGTTGCCTGCAGGCTGTCCTTGTATTCCTGACTGCGGCTGGAGTGAAGAAGCATGTGGCATATGCGTGCCATCACACATTCGGGGTCCAGTTTAGTGGCCTGGTTAAAGTGGTAGACAGCCTTCTCTCTGTAGTTGAAAAGGCAGGCCTGCATACCCTGATTCAGGTGCATTTTAAGTGCAACATTCTCACTGGTAAACGGGAGAGAAATATGCGATTTTTCTGCACTTGAAGCAGCCATGTCTGATAAAGTGTTATCCTCTGCCCAGCAAGGAATTACACAAGCTAGGCAGAGGATAAGATTTAAGGATTTCATAAGGGGTGTCCTTACATGCGTTCAGGCATTGTAATACCGAAGAGCCCCATGCCCTTCCTGAGCACCTTGGCGGTCAGGTCGCAGAGGGCCAGACGCGTCTCGCGGGTAGCACCTTCGCTCTTCAGAACCGGGCATGCCTCGTAGAAACTATGGAAGGCCTTGGCCAGTTCATAGAGGTAGGCGGCCAGCAGATTCGGGCGGCAATCGTCCAAGGTAGCCGGTACCACTTCACCGAAACGAACCAGCAGACGAGCCAGGTGAATTTCGGCGTTCTCACTGATAGTCAATGACTCAGGGGCTACGAACTCGCCCTCGATTTTACGGAAAATGGAGCGTACGCGCACATAGGAATTCTGAAGATAAGGTGCGGTGTCACCGGTAAGGGCCAGCATTTTTTCCCAGTCGAAGATGTAATCGCTCATGCGGTTCTGGGAAAGCTCGGCGAACTTGATAGCGCCGATACCCACGGCCTGGGCCACGGCTGCTTTTTCCTCTGCAGGCATATCGGGGCTCTTGGCCTCCACCACAGCTGTTGCACGTGTAACAGCTTCATCGATTACATCCTGAAGACTGACCGTATCACCGGAACGGGTCTTGAACGGACGGCGGTCCTTACCAAGGATGGAACCGAAGGCCACGTGACGGAAATCGCCGGTCACGCCGCGCATACGTTCGATGTCGAAAATCTGCTTGAAGTGCTTCTCCTGGGGAGCACCCACCACGTACCAGATAGCATCGGCATTGAAGTTCTGAGTGCGATAATCCAGCGTGGCCAAATCGGTGGTGGCATACAGGAAGCCACCATCCGCCTTGCGGATAATAGCAGGCACCGGTACCCATTCGCCATCCTTCTGTACCAGGAACGGATCGTTCTGAGGCTTGTGGAAACCATCGGAGAATACGCAGATGGCGCCATCGCTTTCGCGGGCAATCCCCTGCTCTACCAGAGAATCCACCAGCGGTGCAAGTGCATCATTATAAGCACTTTCGCCTAACCAGTAGTCGAAGCTGATATCCAGCTGAGAATAAATCTTCTCCAGACCAATCTTGGTAACGGCAATGCACTTCTGCCAGATTTCCAGATTCTCTGCATCACCACCCTGAAGCTTCACCAGCTCCTCCTTGCAGAGCGGAAGAAGCGTTTCATCTTCCTTGCAGCGGGTATTGACTTCCTTATATACGTTAAGAAGTGCCTCGATGGGGTCCTTTTCAAGCTCATTCTGGTCAAGAATGTGCTTCCAGCCCCACAGAATCATGCCAAACTGCGTGCCCCAGTCGCCAATATGGTTATCGGTAATAACCTTGTGACCCAGGAAACGTGCCAGTCGCCCTAATGTATCACCGATAATTGTGGAACGAATGTGCCCCACATGCATCGGCTTGGCTACATTCGGTGCGGAAAAGTCAATGACGATAGTCTTCGGTTCCTCTACAAGAGACACCCCGAGACGTTCATCTCTCAGCATGGATGCTGCGCGCTGAGCAAAATATTCAGGCTTCACTCGGAAATTGATAAAGCCAGGGCCTGCGATTTCCAGTGTGCATATCTCCGATTCACCGAATTTTTCCACCACATCTGTAGCAAGAGCACGCGGATTCATCTTCGCCTGCTTTGCCAGCATCATGGCAGCGTTGCTCTGGTAATCACCAAAACGTAAATCCTGGGAAGGACTCACGGCTGCTGCAAAATTTTCAGGAAGTGCCTCTCCCAATACGCTGCGAAGTGCACTCGTCAGTTGTTCCGAAAGTAACTTAGGTATAGTCATAATGTTGAGCAAATTCTACACTTTTTGCAAGCATTTGTCAATCTTCCACATGTCCGTTAAGGAGCAATTTTTGTTCCATGTGGAACAATTTTGTTGGTGAAATTTCTTGAAAATTCGGGCGGCGTATGATATATAAATAATCAGCTGCTGTGTTCGTGACGCGTGGTTTCACAGGCCCGGACCGTTATAGAACTACAAGGGGCACTCAAGCTTATATGGGTATTATGTTCCGTCCAATGGATACCTCAGACGACCCAGGCTCCGCACCCACCTGATTACAGGGAACGTGGCTCTTCTACCACTGACGGCATGGCGGTCAATCTTTACTATAAGTCCTGATTTTCTACGGAAAGTCAGGACTTATTCTTTATTTTTGTCACCAGTGCATAGGTGAAAGGGCACATTACGCGAAGAGCCCAGGGAATTTTCTTCCAGAACGGTCCTGAGATATGAGCATCCTTTATGCGCTCCTTCCAGGATTTATCCCAGAAGAATGCCTGCCTGGATAAACTATCAAATCTCACTCTGAAACACTCCAGGAGATTTTGTATTTCAGGATGTTCGATTGTGAATTTTTCGATTTCGTTCAGAATCGGCTTGTGACAGGGAATACCGCGGCGATAATAATCGCGGGATTCCTTATCCTGTTTCATCATGGCTCGAATGCTGTGCGCCTGAGCGCAGGAGGATGATATGTTACCTCCGTGGCGCCGGTAATAAAGCAAAACAGCGTTATCTATAATGACAAAATCACCCAGCATCAACGAGCGAGTAGCAAACATGGTATCGTCCAGCACATGGCATTCATGGGGCAGGGGGCCAAAGGTATCAAAGATGCGCCGGTGCATGGTCATAAGGCCACCCCACCATTCCAAACCTCTGGGGATTTCGTTGGAGACGAAATCTTTCAGGCTGAATACATTATAACGAATATCGGAATCGTCTGGGTTTGTAATAGGTTGATAATCAGTTTCAAAGTAGCTAAATCTACCGCTCACCGCAACTGCATTGGGATGTTCCATAATCGCCTTAGCGGAAAGTCGAACTCGATCCGGATGCAGAATATCGTCGCCATCTACTCTCATGAACCAATCACCCTTGGCTAGTTGAATAGCGATATTCATATTGGTGGCCACCCGTCCGTTTACCTTGGCTTTGTGGGTGACGATTCTTCTGTTTCCTTTGTATTGTGAAACAATTTCCTCGATGATTTCAAAAGTTGCATCAGTTGAATGATCATCGCAGAAAATGAATTCCAGCTCACCATCATATTCCTGTGTGAGAATCGAATGAACCGCATCTCTTATGAATGCCTCTTGATTGTGGCTCATGACAAGAATGCTGATGAAAGGTAACGAATTCATATGCTGCAACTATTATACCATATCTGCCGGAGTGTACAAGTTATTTCTAAGATACACCCAGAGGCTACTCATTCGTGTGTAAAAAAATACCTGTATTAATTCGGTGTACTTACACTATTTAAATAAACTTTACTATATCAACTATACAGAAAAAATAAGAAAAAAAGTTAAAAAGAATGCTTGATATTGTTCTAATGAGCGATTATAATAGCTCTGCAGCCATGAAATGCAAATCTCTCAGCTCTAACCCAGCCCAATGTGCTTGTTTTGCCAATGAGCAGGCAGGGATGAGAAAATTGCAACCGCATGGTCTGTGTTTCGGTTCTGTTACGCGTATCTCTTTTGTTGTTTTTCAAATGAGGGGACGCGGTGAGAAATCTGTACATTGTTCCACATGGAACAATGCTGGCGATGTTGCAGAGACAGGGCAGGGTGTGGCTTCATCCTGGAGAAAATTGTTCGCTTTTACTTCAATTGACGATATTATCAGTTCTGTGTACCGGTTTCCTGGTAAAAAACGTCAATTTTTCTCGATACAATTCTCTGATGTTTATTTACTGTTTTTTTTAAACTTCTCTAAAGTTTTTTCATACATCCGAGAGATACTTCCTTGTTTTTCCTGCAGGCCGTTAGTTGATATGAGTCTTGTGAATAACAAGGATTCAACGAAATACGTAGAACGCTCATCATATTTTTTTACTGCAGTATTATATTCTGACCTTAGCTCTGGTTTGTTGAGCTGTGTGAGTGGCTTGTCCAAGCGTATTGTTGATTTGATTTCTGCCGTAATGTCCCAACTTTTATCTTTTATTTGTGATAAATACTCTATTTACAGAGTAAATTGCGCAAAAGGGCAATTTTCGACTATTTGTTGCTCCATTTGTTCCACATGGAACATTTAAGAATCAGATTAAATTTTCACAATGACAACATCTCCTCAGTCTTGTGTTCCACATGGAACAAAATCTGTATTTATTCTTGGTTCCACAGGAAGTGGGAAGAGCGCGGTGGCGGTAGAGCTTGCTGAGATTCTGGGGAATGCTGAAATTATCAGTACAGATGCCTATCAGGTCTATAAGAGGATGCCCATCATCACCGCTGCTCCTACCCAGGAGGAAATGTTGCGTGTGAAACACCATTTGGTAGGTTTTATGGAGCCTACAGAGAACAATGATGCGGCTGAGCATGCGCGTCGGGCAGAGCAAATTTCCACCAAACTTCAAAAGGGTGGCATGCTACCCGTACACACAGGAGGCTCAGGGCTTTACGTCAAGTTTATATCCCACGGAATTTCTCCTGCGCCGCCTTCTGATGCAGCGTTGAGGGAGGAGTTGAATGCCTTAACTCTGGAAGAAGCAGTGGCACGGCTGCGTGAAGCGGACCCGGAGGGGGCTGCGGCGACTGACTTATGCAACCAGCGCTATGTGGTACGCAATCTGGAAATCGTGCTGCTGGGTGGCAAGCCGCTATCTTACTGGCGGAATAACTGGCAGGAGCCTCGTGGAACGGGATTCTGGATAGTGCGCGACACTGCCGAGCTCGATGCCCGCATAGCGCGTCGCACAGAGCAGATGCTCCGGGATGGTGCGATAGACGAGGTTGCCGCGTTGCAGGGGCTCACGCTCTCTACAACGGCCTCCAAGACGCTTGGCTTGTCACAGGTGCAGGATTATCTGAAAGGCCGCTGTACGCGCTCTGAGCTCGTTTCTGCCATATCGCTGGCCACGCGTCAGTATGCCAAGCGTCAGCGCACGTGGTTACGGCGAGAGAAATGGCTTACTCCCATTCCTGCAGGGGCAGGGGATACTCCGCGTCAACTTGCGGAAAAGATAGCGGCATCACTCCGCTGAGGGGATTATTTCAAAAAGCCCGGCGTGTTCCGTGAACAGCACTTTGGAGGCCAGCTCGCGGATATTGGCCTCAGAGAAGGGGCCATCATAACCCGGTGTCGTCACGCAAGGCACGCAATCGCGGTGGGTATCATCCTTCACCAGGGTAGGAAGGTGAGCGGCGGAATTATTAGCCTCCCACATACCGGTAAGGCAGCCCACCACCACAATTTCCGCAAAGCTCTCGCAGCGGTTAATCAGGTAAGTGATACACTCCGGTGAGTAGAACTCGGTCAGGTTCATCTCATCCTGTTCCACAGCCTGCATCAGCTCCATCTTCACGTTGTCCAGCTCATAGCTGGTGGCAGGGCTCAATTCAATCTGGATATTCCAGTAAGCTGCATCTCTGCGGTGCAGCAGGCTTTCCAGGAAGCGACCCTTGCGCTTGCTGTTCACATCCAGCACGCGGCTGAAGGTGCCGTCCATGTAGCAATTGGAGCCTACCCAGGAATCCCGCTTCTGCAGCACATCAAGCCCGGGCTGTCCCAGTTGCCACGGTGCCGTGATAAGCTCTGGACAGGCATCTTTGCCGTTTTTGATGAGAATGAGGGGGAATCGCATGGGGTGCGGTATTCTGCCTGAAAGGTAAAGTATAGTCAACGAAAATATACGTTCACTTTGTCAGCTGTTACTTGAATCGAAATAATCCGGGCAGGCGGGGAGAGCCTTTGAACTGTGCGGCGCGGGCATCACCGGGCTGGTGCAGCTGGCCATGCCATTCATTGCGTGTATTCCGTGCTCTGGCCTCCTGCTGCCACGAGAAGCTCTTCAGGGCCCCTGCCAGCTGTCCATAGGCAGCAGATGCCGAAAGCAGCAGGAAAAGCGCCAGAAGAGCCTTTCCGGGCCCTTTAGCGTGGCACCAGGCGGCAGCATACAGCCAGGCCAGGCAGAACCACATCACCGCGGCGCCCTTGTAAATAAATTCATTGTTCCACATGCCCACCCAGAGCAGGGGCATGAGGCCGGCCAGCGCCAGAGCGGCCGCAAACCAGCTGGTGCGCCACCAGCGGCGCAGAAGCAGCAGGGCAGGGGCTGCCACCACCAGCGCCTGCAGCAGGTAGCGTGCCAACAGCTGGGCAGAGCTCAGAGCCGCCAGTGAGCAATCCCCCGGCGGACGCATGAACGCTACCTGGCCACCCACGCCGCCAGCCAGGAACAGCAGGGGCAGGGCAGCATACGGCAGCACCGCCAGCGTGGGCGCATTCAGCAGCGTCCGCCCCCCGCGCAGCAGCAGCAGGGGCAGCAGCGCCACCGCCGCCAGAGGAGAGCAGGCCAGCACCAGAGCCCCCGCCACCAGCCCGTAGCGCCCCGGCAGGAGCCGTCCGGCCAGCATACCCAGCAGCACCAGCGGCGCCAGATAATGGTTGAACGTATTGCGCAGCTGCACGCAGGACGCCGTGAAATGTAAATCGAAGAACAGCACCCAATCCTGGAACACATCCCACGCGGACCCGGCCACCAGCTTGTAGTACACGCGGTTCACCCAGTCCGTCATCTCCCCCAGCAGCAGCAGAATCACCAGAAACACCAGCGCGCGCCGCGTTCCCCTGCCAGCCGCCACAGCCAGCAGCGCCAGCCACACACCCAGCAGAGTCCACAGCAGCAGGGCCGCCTCCGCAGGCGCACCCAGCTTTGCTGCCAGAGCAGGGGGCAGCCAGAAAGCCAGATAATAAATGAACGGTTCGCCCTCCACCGTCAGCGGCCAGGAATCGCGCACCAGCGCGGCATACACCGCATTGCGCACCGTCGCATCGCCGCTCTGCTCCACCAGCCCCCAGGGCCCTGTGGTCAGCACCCAGGCCGCTCCCAGCAGAAGGATAAGCCCCAGGCGCAGCGCCCCTGCCGCATTCCACTGCAGGGGTCTTGCAGGGCATTGCGCCGCCACCCACAGCACCGCCCCCACCAGCGCCAGCCCCACCGGCCAGGCAACCAACGGCTGCACCCACCCCGCCAGGAACAACAGGCAGGGCAACAGCAGGTACAGCAGGCAGGCGGATGAAAGGGTGCGAGAGAACATTGGCGATTGACGATTGACTAGTGACTATTGGAAAAATCAGGCGGGCGTCCCGCCCGCGGAATTCAAACATTCAACATTAAACATCCAACATCAAAAAAAGCGCGCCCCCTGGTTTTGGTCAGGGGGCGCGGAAATGAATCAGACGCTTCAGTTCTGGTATTCGGCAGCAGCCTCAGCGTGGTATTCCTGCAGCGTGCGCACCGTGGTCTCCTTATTCTTGGCGTGCAGCATAGCGGCGGCGCAGGCGCGGGCGCTGGAAAGATCCGTAGCGTAGGAGATATTGCTGCTCACCGCAGCGGCGCGGATGCTCACCTCGTCCTCGCGGGCATCGTGAGACCCGGGCGTGTTAATCACGAACACGATATCACCGTTCTTGATGCGGTCCACAATATCCGGGCGGCGGCGCTCATGCACCTTATAGGCGCGTTCGCACTCAATGCCGTTCTGCAGCAGGTGAATCATCGTGCCCTTCGTGGCGCAGATGTCGAACCCGGCCTTAGCGATGGTGCGGGCAATATCCGTCACGATGTGCTTGTCGCGGTCGTTCACCGAGATGAACACCAGACCCTCCTTGGGCAGGGCGTTGAAGGCAGAAATCTGGCTCTTCAGGTAGGCCACCTCGGGGTCGGTGTCAATGCCCATCACCTCACCGGTGGAGTGCATTTCCGGACCCAGCACCACGTCGATGCCCGGGAAGCGGTTCCAGGGGAACACAGCCTCCTTCACGGTGTAGTAGGGCGGCACCACTTCCTTGGTGAAGCCCAGGTCCTTGAGCTTGCAGCCGCTCATCACCTTGGCAGCCAGCTTAGCCAGCGGCACACCGATGGACTTGGAAACGAAGGGCACCGTACGGGAAGCGCGGGGGTTCACCTCAATCACGTAGAGCTGCTCGTCCTTCACGGCGAACTGGCAATTCATGAGACCCTTTACATTGAGCTTGGCGGCCAGCTCCTTGGCGGCACGCATCATCTCCTTGTGCATACCCACGGAAACGCGGTTCGGGGGGATGATGCAGGCAGAGTCACCGGAGTGAATACCGGCCGGCTCCACGTGCTGCATGATGGCACCCACCACGCTCGTCTCGCCGTCAGCAATCACGTCCACGTCAATCTCCATGGCGTGCTCCAGGAAGCGGTCCACCAGCACCGGGCGCTCGGGGGAAGCATCCACAGCCTCACGCATGTAAGTGCGCAGTTCCTGCTCATCGTACACAATCATCATGGCGCGGCCACCCAGCACGAAGGAGGGACGCACCAGCACCGGGTAACCGATGCGCGTGGCCACGGCTACAGCCTCGTCCTCATTGGTGGCGGTGCCGGCCTCAGCCTGCTTCAGGCCGATTTCATCCAGCAGGGCGGAGAAGTACTTGCGGTCCTCAGCCAGCTCGATGCTGCGGGGGCTGGTGCCGATGATGGGCACACCGCGCTCCTGCAGGGCAGCAGCCAGGTTCAGCGGAGTCTGGCCGCCGAACTGCACAATCACGCCATCCGGCTTCTCCTGGTCGCAGATGTTGAGCACATCTTCCAGGGTGAGCGGTTCGAAGTAAAGCTTGTCAGAGGTATCGAAGTCGGTGGAAACCGTCTCGGGGTTGGAGTTCACCATGATGGTCTCGTAGCCCAGCTCCTTCAGTGCGAAGGAAGCGTGAGAGCAGCAGTAGTCGAACTCAATACCCTGGCCGATGCGGTTCGGACCACCGCCCAGAATCATAATCTTCTTCTTGTCCGTCTTGCGGGCCTCGTTCTCCTCACCATAGGAGGAATAGAAGTACGGCGTGATAGCCTCGAACTCAGCAGAGCAGCTGTCCACCAGGCGGTAGCAGGGCACCACACCCTGGGCCTTGCGGGCGGCGCGCACTTCGTCCTCGCTGCAACCGCGGGCCAGAGCAATCTGGCGGTCAGAGAAGCCCATCTTCTTGGCTTCCAGCAGGTCCAGATCCTTCAGCTTCATGCCGGCCTCAGCCAGCTGCTTCAGCTGGTCCAGGAACCAGGGGTCAATATCCGTCAGGTCCTGAATCTCCTCCAGCGTCCAGCCGTTCACATAAGCGGTCTGAATCCAGAAGATACGCTCAGCATTCGGCACAGCCAGCTTGGCGGCAATCTCATCGCGGGTCGGGTTCTTCGGGTCCTTCAGGTCGAAGCCGAAGCCCCAGCGGCCGGTCTCCAGAGAGCGCAGAGCCTTCTGCAGAGATTCCTTGAAGGTGCGGCCGATGCTCATCACCTCACCCACGCTCTTCATGGCGGTGGTCAGGCGTTCATCAGCCTTCTTGAACTTCTCGAAGGTGAAGCGCGGCACCTTCACCACCACGTAGTCGATGGTGGGCTCGAAAGAAGCGGGCGTTACCTTGGTGATATCGTTGCGCAGTTCATCCAGCGTGTAACCCACGGCCAGCTTGGCAGCAAACTTGGCGATGGGGAAGCCGGTGGCCTTGGAAGCCAGGGCAGAGGAACGGCTCACGCGCGGGTTCATCTCAATCACCACCAGACGGCCGGTCTTCGGGCACATGGCGAACTGAATGTTACTGCCGCCGCTCTTCACGCCGATTTCGCGGATGATATCGAAAGAGGCCTGGCGCACCAGAGCGTATTCGCGGGCCGTCAGCGTCATGGCCGGAGCCACGGTGATGGAGTCGCCCGTGTGAATACCCATGGGGTCCAGGTTTTCGATGGAGCAGATAGCGATGCAGTTATCGGCCACGTCGCGCATCACTTCCATCTCGATTTCCTTCCAGCCCAGCAGGCTTTCCTCAATCAGCACCTCGTGCACCGGGGAAAGATCCAGACCGCGGGAAACGATTTCTTCAAACTCAGTCTTATTGTAGGCCACACCGCCACCCGTGCCACCCAGGGTGAAAGCCGGGCGGATAATCATCGGGTAGTTGCCTACCACATTCTTGGCAATATCCCATGCCTCGGCCATGCTGTGGGCCACACCGCTGGCGGGCAGGTCCAGGCCGATGCGAATCATCGCATCCTTGAAGCTCTGGCGGTCTTCGCCCTTGTCGATTGCCTCGGCATCTGCACCAATCATGCGCACGCCGTACTTCTCCAGCGTGCCGGCCTTGTGCAGAGCCATGGCGCAGTTCAGAGCCGTCTGGCCACCCAGGGTGGGCAGCATGGCATCCGGGCGCTCACGGGCAATGATTTTTTCTACATATTCGGGCGTAATCGGTTCCACATAAGTGCGGGGAGCGGTCTCGGGGTCGGTCATGATGGTGGCCGGATTGGAATTCACCAACACCACTTCATAACCTTCCTGCTTCAACGCCTTACAGGCTTGAGTACCGGAGTAGTCAAACTCACACCCCTGACCGATAACAATGGGGCCCGAGCCAATGACGAGAATCTTCTTGATAGATGTGTCTTTAGGCATGGTCAGTGTAAACTTGCAGATATATGCCACATCTCGACCTAAAATGCAAGACTAATGTGCAATGAATTTGAGAAAAAATTACCAGATAACCCGCATTTTAAGCCTATTCAGGCAGGGGAAAGGTCTGTAAACCTTCCTGCAGCAAAGGGATGAATTCCTTTTTTTTGGGAATTTGCACTTTTCTGCTTGCTCTGCGAGGGGTGTTTGGCTATCATGATAAGGCATTAGAGTGGGTGGATTGTATCTCCTTGCTCGCTTTCGATTTTATCAACTAATTTATACTTATGAAATTACACCTCCCGAAACTGCTTCGCAACTCCGTGCTGGCTTGTATCACAGCCGTAGCCGGTATTGCCAGCTCCACTGTCGGCTCTGCCACATTTGCTGGTGGGTTTGTCGCATTTGTGCTGTCAGGTCAGGCTTCTGCAGCCACCTCCACGGACCCCACCGCCAGTTTCTCTGATGGCGATGTGCTGAATGTTGGCGATGGCGTAACAATCAGTGAATCCATCCAGTTTGAGGGAGATGCCACGGATGCCAGCATCACTCTGAATGTGACCGATGGCACGGTGACCTGGGCCACCGCCCAGGCTGAGAACAAGGGTGTATCCACCGTGAATATTGCCACGGGTGCCACGCTGGACGTAACCACCGATGAAGGCCGTTACTGCGTATTCGCCAGCAAGGAGGGTGCAGATGTCACCATTAACCTTGAAGCTGGCGCCAGGCTGCAGTCGAAGAACCTGTTCGGCTGGGAAAACGGGAATCGTGGTACGGCTCTGCGCACGGTGAACATGGCTGCCGGCTCTGAGTGGACCATTCAGACCCCCGAAAGTTTCTATCTTAACAACACCGTTATCAACCTGAGTGGTGGTAAGATTGTTCTGGCCAACGAAGCTACTGCTGTATGCTTTGAGCGCCGTACCAGTTCCATCAATATCACGGCAGACGCTACGCAGATGTCTGAAATTACCGGTCCCGGCGCCATCAAGGCTGGTAACAATGGTGCCGGTGGCGATGGTGAAGGCTACGAGTTCAACGTAGCACGTGGCACTTTCGATATTGATGCCACCAATACCGCCGACCTTCTGATGTCTGCCCGCCTGGTGAATGGCGATTGGGGCCGCCGCGTGCAGAAGCTGGGCGATGGTATCATGGAAATGACCGCCGCCAGTGCCTTCTCCCACACCTTCTACGTGCGTGAAGGTGAGCTCAAGTTCACTGGTGAAGGTAACATGAACTGCTCTGATATGAGCGTTCTGGCAGGTGGTATGCTCACGCTGAACACCTCTGCTGCTTTCTCTTCCGTCATCAACCTGCAGGACGGTGGTGTTCTGAATCTGGGCTCCGGTCAGTCCCTGGGGGCCAATGCCAACCTGAATGGCACGGTGAAGATTGTTGATACCGTGACCCTGACTGCCGGTACGCTTACTGTAAACGAAAACACGACCATTTTTGACCTGAGCGGCTGGACCGGTGGTGATACCTACCAGCTTTTCACGGTAAACGGCGGCACGCTGACTGCCGGCAAGGTGCAGGTAGCCGGTTATGAGGGCGATGGCACCTGGGTGCTGGACAGCACAGGTGTGCTTTCCGTCCAGAAACTGGTCACCTGGAGCGGTGGCCCCTCCCTGACCTGGACAGAAGGTTCTGCATTTGATAACGGCGTGGCATTCACCAACAATGCGCTGGTCGCCATTGCAGGCAACCAGGGCGATGTGACCGCCACGGTTGAGGGTGCTATTGCCGCCTCCGAACTGACGGTGGAAGCCGGCACAAACCTGATTCTGGCCGGCACGGGCACTGTGAGCTCCGCAGCCACAATTGTGGAAGGCGACCTGACGGTGCAGACCACCGGTAACTCCCTGAGCTCCATTACCCTGAGCGCGGATAGCAAGCTGACGATTGCTGTAGAGGGTGAAACCTCTCTGTCAGGGAGCCTTGGTACCACCAGCATCAGCGGCGGTACCATCTATATTGCTGAGGGCACCACGCTCACGGAATCCGCCTCCGGCCTTATCAGCCGCGACATGGTGGTGCAGGGTACGCTGAAGTTTGCAGGTAGTGACGTGATTAACTACACTGCAAGCAACAATTTCACCATCACCGTTGATGGCGGCTCGCTGGACCTGGGCGAACACCGCCAGTCTCTTCCTTCCGAGTGCACGCTTGTTCTCAAGGATGCAACTGTTTTCGGCACGGGCGATGCTTATGGCGCACTTGACTTCTTCGAGAATGGTGGCACCATCGTTTCCTACGGCGAGAGCAGCATTGATGCTCCTGTGCGCCTGAGAAACAGCGGCCAGACCACCACTATGAATGTGGTGGATGGTACCCTGACATCACTTGGCAATCTGGGTAACAACAACAATGGTAACCTGGCCAAGACGGGTGCAGGTACCCTGGCTATCGGTGGTACGGTGACCACCGGTGGCACGGTATTCGTGAATGAAGGCGTGCTCAAGATGCTCGATGGCTCCTCTGCTACATCTGTGGTAAGCCTGGCAGGTGGTTCTCTGAGTGCAGAAGGCACGACCGCCACCATGGAGACCCTGGGCGGCAGCGGTGATGTGGTTCTGGATGCCGGCGTGGTGCTCACGGTGAACAACGCTACCGGCTTCTTCAACAAGAAGGGTGAGGGTAGCCTGGTCATTAACAACATGGTGGGCTCTCAGCTCAACATGAACCATGAAGGCCCGCTGACCATCAACAACCTGAGCCTTGCTGATAATGCCATTCTTTCCTACGGCACCATGGAAGGTTCCCTGCTGCAGATTGGTAGCCTGAACAGCAATGTGGTCATCAATATCATGGCCCTGCAGGACCAGCTGGCACAGGGTATTGAGCTGGGTCTTGCCAGCAGCATCTCTGCAGATAAGATTTCCGTTCTCGGCCTGGAAGCCGGTGAATACACCCTGCAGAACAGCAACGGTTACTGGAAGCTTATCAGTGATGTAGAGCTGCACACTGACTGGGATATGAACTGGGGCATGGATGCCATTATTTCCTCCCCGATGTCTCCTGCACAGGTTGCTGTGCCTGAAAGTGGTGATTTCAGCCTGGCAGGCACCGATGCCGATAACCAGTCCGGCCGCATTGCTGCCGTATTGACCGGTGGTGGCGCTGGCGTATCGGTCTTTGGTGGTTCCCTCCTCCCGAGCGGCACCTCTAACACTGCTTTCCAGGGCGATACCTGGATCCGCGCAGAAGAGGGGCAGTACAAGCTGATTGTGGGTGGTCATTTCGCTAACTCCTGGGGTTCCGGTACAGTTGGCAACTTCAATGGTGATTCCCATATCGTGGTTGATGGCGCCACCGTTGGCTCCATCGTGGGTGGTTCTCACCAGGACGGCCGCGGCCCGGTATTCACCGGCAACAGCTACATCTCCATCTTCAGTGGCGATGTGACCGCCGCCATCGTTGGTTCCGGTACGAATGCTCACGGCAACACGACCCACTTCAATGGTACCACGAACATCTATGTTTATGTGCCGCTGAGCACCGTCAACACCAACGGTATGGGTGGTGCCGCTCCTGGCGATGCTGTGATTGGCGCTGGTACATCCTTTGACCCGCAGAGCCGTGGTTGCACCAACAACCTGACCGGCACCACCAATGTGACGGTTGATCTCTCCGGATACACCGGCGATGCTGCTAACTTCGCCAAGAAGCTGATTGGTGGCCACTTCAACTGGACTGGTACCTACCAGGCCAACATCACCGGTGATACCAACGTAAACATCATCGGTAATTCTGACGTGACCTTCACGGCTGATATTGTGGGTGGTTCTCGCAACAATGGCGGCTCCATCAACACCACGGGTACCTCATCTGTCAATATCAGTGGTGCCTCCACCTACTCCTCCAAGGTTGTAGCCGGTTCCTACCTGGCTGGCAACTTCACGTCCACCACGGGTGGCACCAGCCTTTCCATCTCCGGCGGCACCTTCAATGGCGCTGTATACGGCGGTGCCTATCATGAAACTGCCGGCACCAGCACCACGGGCGATGTAGTCATCTCCCTGTCCGGTGGTACCTTTGCTGATAAGGTGGTGGCAGGCAGCCATCTCGAAACCGGCGCAGGCACTCTTACCGTGGGTAACACCAGCGTGACCGTGAGCGGCGGCACCCTGAATGCCGACCTTATCGGTGGTCTCTATATCAACGGCACAGGTGATGCGGCCGTGACCGCTTCCATGGGCGACAGCACCATCATCATCTCCGGTGGCAAGGTGACCAACGTCTACGGCGGTACCTACACCGTGCGTAACAAGGCAGATGCCACCATCACTCAGGGCGATATTGTCATCGACCTGCAGGGTGGTGAGATTGCCGGCGATGTGTACGCAGCCGGTTACCAGGGCAACGCAACCAACCTTACCACGGAATCCACCACGGTGAAGCTCTCTGCCGCTGCTACCATTGCAGATGGTAAGATTATTTCCGGTGGTTACAAGACCAGCCAGACCAACTCTGTGATTACGGGTGATAGCACGCTTGTGTTTACCGGTACGCAGGATCGCACGGGTGTAAGCTTCACCGGCTTCAACAAGGTGGAAGTGGCAGATAAGGCCACCGCCACGGTGGGTGCTCTGCCGACTGCTGGCGTAACCATCGATAAGGTGGGTGCTGGTGTTCTGGCTACCACGGTGGGTGTTTCCGGTACTGGTACAGGTATCAGCGTGAATGTGAACGAAGGCACGCTGCAGCTTACCGGCACCGCCAGCATGGCCGCCAGCACGGTGAATGTTGCAACGGGTGCTACCCTTGAGATTGCCACCACGCAGGAACTGAATGCCGGCACTGGCTCCATTGCTGGTACTGGTTCTCTGGTGAAGAGCGAGACGGGCACTGCCACGGTTGATACCCTGGGTGCTGACTGGGCGGGTGATATCACCGTGAACGGTGGTACCCTGAACCTGAGCGCCATGGGAGGCACCACCTCTGTAGAGGTGAAGGCCGGCGCTGCTCTGAATGTTGCTGGCGATGTGGCCTGCGAGGTGACCAACAGCGGTGCACTGACGGCTGGTGGTATTTCCGGCAAGCTGACCTCCACGGGCGGTTCTCTCGAAATCGTTGGTGCAGGCGCAGCCATCACCTCCACCGATATCAGCATTTCCGGTACCACGCTGAAGGGTACCTGGAGCGCTGCTGGTGCTGCACTGGGTGCAGGTGTGGTAGTAGATACCACGGGCACGGTAACCCTGACAGGCGCTGACCTGAGCAGCCAGATTACAGTGAATGCCGGTACGCTGGCTCTTACCGGCGAAACCACGCTGAGCGGTTTCTCCTGTGTCCAGAATATCACCTTTGCTGATGAAACCCGAAACGGCTTCGACTACACATCTGATGTGTACGCTGGCGTCATCGCTCTGGGTGAAGGTGCTTCGGTGGATACCACGGGCCTCAAGGTGAACGGTTACGCTGTAACACTGAAGGAAGGTGGTTCCCTGGTTGCAGACCACGGTGTGAGCACTACCTACTGGGTAAGCTCCGGCACGGTTACCTACAATGATGCGCTGAACCTTACCAATGATGACGGTGATTCTGCCGAGTCCTTCAAGCTCAATGGTGGTGAACTGGTCATCGGCAAGGACCTGGGTACTATTAAGCTCGAGGTGGCAGCCAATGGCGGCACGATTAACATTGCCGAGGGTCAGACTCTGGACTCCTCTGATGATTTTGTCGAGAACAATGCCGGTACGGCCCAGCTGGCTGGTAAGGGTGTATACCTCAATGGTGATTCCCTGACCCTGACCGGTCCGGTGAAGCTTTCTGCTGACTGGAACGGCATTGTATCTACCACTGCTGCGGTAATCGACACTGATACGACACTGGCTCTGGGCAAGAAGGTGGAATTCTCTGCTGATGCCCTGACTCTGGGTGGTGCTCTTAATGCCACAGGTGCTGAGCTGATTCTGGGTGAGCAGCTTACTTTCAATTCCTACGATGCTGTGCTGGAGGCAGATACTCTGTCCATGCGTGGTGGTGATCTGGCTATCAGTCTGTCTACCGCTGCCCTGAGCAATGTGACCGCCACCAGCACCACCCTTATCACGCTCAAGGAAACCAGCACGGGCAAGATGAGCTATAACGGCCTTGATATCCTTGCTGAAGGTACTTCTATTGAAAAGGGTACCGGTAAGGATAATCTGTATGATGCCAAGCTCTGCTGGGATGGCAACAAGCTGGAGCTCATTACCACCCTTCGCGAGGGGCTGGTGGTCTGGGAGGATGATTCCGCATCCTCAGTTCTGGACAGCGATTCCATTGCCGAGGGGTCTGACTTAGCCTTCATTGGCGGTGGTGCCTCCGAAGTGGAGGTGAGCGGTAATGCCAGCGTGCAGAATATCATCGTCTCCAACCACACTGCCAAGGAAGATTACGTCCTTACGGGTGATTCCATTGACGTTGCCGAAAACCTGACGGTGAACTATGGCGCAACCCTTACGGTGAAGAATGAGGTGACCGTGGAAGGTGATACCGTGGTGGGCGAGGATTCTGCCCTCACCGTGAGCGGTGGTACCCTGACCACCGGCAGCCTGCAGGCAGCTACTGCCCAGGTGACCGTGGGCAGCGGTGCAACCCTGGCTGCCAAGGGCGATGTGGAAGCCAGCAGCATTGTTGTGCAGGCTTCTAATCTGACTGCTCAGAGCGTTGTGGTAGCCGGCGATATCGATGTTGAGGAGAAGGGCTCTCTGGCCGCTAAGGGTGATGTGGTAGCCACCAACATTGCTGTTGCAGAGGCTTCTACCCTGAAGGCTGATAGTGCCGCAGTGAAGACCGTGGAAAACAAGGGTACTCTTGATATCAAGGGCATGCTTGTGGCCACTTCTCCGACCTCCGTATACAGCCTGCGCTCCGCGTCCATTGCTGAAGGTTCCATTGTCAACAGCGGTGATATGACTGTGGGCGGTGTAGTAGCCGATTCCTTCACCATGACGGGCGGTACGCTGGAAATTACCTCCAAGGATGGCTTCCAGTCCGCGGAAACCAACATTGAGGCTGGTACTCTCAAGGCCAACAAGGTGGATTGGAGCATCGACGGCGGTACCCTTGGTAAGGTGACCATCGAAGGTGATAAGAAGATTACGCTGAGCAACGTAACCCTGACCGATGCTCTGACGAACGAAGGTAACCTGGAACTTACCGGTGAAATCAATATCAGCAACCTTGAGTACAAGGGAACCAGCGTGTTCACTGACCTGAATGGTGAGCTGACTGAAAAGGGCAACGGCTATGCTTCCACCACGAATATCTACACCGTCGTGACAGGTAATGCTGCGATTGTGGATGAGTCCGAGGTGCAGTGGAATTCCGGCTCTGATGCAGATTATGTTTACAACAACGGTATCCTGACGGAGAAGCTTACGTTCTCTCACGATACATACGTTGTCAATACTGATCTGACCTACAACTCTGCTCTCAATACTGCGCTGAAGGCCAACGATACCAAGGAAATTCTGGCCGCTGGCGGTACGCTGAAGGTGCAGACTGCCCTGGTGAAGCAGAGTCTGACGGTGGATGGTGGTACAGTTGATGTGAAGGCAGCCGTGGCCAAGGAAATCAGCCTGAAGTCCGGTCTGGTGGATATTAACGCCTCTGTCAACGGCATCGCCGCCCAGGGCGGTACCATCAACATCGGTTCCGGTGCTACCGGCGAGGTGAAGGTAACGGGCAGCAAGGTTTCCATCACTGGTGGTAACGGTGTTGCCGGCCTCACTATCGACAACGGTGTTGTAGCCAACCTGGCTCTTGCTGACACCACCGTGACCACGGCTAAGGAGGGTGTGACCCTGAATGGTACTCTGGAGAACGGTGTGCTTTCCGTGACTGAGGGAACCAAGCTTACCGGTAACCTTGTTCTGCAGGATTCCAAGCTCAACATTACTTCCACCAATACTGGTCTTACGCTGACCGATGCTGAGGTCAAGTCCCTCACGAATAATGGTCTTGTCAGCCTCGATTCCATCACCGTGGATGTAGACGACATTGTGGTAGAGGGTATTGCTGCCTATGACAAGTACTTCTCCGGCTGGGAAGTGAAGGATGGCAAGGTGGTGGCCGCAGGCCGCAACACCAGCTACTACACCGAAAAGGTCGGTAAGGACGTGAGCGCCAATGCTGCTGCAGGTCTTGCCATGGCTGATGCTGCTCTGGTGACCCTCAACCCGCAGATGACCAAGGGTAGTGACCTGGGTGCTGTGCTCAGCATCCTTGATACCGCCAGCGGGGATAAGGCTGAAGAGCTGGGTGCCAGCCTGGCAGGTGCCAGCACCGCTGTGCTCGGCATGGCCGCCATGGGCGATGTGGAACGCCAGCTGAAGGCTATCCGCAACCGCACCACCACCATGGGTGTGGACCAGAGCGTGGCCAATGATGACATGCCCTACTTCAACGCCTGGATTAACGCTGAGGGCGATCGCTCTGAGCTGGGTGAGAGCGGCTCCGAAAGCGGTTACGAGCTCAACAGCTGGGGTGGTACCGTGGGCTTCGATGTGGACTTCAGCCCGACTGTGACCGCCGGTATGGCCCTGACCGCCATGTATGGTGATCTGGATGTGACGGGTGCCGATACGGCGACCGGCAGCATGGATTCCTGTTACGTGAGCGTGTTTGCCCGCTATGCCCCGAGCGCCTGGACCCACACCTTCGTGGCCACCATCGGTTCGTCCGATATCAGCCTCGACCGCACTGTGGCTGGTGTGCAGCTTGAGGGCGAGACCTCCGGCATGAGCTTCGGCTTCATGTACGAACTGGGTCATGTCTACGCGCTGGATGAAGATGGCACAGCCTGCCTGCAGCCCGTGTTCAATGTGGCCTGGCGTCACACCTCGGTGGATGCCTACACGGAGACCGGCAGCGACCTGGCTCTGGAAGTGGGTGAGCAGACGCTGGATACCATCACCATCGGTGCGGGTGCTCGTCTGCAGGCTGTTGTCGGCGAAAGCATGTACAACCGCACCAGCATCCTGGAAGCCCGCGTGCTGGCCAAGGTTGATGCCGGTGACCGCAGCGGCAGCAGCAAGGTTGCTCTGAATGCTCTGCCTGGCGCCTCCACCAACGTGGACAGCACGGAGATGGGTGCCTTCGGTCTGGAAGCCGGTGCCGGCCTGACCATCCCGGTAGGCCAGGAAGGTGGCAGCATCTTCATGGATGCCTCCGTGGAGCTGCGCAGCGACTACACCAACGTGAACGGCACGGTGGGTTATCGCATCAACTTCTAAAGAAGCGCGATACACATACCTGAATAAAACTTCCCCGCCGCATCCTGAAAAAAAGGGTGTGGCGGGTTTGTATATCCACGTGCGCAGCCGCCCGGGGAATGAGCACATGTGTCCCAAGGATTGCTGCGCCAAATGGGAGTTTGTCGGGCAGCTGTTTTTGTCGGAGCAAGGGACTTTAGTCCCTCATCGCTTGAGTTTTCGGGACTGAAGTCCCGTGCTCCGAAAGATTTGAGCCCCCGCCAAATCGCCACTTAGCGGATAAAGAGGGGGCAGGCTCCAGAATGGTGTTGATAATGCAGCCGCCTGTGAAATCTTTGGGACACATGTGGGGGATGAGTGTATGAGCTAATAAAGGGTTGAGCTGCGGGCAAAAATCAGGTAGAATGGGCGCGCTATGCAGCATATTGTCCGCAGAATTTTCTTTTTTATGCTCGCCGCTCTGCCTGTGGCATGGGCGGATTCCCTGTCGTATTGGGAGCGTCAGGGTATCGTGAATATCAATTTCGATGAACCGGTGGTGACCCGCACGGTGGTGGAGAATCAGTACATGACCGGCGCCTCGGCGGCTGATAAGGGGCACGATTTGTTCACCATCAGCGGAGATGATGCCCACAAGCCCCGCGTGGTGTGGGTAGACCAGGATTGCCTGCGCATAGAGCCCGCCCTCGGTACCAGTATCAGCACAGAGTTCTGCCTGAAGTTCCGGAATGGCGTGCGCTACCAGAGCGGCCGTCCGCTGCAGCAATCTGAGTTCCGTTTTCATGCTCCTGCCACCCTGCTGGTGAATGAGGAGCTGTGTGAATACCCGAATGGCGCTGCCCTTGTATCTGCCCGCCACCAGTACACGGAGGAGGCCCGCACCCTGAATCCGCAGAGCGGGGTGAGCTATACCTTCCGCCGCGTGAAGATGGATGATAAGGGCGATTTCTTTGAAACCGGGGAAACTACCCGTGGTATTGCAGAGCAGGCCCAGCTGCGCCATGGCTACAGCTACAGCGTGCTGCGTTCCCTGGCCCTGCGCGGTGTGAACTGGGAAGAGCTGCGCCAGGATATGCCCCTGCAAGGCTACGTGGTGGTGCGCCCGGAGCGCCAGCTGCCTGCCAACAGTATCTGGCGGCTTACGGCTACCCCGACCCAGGGCAGCGCTTTCCTGGAAAGTAATCTGGGTGATATTCATGTTGCCCGCTCCCTGGTGGCTACCCCGGAGCAGACTGCCGGCAAGGCAGAGCAGGGGCAAACGGTCAATGTGCTGGCGCTTCGTCTGAATTCCCTGGTGGAAAGGGAACAGCTGAAGCGCGCTTTCCGCGAGATGCGCCTCACGCTGGATGGCGTGGAGACTACTCTGGCAGAGGATGGCGTGACCCGCACAGCCACGGTGAATGGCCGCGAGATGAAGGTGCGCTATCTGGGTGAGCTGGAGCCGCAGGAATTCACCCTGAAGGCTGCCTCCCCCGAAGCACGCGATGAGGATGAGGAACTGGTGGACGAGGAAAAGACCACCGGACTCATGGTGCGTTATCATCATCCCACCGCTTCCCCCGGCATGAAGCTGGCTGTGGAGACTCCGGTGCCGGTGCGCGCGGAATGCACCTTGAAAGCCGGGTTGGAAGGTACACTGGGCCTTCGCCTGGAAAAGGATTTTACCTGCCGCCTGAGTATTACCCCCATGGAGCCTCGCCTCCGTTCGGATGAAATGCACTACCTGCCGCTGCAGGGCAAGCACCGTCTGGAGCTGCCGGCGGTGAACGGCAGTAAAGTGCGTGCCCGCCTGCGCCACTGGAAGGTGAATGAACTGGCCCAGGCCCTGCCCAAGGTGCGCCAGCATCTGGAGCAGCAGGAGCGCCGCAGTGGCCTCGTGATGATGAATTACGAGCGCGCCGTGGAACAGGCCCGTATCGATATCGGTCTTGCCAGGCCGGAGGATGTGCCTACCCGCCCTGCGGAGTATGAGCGTGCCTGGGAGGTGCTGCAGAACCGCGTCTTCCTGGAGGGCGCCGGTGGTCGTCTTTTTGAGACGAAGGAAATTGCGTTGCCCGGTGGTTCGAATCCGCTGGTGGGTGAATGCAAGGTGGAGCTGGACCTGGACGCCCTGTGCGGCGGCCAGATGGCACCCGGTCTCTATCTGCTGGAGATGGATTTCTACCCCTCGGAGTCTGTGGCTGCCGCAGCCCGCAATCTGGGGTTGAACCCGGATAAGATGGTGGTGCGCCGCGATACCTTTGTCACGGTGTCCGACCTGGCGCTGTGCATCATCGGTGAATCGGAGGAAGGGTACCCGGCGCTGGTGCTGCGCCATAGTGATGCTTCTGCGGTGGATGGAGCCCTGGCTACCTGCCTGGAAGGTGAGGACAAGAAGGCGCTGCCGGTGCATGAGGGTATTGTGACTCTGCCAAACATAGGTGGTGATATTCTGCTGCAGCATGGAGACGATTACTGCGTGTTGCAGCCGGTGGGCAGCCCCTGGAATCCCACCCGCATGAACACCAAGGCTGAGGGCGTGGAACTGCGCGCCATGCTTTGGACAGACCGCAACAACTACCGCCCCGGTGAAAAGATTTTTGTGCGCGGTTACCTGCGCGCCGTGGATGCGCTGAACCGCATTTCCCACTCCCGCCACCGCGAGCTGGAGCTGCATTTCACTGCTCCGGACGGCACTACGCTGTTCAAGCGCCTGTTCAATGTGGACGAATACGGCGCCTTCAGCCAGGAACTCACTCTGCCGGAGGGCGAGGAAGACGTCTGCGGGCGCTATGAAATTCGCGTGGGTACCACTTATCCCCGCACTCTTGCCCGCTGCAAGGTGAATTGCCAGGTGTTCCGCCGCGATGCCTTTACGGTGGAAGCCGAGGATATGACCGAAAAGGTGGCACCGGAGGAATTTGTGCTGAAGGTGCAGTCTCAGGATTTCAATGGCTCACCGCTGAGCACCGGCAGTGCAGAGGTGAAGCTGACCAGCGATGTGCCCATGGAGGGCGCCCGCGAGAGAGTGACCGGTGGCCGCAAGCACTATGTGCTGCATCTGAAGCAGCCGCTCGGGGCGGATGGCAGCACCGAATTCCGCTGCAAGCTGGGTGAGCGCGGCTCAAGGAGTTTTACGGTCTGTTATGAGGGTGCTGTGGTGAATGACCGCGAGGAATACCGCCGCTTCAACGGTCTTGGCGAGTACCAGCCGGCAGAGGTGGTGCCCAGCCTGGTGGAAGGTGAGCACCTGAAGCTCACCTGCGCTTGCTGCGGCAAGGCTCCCGCCTATGGTCAGAGCGTGAAGGTGACCATGCGCGGCACGCGTCGCACCGCCACCCCGCTGTCGAACGGTTTTGTGCTCATCCGCCTGCAGGAGGAGGAAATCTGGAGCAGCTGGTTCAACGTGAAACCGGATACAGATATCTTCCCCCTGCCGCTTCAGGAGCTCATGAAGCAGCACCGCGAGGAATTCGGCAATGAGTTCAAGGTGGAAATCCTGGGCCGCGACCCGTATGGCCGCGTATTCACCCGCGAATACACGCGATGGGCTGGCCGTCAGCAGGAGGAGAGAGTGTATTTCCGCCTGGGCAGCAGCGCAGACGGGCACCGCATGGTGCTGGAATCCGGCATGGAAGGGCAGGGTGTGCTGGTGATTACCTGTGGCCAGCGTTCCCGCGTGATGCCCATCACCGTGCAGCAGGGACGCCATGAGTTTGCAGCCCCCCTGCAGGATGACGAGGGCGGCCATGTGCAGGTGCACGCCATTCTGCCCCGCCGTAATGCAGAGACGGGCGTCATCGAGAATATTCTCACTGCTCGCACTATTCTGAATCCGCCCGCCCCGCATCGTGAACTGAATGTGGAGCTGCAGCTGCCGACTGAGGCGGTGCGTCCCGGCACCCGGCAGAATATTAGTGGCCGCGTCACCCTGCCGAATGGCACGGGTACCCAGGCGGTGGTGACCCTGTACGCGGTGGATGCCGGCATGCTCACGCAGAGCAAGTATGAAAAGCCGTCTGTGGCCGAAGCGCTGAGTTTCAAGCTGCAGACCCTGCGGTTGTATCCATGCCTGGTACGCCAGATTTCTGTTATGTTCGAGGTTCCCTGCAGGCCGCTGCCGGGGCTCTGGCAGGGCGAGGGGTTGCAGGCAGATGGCAGCTGGAAGCACCAGCCCTGGTGGATGCGGAGTAATACGACTGGTGATGGTACCTACGATGTGTTCAGATCTGCAGCACCCAGGGCTATGGAGGATGGTGACCTGAGCGTTGGCGTGGGATTGGATGCTGGTATAGAGGTGATGAATGCCGCCGGCGCCGTAGAGAGTGGAGCACCGCATCTGCGTACGAATTTCAATCCGCTGGCCTTCTGGCGCAGTGCTGTGTACACCGATGAACAGGGCAATTTCAGCACCACCTGCACCATGCCCGATACGCTGACCACCTACCGTGTGTTTGCTGTGGCGGCCAATAAGGAAGGTGGCCGCTTTGCCACGCAGGAGGGGCAGCTTGTAGTGAATCAGCCTGTGATGCTCAGTGTGGGGGCTCCGCTCTTCATGAGCGCGGGTGATAAGATGATTCTGCCGCTCACCGTAACCAATAACACGGAAGCCGAAGGCACCTGGCAGGTGCAGATGATGGAAGGTGGCGAACCCCAGCAGGTCACCCTGGCTGCAGGTGCTTCTGCTACGCTGAATTTCGAGGTGAACCCGCAGCAGGCCGGCACGCAGAAATACCGCTGGACCGCCACCGGTGCCACGGGCGAGGACGCCGTGCAGGCAGAATTTGCGGTGCGTCACCCCTCTCCGCTGCTGAAGGAGGCCCACCACTTGGTGCTTGCGCCGGGGCAGGGTACCCTGGTGCCGGCTCAGAAGCTGGCTGCCGAGCTGGCCCAGTCCCCGGATTGCAAGCTGGAGCTTCATGTATCTGCCAACCCGCTGCTGCATCTGCAGGGCGCGGTGGATTTCCTGCTGGAGACTCCCCAGGGCCATATAGAATATGCGGCATCGTCTCTGCTGCCGTGGTTGATGTATGACCGCCTGGCGCCGCTCTGCCCGCGCATGGCGCAGACCCCGGCCTCCCGCGTGCCCCAGGTGCTGCAGGAGACGATTCAGAACCTGCTGCGCCACCAGCAGCCGGACGGCGGCCTGCCGTTCTGGCCGGGCGCCGGCGAGAGCAGTCTGTGGACCAGTGCGCATGTGGCCATGGTGCTGCGCATGGCTGAGGAACGCGGTGTTGACCTGCCCTGGCCCAAGTGGTACAAGCTCTTGAATTACCTGCAGAAGGCAGATATTTCCCAGGCCTCTCCCCTTACCCGTTATGAAGCCGCCCGTGCTTTGCAGAACCGCGAGGCGCAGCGAGATGCCCTCAAGGCTGCTCTGGAGAATACCTCTTCTGGCTGGCAGTGCGGCGGCTCCGTGCGCGGCGATATCGAGTTCCTGGAGTACCTGCGCACCAATAACGATGGCCGCCATGAGGCCTTCCTGCGCTGGATTCGCACCCGCGCGGCAGACTACCGCCACCACAGCAGCTGGCGCAGCTCCTGGTCAATCTACGCCCTTATGACCTACGTGGGCAATTCTCCCGGTGCCCAGGTGCGGGCTATCCTGCGCATGCCGCACGGCGTGGCTGCTCTGGACCGCGGGGTATACGTGGTCAAAACCCCCGAACTGGGTGGCGAGTATGCCGCTTTCAACGGCACGGTGTATGCCGTGCTGCGCGCCAAGGCTCAGCCCCAGCAGACCGAGTATCCCGGCGTGACGGAGAAGGGCATGCAGATGACCCGCGTGTACGAGAAGCAGGGCGAGGATGGTATCTGGCGTCCGGCCACGGAATTTGCCGTGGGTGATGTGGTGCGCGTATCGCTCACCTGCGCCAAGGCCGGCGAGCAGGACCTGCACCACCTGGTGCTGGAGGATTACCTGCCCTCCAGCATGGAGGCTATCAACCCCGATGTACCCGGTCAGGCAGCCGGGCTGGAGCCCCTCAGCTGGAGCGAGTGTTTTGACCAGCGTGAATACCTGGCCGACCGCGTGCGCGGCTTCTGCACCCGCTGGCCGGGCAGGGATATCGTGAACCTGCGCTACTATGCCCGCGTGAAACGCGCCGGCAGCGCCACGGCTCCGCCCGCTCAGGCTCAGCTGCTCTACGAGCCGCAGACCTACGGCCTCTCCCCCAGCATGCGGGTGGAAACGAAAGCTGAATAACTGAAAACCGCCTGAGATGCTCTCAGGCGGTTTTTCCCTGCTGCTGCGGCGAATGCCGCACACGAGCATTTCATTCTGCATTTTCCCACTCCATGTGTTCAGGCTTGAAAATGAGGTGAGTTTCTGGTAGAATACCCTTTCACCTGAACCCCAAAACACAAATTATGAGTTCAATACCGAATGTACTGGCAGGGCGTTATGCCTCCGATTCCATGAAAGCTATCTGGTCTGCCGAAGGCCGCATTGTGCTGGAGCGTGAGTTCTGGATTGCCGTGATGAAGGCCCAGAAGGACCTGGGGCTGGATATTCCGCAGGAGGCTATTGACGCCTACGAGAGCGTGAAGGGGCAGGTGGATGTGGACAGCATCAACGCCCGTGAGCGTGTGACCCGCCATGATGTGAAGGCCCGTATCGAGGAGTTCTGCGACCTGGCCGGCCACGAGCATATCCACAAGGGTATGACCAGCCGTGACCTGACGGAAAACGTGGAGCAGCTGCAGATCTGGCGCTCCATGCACATCATCCGCGACAAGGCTGTGGCCGTGCTCGACCGCATGGCCAAGTGCGCCAACGGCTGGCGCGATATGGTGTTTGCTGCCCGCACGCACAATGTGGCCGCTCAGGCCACCACCATGGGCAAGCGCGTGGCTATGTTCGGCGAGGAGATTGTGCACTGGGCCTGGGCCTGGGTGAGCATGATGGAGCGCTACCGCGTGCGTGGTCTCAAGGGTGCTGTGGGTACCCAGCTGGACCAGCTTTCCCTCTTTGCCAAGAACCCGGAAACCGTGCGCGAGCTCGAGAACCGCATCTGCGCTCACCTGGGTATTTCTTCCAAGTGGATGAATGTGGGCCAGGTATACCCGCGTTCTCTGGATTTTGAAATTATTTCCGGCCTGGTGGGTCTGGCCAGCGGCCCCAGCAGCTTCTGCAAGACCTGGCGCCTCATGGTGGGCCACGAGCTCTGCACCGAGGGTTTTGCCAAGGGTCAGACGGGCTCCAGCGCCATGCCGCACAAGATGAACCCCCGCTCCTGCGAGCGCGTGAACGGCTTCCACGCCATTCTGAAGGGCCACCTCACCATGATTGGCGGCATTATCGGCGATCAGTGGAACGAGGGCGACGTGTCCTGCTCTGTGGTGCGCCGCTGTGTGCTGCCGGATGCCTTCCTGGCTGCTGACGGCCTGTTCGAGACCTTCATCACCGTGCTGGACCAGATGGGTATGTACGAGCCCGTGGTGCGCACTGAGCTGAACCGCTACCTGCCCTTCCTGATGACCACCACCATCATGATGGCTGCTGTGAAGCGCGGTGTAGGCCGCGAGACGGCTCACGAGGTCATCAAGGAGCACGCTGTGGCTGTGTCTAACGACCTGCGCAATGGTCTCATCTCCACCAATGACCTACTGGACCGCCTGGGCGCCGATGGCCGCCTGATGCTGACCCGCGAGGAGATTCAGGAGATTTACGATGCCAACGCCGGCGATACCGGTATGGCTGCTCAGCAGGTGGATGCCTTCGCCGCCATGGTGGAGGAGCTTGCTACCCGCTTCCCGGATGGTGTGGGCTATGTGCCCGGTGCCATTCTCTGATGCCCGTTTTATGGCTTCTGCCCCGGAACAGCTCCTGTTCGATAACGGCGCCTACCGCCTCACCGCCACCCGGCTTGAACAGCCGGGGCTGGTGGCGGAGCTGGTGTCGCCCGGCTGCCTGCGCATCACCCGCGAGGCTGAGAGCCGCGAGCTGAGCATCCCCATGGCCCCGCCGGCCGGTTGTGCCGGCATGCGCAGTTCCATTCCGGTGCTGCAGGCTATGTATGCCCTGGCGGCGCAGGAGTTGCAGGCTAATATCGATGCCGAGGGGCACATGCTGGCCGGGGCCAACTGGTCCGCTGTGTGGACCCGCGATATCGCCTTCTCTGCGGCGCTGGGCACGGCGCTGGCAGCCCCGGAGGCCACACGGCGCAGCCTGGAATCCCGCGTGCGCCACGGTGTGGTGATGCAGGATACCGGCACGGGCGGTGGCTGGCCGGTTTCCACCGACCGCGTTTCCTGGGCACTGGGCGCCTGGGCGTTGTATGAGGTGCAGGGGGATACGAAGTGGTTGGCCTGGTGTGTGGATGTGCTGAAGGCCACTCTGGAGCAGGATGCTGCCGTGATGCCGGAGGATGAAGTGCTGCGCCCGGGTGAGACTTCGTTCATCGACTGGCGTGAGCAGAGTTACCCGGACTGGATGACTCCGGCGGATATTGGTGCCTCCTATGCCTTTGGTACGAATGTGCTGCATTATCTCTGCCGCCAGTTGCTGGCGCGTATGCTGCGCGAGCTGGATCGCGATAAGGAGGCAGCCGTGTATGCCGCGGCGGCCTCCCGCCTGGCCGCGGAGATTCAGGAGGCATTCTGGAGCGCCGGTTCCTGTCACTACGGCATGATGCGCACGGCAGAGGGCTACCTGGATGACCGCGTGGACTCGCTGGCTACCTCGCTGGCGGTGCTGTGCGGGCTGGCGGGTGAGCATGCCGCTACGGCGCTGCAGCACCTGCCGCGTTCACCCTTCGGTACGCCGGTGTTCACTCCCTACAAATCCCGCCAGGAGAAAGCTTACCACAACCGCAGCGTGTGGCCTTTTGTAGAGTCCTACGTGCTGCTGGCTCAGGCAGATTCACATGATGCTGCCGGGGCGGCGTTCTCTATGTCCTCGCTGCTGCGTGCGGCCATGGCCTTTGGCACCAACAAGGAGAATTTCCACGCAGAGACGGGTGCGGCAGAGCAGACCATCCAGAACTCTGACCGCCAGCTGTGGAGCGTGGCCGGCATGCTGGGCATGTTCTACTATGCCATTTTCGGTATCAAGTTCGAGGGCGATAACCTGGTGATTCAGCCCTGCGTGCCGCGTGAATACCGCGGCAGCCACTGGCTCACCGGCCTGCGAATCCGGGATATGGTGCTGGATATCCATGTGAATGGCTATGGCACGGAGGTCTGCTCGGTCATGGTGAACGGCCACCCGGATTCCCCCATCATTCCGCTGGATACAACGGGCCGCATTCAGATTGAGCTGGAGCTGATGCCGGTGGAGGATGATGCCGAGCAGGTGCCCACCCCCCAGGCGGTGGAGGATTTGCCCGAGCCGGAGTGGGATGCCCCCACGCCGCGCCTGCTGCGCTGGCATCCCGTGCCGGGTGCGGCCAGCTACAATGTGTTCCGCAATGGTGTGGCGTTCTCTGCCACGCTGGATTGCCAGTGCGCCCTGCCGCCCGGCAGAGCCTATTTCAATGAATACACGGTTCAGGCGGTGAATGAGAGAAGCACCTCCTGCTTCAGCAGCCCCTTTGAATGCCCGGCACCCGGTTGCCGGGTAGAGCTGCAGCCCTCCCGCGTGGGTGAGCAGGCGGAATTCGTGGTGGAGCAGGGGCAGGCCTGGCTCGATACCCGCGCCTGCACGGCCCGCCTGGATTATGAGGAAACAGTGCTGGCAGAGGGCACCTACGCGGTGCGTGTGCATTATTGCAATGCCACCGCCTCTCTGCGCGACAGCGATACCTGCGCCCTGCGTGAGCTGCAGGTGAATGGTGAACCGGCCGGTGTCATTCTGTTGCCGCACAACACGGAGGCAGGGCAGTGGGAAAATTACACCCGCTCTGCGGCGCTGAAGCTTACCTTGCCTGCCGGTAGCTTCCGTTTCTCGCTTTGCTACACCCCGCGCTGTGTGAACGCCAACGGCGAGGTGAATCAGTGCATGGTGCGCCAGCTGGAAATCACCCGCCTGGCTTAATGCCCGCGCACGGCACGGTACACGGAGAAGGCAATCAGCACCTTCAGTATGAGGGCAAAGCTCATGCCCCAGGTCACGGCAATGGTGGTCTTGCTTTTGGCGCTCAGTTTCCTGGTGACGGCCAGCCAGAAGAAAAGAATACCCTGAATGAGCGCGGAGATGCAGATAGCGGCCACTTTATTGAACCCCAGCCAGTCCAGCGGCATAGCCACCGGCAGCAGGAAGGAATAGCAGCAGGTCAGCAGGTCGGTTATCTCTGCCAGCCACATGACCACTGCTGAGGGCACAATGATGCACAGCAGCAGCGTGAGCCGGGCTACCTTGCTGTATCTCTCTTCCTGCGTGGGGATGTACATAGCCCCGTTATCATGACCGATGCGCCTCCATTTGTCAAGCGATAGAGGCAGAAATGTCCTTGAAAGCACATATGTCCCAAAGATTTCACATTTGACTGCATTATCAACACCGTTTTGGAGCCAGTCCCCCCCCCCTCTCTTTATGCGTATAGATGGCGATTTGACGGGGGCTCAAATCTTTCGGAGCACGGGACTTCAGTCCCGAAAACTCAAGCGATGAGGGACTAAAGTCCCTCGCTCCGACAAAAACAGTTGCTCGCCAAACTCCCATTTGGCGCAGCAATCCTTGGGACACATGTGCCTTGAAAATATTTCGGAAATCTTGTTTATTATGCAATGAATAAAGCTTGAATAAGCAAAATGATATGGTATGATGAGTGTGGGCCTTTTATTAACTTTTCTCTTTATTACTGATATGAATATGTTCCAAATGTTACCCGTGGTGTTCCTGGGCGTGAGTGTAACGGCGCAGGGGATGGTGATGAGTTCTGAGACGCCAGAGGTGCAGCTGGAAGGCACCGGATACTGGGTGGAGAGCTCAGTGGAAGGTGTAATGGTGAAGAATTCCACCGTCATCGGCCAGCGACTGGAGCTGCAGCAGGAGGTGGTGAGCAGCGATGCATCTGCCCGGCTGACGATTTCAGGCGTAGATTTTCTGGAATCTGGCCATAAGGATGCCTGCAGCGTAATATACGCCCAGGGGGTTGCTATTGATGCCGGAACAGTGACGGTGAATACGCTTTCCAGCAAGGTGCTGGATGAGGAGAACAAGGTGCTGGTGCAGGGGAGCGAAGGTGTGGTTCTGGAGCTGCAGAATAACGCCCGCCTGAGTGGTGGCAGCCTGGGGCAATTCGGCCTGATGGGGAGCTCTGTGGTGGTGGACGCTGATACTTATTTTGCCTGCGGGGTGGATGTGCTTGGCATTGCTGCTGGCAATACGGCTACCTTGAAGGATATGGAGGCCCATGTCGAATGTGCGCTGGATATGAACGGGGGTACGCTGGTGCTGGATAACGCCAGCCTGAGCCTGGGTACTGGTGCTACCGGAAATGCACAGGCTGAGTTCATTGTGAACAACCCGGAGGGTGACAAGAACCACTTTACCATTCAGACCGGGCAGGAAGCTTTGAATCAGCTGAATCTGGCGGTGCGTCCGGCGGTGGGAGCCAATATCCGGGGCACGGGGCGCCTGGAGAATGTGCGCATGCAGGGAGGCGCTCTGCAGATTGGCGCCCAGGGTGGCTATGGAAGCCTTGCGATTAAGGACGTGGTGATGCTGAAGGATGGCAACACCTCGCCCCTGTGGACGTTTAATGTAAACGCGGGGGGTGATTTTAACTTTACCGGTGCCAATACGACCGGGGGTACGAATTTCTCCCAGCTGAAGGTGGATGAATACGGAAACCATGCTCAGGGTGTGCATGTGGTGCTGAATTATCAGAACGGTACGGTGGATGACCTGGCGAAGAAGTTCAAGCGGGGTGCCACACTTCGTCTGATTGATATGCAGAATGGTGCTATAAGCGGCTCATATTACTTCGACTATGAGAATCTTCCTGCGCTGGATGATGGCCTTATCTGGTACACAAGTGAATTGTTCCTGACGGGTGAACTGGTAGTGCTGGATGATTATCTGCAAACTCTGCTGCTTGGTTTGCTGGATGATGAGGAAAATGGCGGCAATGGCAACAACGCTGGCAATGCTGATAACGGCGGCAATAGCGGCAACGCAGGCACTGGCGGAAACGGTGGCAATGCAGGCAACGGTAGCAATGCAGGCAACGGTAGCAATGCAGGCAACGGTGGCAATGCAGGCAACGGTGGCAATGCAGGCAACGGTGGCAATGCAGGCAACGGTGGCAATGCAGGCAACGGTGGTGCTGGCAGCAATATGCAGATCAGAGTGCAGGAGCTGGAAAAGATTGCCTTGCAGAACCAGGTGAAGGATTCCGGGCGTCTGGCTAATTCTTTGACCACAGCCGCAGCATCTACCAGTGCATTTGGCCAGACCGCCATGGGGCATGCAGATGATGTACGCCGCTGGAAATCCAACGTCTGGTTCTCCGGTGTATATAGTTCTCAGGACTATGATTCGACCAGCAGTAACACGGGGTACGATAATAGCACGTTTGGCTATGCTGTTGGTGCCGATACTTATGTGGTTAAGTATAATGCGGTGGTGGGCGCTGCCCTGGGCAGGAGCTATGGCACGCTGAAGCCTGGTAGCGGTAATCGGTACTACAATGGTGGTAAGATTGAGCAGGATGGCATTCAGATGGGCTTGTACGGCCGCATGAAAGTGGGTGGTCAGGGATATGAGGAACGTGGTTATACAGTAGGCGGCTACATCTGCTACGGCATGTATGACTGCAAGAGCACCCGCAGGGGCTATGTGCATGGTGACCGCGTTATCGGCTGCTGGGATGAAACGTCCTGGTCCATGGGCGTGACGGTATCCCGCGAATACCTGTGGCGGCACGGCATTACTGTGACTCCCTTTACCGGTTTTGAATATACAACGGCTGAAATGGAGCGCCTGCGCGAGATGGGTTATACTGCCTTTGATTATTCCGGCGTGAGGGGGCATAAGAATCTGACTCTTTTTGTCGGTGCCGGGGTGCATCGCGTGTTCAACCTGCAGCGCGGTCAGAGCCTTGTTCCTTATGGTCGCCTGAAGCTGGGTCTGGATATGTACCGCCAGTACGCCAAGGTGCGAGGTAGCAGTGTTGCTGGTATTGTGGAAGGGGAAGCCGTTCATACCGGCCGCTGCTTCCTGCAGATGGGCCTGGGCACGGACTGGATTATCAGCCGCACCTGGACGGCAGATGCCGGTTACTCGTTCGAGATGCGTGATTCTTCCGTGGAGCACCAGCTGCACATCGGGGCCTCTCATTCGTTCTGATGACGAGGTAGAGGTGGATAGCATCCATTTTCAAGCCGCTTCCCTATCGGAAGCGGCTCAGAATGCCTGCGGTTGACTTTTTCTGGGGTTTCTGGCATAATTTCGACAGATATGGCATTACCTATAAACATAGAAGATTTGCTTCGCCGTCAAAAGATTGAGGGAAATCGGATTGAATTCAAGGCTGGATGGAATCCTGATGCTGTTTACCACAGCATTTGCGCTTTTGCCAATGATTTTGACAACATAGGTGGTGGTTATATACTTGTTGGTGTTGAAGAGGATGATAAAGGTATGGCCCGGCGACCGGTAAAGGGTATTCCGGAGGGTAGTATAGATAAGGTATTGAAGGATATGGTTGGTTTTAATAATAAAATCAACCCATATTATCTACCTCGAACATCGATGGAAGAGATTGATGGTAAGTATATTCTTGTTATATGGGTGTCTGCCGGTGTCAATCGCCCTTATGATGTAAGGGAAAGCGTGGTAAGCAAGAATGACCCTAGGACGCAGTGGTATATTCGTTCCGGTAGCAGTAGTATTGCGGCTAAGGGGGAAGCTTTGGAAGAACTTCGTGAAATGGCAAACCGTACGCCATTTGATGATAGAGGAAACCCGGATATAGACGTTGACGATATTTCTACGGTGCTGGTGTACGAACATCTCCGGAAAGTAGGTAGTAAATTGGCTAAAGAGTTTATGAACCTGCCTTTTGAAGATATTCTCGATAAGATGGATTTGTATACTGGTCCTCGTGAGCGGCGTATGCTGAAAAATGTGGCAGCTATGATGTTCTGCGAGAATCCGAGAAAATTTTTCCCGTATACACAGGTGGATATTGTTATTTTTCCCAATGGTTTGGAGAGGGATCCTAATAATATGATTGAGGTTCCGGGGATTTACGGTCCTGTGCCAACCATGATTCGCTCTACTCTGGAATACTTAAGAACAAATGTGATTAAGGAGCGGATTATCAAGCTGAAGGACAGGGCAGAAGCGGTCAAGTTCTTTAATTATCCGTATCAGGCTCTTGAGGAGGCGGTAGTGAATGCTTTGTATCACCGCGATTACAAGGAGAGAGAGCCGGTAGAAATTCGTATAGAACCAAGTGGGATTTCGATATTGAGTTATTCCGGCCCGGATCGTTCTATAAGCATGGATTCTATCAGGCGGGCGCGTAGTCTTAAGGCCAGACGCTATCGCAATAGAAGATTGGGTGATTTTCTCAAAGAGCTGGAGCTTTCTGAAGGACGCGCCACGGGCATTCCTACCATTCAGGACGAATTGTGTCGTAATGGATCCCGTGATGCTCGTATTGAGACTGATGAAGAACGTTCTTATTTTCTCATTGAAATACCCTGCCGGGATGGATTTGAAATGCACAGTGTCTTGAATTCGTTTTCTGTTGAGCCGGAAACTGAGCCGGAAACTGAGCCGGAAACTGAGCCAGAAACTGAGCCAGAAACTGAGCCGGAAACTGAGCCAGAAACTGAGCCAGAAACTGAGCCAGAAACTGAGCCAGAAACTGAGCCAGAAACTGAGCCAGAAACTGAGCCAGAAACTGAGCCAGAAACTGAGCCAGAAACTGAGCCAGAAACTGAGCCAGAAACTGAGCCGGAAACTGAGCCAGAAACTGAGCCAGAAACTGAGCTAGAAACTGAGCCAGAAACTGAGCCAGAAACTGAGCTGAAAGGTAGGTTAAAAACCCAGCGTATGCTGCTGGATATGATAGCATCTGATTCGTCGATTACTATTTCCGCTATGGTTGAAAGATGTGGCAAATCCAGAACAACGATACAAAGTTGCCTTAAAATTCTTAAAGAGGAAAATCGGATTAAGCGAATCGGTGCCAATAAAGGTGGCCGTTGGGTTATTATTTCCCGGGATTGAGAGGTAGAAGCAATTTCGAGCCTAGAATATCCATGCCCTTATTCCAGCTTGTAACAGACTATAAGCCCTCGGGCGACCAGGAGCAGGCCATTGCCAAGCTCCTCAAATCGCTGCAGGCGGGGAATCGGCACCAGTGTCTGCTGGGCGTGACGGGTTCGGGCAAGACCTTCACCATGGCCAACCTCATTGCCGCGCAGGACAGGCCGGTGCTGGTGCTGAGCCACAACAAGACCCTGGCGGCCCAGTTGTATTCGGAGCTGAAGGCCTTTTTCCCGCACAATGCGGTGGAGTATTTTGTCTCGTATTTCGATTATTACCAGCCGGAGGCCTACATTGCCAGCACGGATACCTATATCGAGAAGGACAGCGCCATCAATGAGGAAATTGACCGCTTGTGCCTGAATGCCATGCGCTCTCTGCTGCTGCGGCGGGATGTGATTGTGGTGGCCTCTGTGTCCTGCATCTATGGTCTGGGTGCGCCGGAGGATTACCGCAACCTGACGCTTTCCCTGCATGTGGGGCAGGAGATGGACCGCGATGCCATGCTGGCCTGCCTGGCAGAGCTGCTTTTCGAGCGCAATGATTACGATTTCCAGCGCGGGCGTTTCCGTGTGCGCGGCGATGTGGTGGAGGTTTACCCGGCGCAGAGCGATGGCGAGGCCATCCGCGTGGAGTTCTTCGGCGATGAGATTGATGCGATTTCGCTCATCGATGCCGGCACCGGTCGCGTGCGCGAGCGGCTGCAGAGTTACCTCTTCTTCCCGGTGAAGCAGTATGTCTCTGCCCCGGAGAAGCGCCTGCCCGCTATTCAGAGTATCCGCAAGGAACTGGCAGAGCGTGTGGAGTGGTTTGAGAAGAATAACAAGCTCATTGAGGCGCAGCGCCTTAAGATGCGCACGGATTATGATATAGAGCTCATTAATGAGATTGGCTTCTGCAAGGGTATCGAGAATTACTCCCGCCACCTGGCCGGGCGCGCACCGGGCAGCACGCCCTCCACGCTGCAGGATTATTTCCCGGCAGACCACCTCACCATCATCGATGAATCGCACGCCACAGTGCCGCAGATTGGCGGCATGTACGAGGGCGACCGCTCCCGCAAGCAGGTGCTCATTGACCACGGTTTCCGCCTCCCCTCCGCGCTGGATAACCGTCCGCTGCGGTTTGATGAGTTCATGAACCGCCAGGCGCAGCTGGTCTATGTCTCTGCCACGCCGGGGCCCTTTGAGTATGTGAACTGCGTGGCGGGGAATAAGAGCTATATTCCTGTGCTTAAGGCCAAGCGGGGCAACACCCACGCCCGCAGCCGCGAGGCCAGCCAGGCCATAACCCACGCGCCGGAGGGCTTCCGCGGGGTGTTCTTCCACCACCTCAGCGAGCTGCGCGTGCCGCCGCATTCCAGCGCCGCCCCGGTGGAAAGTTTCAACCCCTCCGGTCTGGCACAGCCGCTCATTGTGGAGCAGGTGATACGCCCCACCGGCCTGCTGGAGCCTAAAATCACCCTGCTGCCGCTGGATGGTCAGATTGATAAGACCATCGAGCTCTGCCGTCAGCGTGTCTCGGTGCGCGAGCGTGTGCTGGTCACCACCCTGACCAAGCGCACGGCAGAGGATTTGACCGATTACCTCCGCAAGGTGGGGCTGGAGGTGGAGTATATTCACGCGGACGTGGATGCGATTGAACGCGTGGAGATTCTGCGTAAGCTTCGCGCGGGTAAGGTGGATATTCTGGTGGGTATCAACCTACTGCGTGAGGGTCTTGATTTGCCGGAGGTATCCCTGGTCTGCATTCTGGATGCGGATAAGGAGGGTTTCCTGCGCAATGAAACCAGCCTGGTGCAGACCGCTGGCCGCGCGGCCCGCCATGTGCATGGTGAATGCGTGCTCTTCTGCGATGTGGTGACGGATTCCATACGCCGCCTGGTGGAGGAAAGTGACCGCCGCCGCGAGATTCAACAGGCTTACAATGAAGCGCATGGCATTACTCCGCACAGCGTGAGCCGTGGAGACCAGAGCACCCTGCGCCTTTACACGCCCGATGAGGAGCTGGAGGATGCCGATGACGACTTTGGCACCCTGATGGCGGCAGAAGGGGAGGATGCCCCGGATGTGGCCGCCACCATTGCCCGCCTGGAGAAGGAAATGCGCGAAGCTGCCTCCCGCCTGGATTTCGAGGTGGCCGCCGTGCTGCGTGATAAGATTAATCTGTTGAAAAACGATAAACGGCGCGGAAAATAAAGCTTGCGGGAAAATGCGGAAGTGTTATACTGGAGGATAAGTATACATAACGTATTTCCGGTAAAATGAAAAAGCGCACACTTCTCATTGGACTTGGCGGCATGGGCGGGCAGGTATTGCTGGCATGGCGGCGTGCATTAGCGGCAAGTGGAATGCCGCCGGTGGGTGATGAGCTGGCCTGTCTGTATCTGGATGCGGCAGATGATGTGGTGAACACCCCCGCCTGGCAGGAGTTGGCGGCGGATATTCCCTACCTGAACATCAAGACCGAAGCCCGCAGCCTGAATGAGATGGAGCAGAACGCTGAGCTGAAGGACTGCGTGTCCGGTATGCGCTGGCAGGTGGCAGAAAAATTGCAGGTGCCGGTGTATGAGGTGGAAAAGGCTCTGGCTGCGCTGCAGGGGGCCGGTGGCTGGCGTCGCTATGGTCGCGCGCTTCTGTTGCAGAGCCGCGCGGCGGTGGAGCGGCTGCTGAAACCCATGCTGGAGAACGCAGAGCAGCTGGAGGTGCATGTATTCTTCTCCGCAGCTGGTGGTACAGGGTGCGGCTGCGCCATGGATGTGCTGGGCTGGCTGGAGAAGGCCTGCCTGCGCAAGCCGGGCAGTGTGCTGCTGCCGTATGCCTTCTTTGCCGGGAAATCTGCGCAGGAGAAGCGCCTGGCAGATGAGCTGACCGAGTGGCTTGACCTGGCTGATGAGGACCTGGTGCCACATTGCTATCTGGCCGGTCCCGGCGTGGAACTGGCTGAGCAGGTGCAGACTGTGGCCCAGGCTCTGGTGTGGGGACGGCAGATTTTCTACATAGGCGGTGAGTATTATGACCACTTGTATGATGCCCTGCGCCCGCGCGGTGTCTCCCCGGCAGACCGCTTTGCCTCGCTGGGTATTGCCTCGGCGGCGGTGGGTGATACCGCCTGGATTCCCGGGCTGGGCAGTCTGGTGCAGGTGGAGGGCGAAGGGAAGGGGCCGCGGCATGATGTGCTGGTGGCGCTTCCGCAGAGCGTGGAGGATGCTTCGTTGGAGGCCCGCCTGGAGGCGGAGCTGGAGGACTCTCTGCCCTTCTATGCGAATGCAGTCAGCTTCTGCCCCATGGCTCCGGGGGAGGAGATGCTGGTGCTGCTGCTGCAGAGCAGTATCGCTGCCAGCCGCGTGGCTATGTTCAATGCTCTGGCCACTATGCCGGGGACCGATGATTACTTCACCGCCCGGGATGACCGCTGATGCAGTCTCTTTGCGCGGCTAATCTAACATTTTTGGTGTTAATGAGCTGAATATGTCATCATTTGTTTTCCTGCTTGCTATCCGGTGGGCGGGGTGATATATCCTTTTCTCGTTATGTTTGATGGTGAACTGAATAATGAAACGCTGGTCTGGGTGCGCGGGGAGGAACTTCCTGTGGGAGTGGACCATGTGGAGATGGTTCGCCTGATGGCCGGTGAACTGGCTGAGCTGACTGGCTGGCGAGCCCGCACGCTGGTGAACACGGCGCTGGACCGCGAGGCACAGGAGAGCACCTACCTGGGCTATGGCCTGGCTATTCCGCATGCCCGCGTGTTCGGACTTACTCAGCCGGCGGTGTATCTGGCCCGCAGCACACCCGGTGTGGATTGGCAGGGAAGTGCTGCCCGCCTGGTGTTTCTGGTGGTGGTTCCGGAGGAGTGCCCGGAGTGGCACCTGCAGCTGCTCAGCCGCATTGTGCGCTGGCGCCAGAAGAGCGGTCTGACCGAGGACGAGATGGTAAGCATGCCGGCCGAGGAACTGACCAGGGTTCTGCGCGAGCTTCTGGTGCTGTAAGGTATTTGCAGCTTGCGTGTCCACTATGCATGTGGTAGGATTATCACATGATACGCAGCTATGTATGCGCCCTGCTGGCCTGTGGGCTGGCGTTCGGGGTGGAAGATTTTGAAAAGATGCCGCAGGGGAGCTTTTCCTCCGGCAGCACGGAGTACGGCAAATTGAGTGCCGAAAACGCGGAGATTATCAACAAGGCCCGCAGCGGCGAGCGTTCGCTGCGCCTGATGGGTGGTGCTTCTTCTGCTACGCTTACCCTCAAATCTGCCCTGGCAAAGGAAGCCCGGTTCAGCTGCTGGGCAGAACGCTGGTCCGGCAAGGAGCCGTTTGCGGTCAATGTGGTAGCTGTTACGGGCAGCGGTGAGGAAACGGTGGCTACCCTGGAAAAGGTTTCTGTGGGCGGCAATTTCCCCCACAAGCTGACCGGTACGCTTCCGGCTGGTACCAAGGCGCTCAAAATCACTTCCGATACCGCGGAGGGCGCCGGCGTGATGCTGGATGACCTGGTGGTGGTGGCCGGGCCGATGAAGGTGAAGGGTGTATCGGTGATAGACCCGGGTCCGTATCCTATCATGAAGCGTGCGGTGTACAATCCTGTGCTGGCGCTGGATGTGCATACGGAGGGCGTTGATAAGCCTAAGAAGATTGAGAAAGTGACCTTCACGGTGAATGCACCGCGCCAGATTGCTAAAATCACCCTGCGCAGCGGTGATATCAACGGCATGGATTTCAAGGACAGCATTGTATACGGCTCTGCCAAGCCCGATGGCGAGGGCAAGGTGACTATCCGCCCCAAGGAACCGCTGCAGGGTGGGGAGAATTACCTCTGGCTGGATGTGGAACCCACTGCCAAGGCCACTGTGGGCTCTCTGATTACCATCAAGGGTATCAAGATGACTGTTGATGGTAAGGATTATACGCCGGAAATGAAGCCGGTGAGCCAGCGCGTGGGCGTGATGCTGGCCATGCCGGGTGAGGCGGTGGGCAATCAGCCGGATAAGGCAGAGGCTCGTCCCTGCACGGCGTTCCGTATTCCCGGCATCATCCGCACGGAGAAGGGGTCTCTCGTTGCCTGTTTCGATGCCCGCTATGGCCACGAGGGTGACCTTTGCGCGGATATCGACGTGGCTTCCGTGCGCTCTACGGACGGCGGCCAGACCTGGACCCTGCCGGAGGTATGCTTCGATGCCGGCCCCGGTGGTACTAATGGCTGCGGCGACCCCTGCATTCTGCAGGATAAGAAGGGGCGTATCTGGATTCAGGCGCTGGTGTGCCATTTCGGTGGTGGTGCCTCGCTGGGTGTGTCCCAGACTGGTTTTGATAAGGACAAGACCGGCCAGTGGGGTATGGTGTATTCCGATAATGACGGCAAGACCTGGTGTAAGGAATACATGAATGTGACTAAGCAGGTGAAGAAGGACGAATGGACCTGCATTCTGGCCGGCCCCGGCAACGGTATCTGCACGAAGAAGGGCTACATCGTGTTCCCTGCCCAGATTTGGCAGAATGGCGCGAATCCCCGCTGCCGCAGCACCATCTGCTACTCCAAGGATGGCGGCAAGACCTGGAAGATGGGCACCGGCCTGCCGTGCTCTTCCTCCGAATGCCAGATTGTGGAGCTGAAGGATGGCACCATCATGATTAACTGCCGCAATGAAGGCGGTGGTGGCAAGCGCGTTATCTATGTGACTAAGGATATGGGCGAAACCTGGGAGCCGCATGAGACGAATGTCAAGGGGCTCAATGAACCCTATCCCCAGCCCTGCCAGGGCGGTTTTGTGTCCGTGCAGACTAAGAAGTACGGGCGTCTGCTCCTCTTCTCCAACCCGCAGGTGTATCCCCGTGCGCTCATGATTGTGCGCGCCTCTCAGGATGAGGGTAAAACCTGGAATGAGGGTATTATGTACGACAAGCGCCGCTGCATGGGCTATTCCTGCATGGCCATGACGGACCCGGATAACGTGGGTATCATTTACGAAACCTGCCATACCAATGGCAAGACCGGTGCCCGTGGTATCGGTTTCATCCGGATTCCGATTGAGGCCATCATGACCGGCAAGAATGTGGATGCCAAGGCCTCTAAGAAGGGCGCTGCTGCAGAAGAAGCTGCTGACGATGAGGAGGCAGACGCAGAGAAAGCGCCGAAGAAGGGTAAGAAAAAGAAGAAGAAGAAAAAGACTCAGGCCTGAATATTTGGGGGCGAGCTGGAATAGCTCGCCCTGCCTCTATCTGCCCACATGTGTCCCAAAGGCTGCTGCGCCAAATGGGAGTTTGGCGAGCAACTGTTTTTTGTCGGAGCAAGGGACTTTAGTCCCTCATCGCTTGAGTTTTCGGGACTGAAGTCCCGTGCTCCGAAAGATTTGAGCCCCCACAAATCGCCTCTCTTTAGCGGATAAAGAGGGAGGCTGGCACCAAAAGGGTGTTGATAATGCAGACAATTGCGAAATCTTTGGGACACATGTGACCTGGGGCGAGCTGTTTTTGCTTGTAAGGAGAGCGCGTAGTATGCTATGCTTTGCAGCATGTATAAGACATTCCTTTTCTCCCTGCTTACGGCAGGACTGGCCATAGGGGCTGAGAGCTTTGAAAAGCTGCCCAATGGCGATTTGACATCCGGCGCCTTTGAGTATGGCCAGCTGAGTGCTGAACCGGGCAACGTGGAGATTTTCAATAAAGCCCGCACGGGTAGTAAGTCTCTCCGTATCAAGGGCGGTGCCGGCCGCAGCGTGACCATGAAGTTTGCCTCCCCGATGGAGAAGGAGGTGCGCAGCACGTTCTGGATGGAGCGCTGGACCAAGAAGGACCCCTTCTGTGTGAAGGTGCTGGCTGTCACCGGTTCCGGTGAGAAGGAGATTAAGGAAATTAAGGGACTTGGTACCGGCGGTTTCAACCACAAGATTGAGCTGGTGCTGCCCAAGGGCACCAAGGCTATCCGCATGGTGGCCGATACGCCCGATGCCTCCGGTGTGATGATTGATGATTTCATGCTCATGATTGGCAAGATGAAGCTGGGTGAAGTGAAGGCTCACAACCCAGGCGTGTGGCCGGTCATGAAGCGTGCCAGGTTCAACCCGGTGGTCAAGCTTACCGTGCAGACTGAGGGTGCAGAGGATGCGCTGGTGGTTGACCGCCTGGAGGTGACCGTGGATAACCCCGACCAGGTGGCCAGGGTGACTCTGCGTAGCGGCAGCGCCAACGGCATGGATTTCAAGAACAGCGTGGAGTACGGCTCTGCCGAACCCGGCGCAAATGGCAAGGTGGTGATTAAGTCCACCCAGGGCCTGGATGGCGGCGATAATACGCTCTGGCTCGATGTAACTCCCTCAGATGAGTCCATCATCGGCTCCTCTTTCAGTCTCAGTGGTCTGAAGGTGAGTATCGGCGGTAAGCAGCTGGAGCCGGAACTGGAGCCGGTGACGCAGCGTATCGGCATCATGCTGGCTTTCCCTGGTGATAAGGTGGACCAGAAGGAGGGCGCAGCCCGCGATTGCGCTGCTTTCCGTATTCCCGGCCTTATCCGCACCAGCAAGGGTTCTCTCATCGGCGTGTTTGATGCCCGCTATGATAATGAGGTGGACCTCTGCCGCGATATCGACGTGGCAGCTGTGCGCTCCACGGACGGTGGCCAGACCTGGACCATGCCGTATGTGAACATGGACTCCGGCCCCGGTATGGCCAATGGCTGCGGCGACCCCTGCGTTCTGCAGGACAAGAAGGGCCGCATTTGGATGCAGGCTCTTGCCTGCCACTTTGCCCCCGGTGCCCGCGCCATCAATGCCTCCGGCACAGGTACAGACCCCTCCAAGACCGGTCAGTGGGAAATGGTGTATTCTGATGACGATGGCAAGACCTGGAGCCCCATCGTGAATGTGACCAGTCAGGTGAAGAAGGATGAGTGGACGCTCATTCTGGCCGGCCCCGGCAATGGTATCTGCACCACCAAGGGTCACATCGTGTTCCCGGCCCAGATCTGGCAGAACGGTGCCAACCCGGTGTGCCGCAGCTGTATCTGCTATTCCAAGGATGGTGGCAAGACCTGGAAGATGAGCGAGGGTGTGCCTGCCAAGACCTCCGAGTGCCAGGTGGTGGAGCTTTCGGATGGTTCTCTCATGCTGAACTGCCGCAACGAGAACTACGGCGGCAAGCGCTATGTGTTCGTGACCAAGGATATGGGCGAAACCTGGACAGAGCATGAAACGAATACCAAGACGCTCAATGACCCGACCTGCCAGGCCTCTCTTGTTGCAGTGGAAACAGAGAAGTATGGCCGCCTGCTGCTCTTCTCGAACCCCTGGATTCATGGCCGCAGCAATATGAGCGTGCGCGCTTCCCGCGATGACGGCAAGACCTGGGGCGAGGGCCTGCTGTATGATGCCCGTGGCTGCATGGGTTACTCCTGTCTGGCTCTTACGGACCCCGACCATGTGGGCGTGATTTATGAAACCTGCCACACGAATGGTGACACGGGCTACCGTGGTATCGGCTTCATTCGCCTGCCGCTCAAGACGATTGTGACCGGCGAGCCTGACGAGGTGAAGGCTGCCAAGTCCGCCAAGAAGGGCGGTAAGGATAAGAAGAAAGACAAGAAGTCCGGTAAGGGTAAAAAGAAGAAGAAGAAGTCTGCCAAATAAATGAGCTTTCCAAGGCGGTCCTGATTCAGGGCCGCCTTTCTTCTGTCCGCCCTTCGGGGATGGCCGGTATCACTTCGTGACGAAATCCTGCCCTTTGCAGGGAAGGGCGAAATCCACGCTGTGCGTGGACGGACACATGTGTCCCAAAGTTTTCACAATTGACTGCATTATCAACACCGTTTTGAAGCCTGACTCCCTCTTTATTCTCTAAAGCGATTTGGCGGGCTGATGGCTCGCGTCAGCGAGCGGAATTCTAAAGCCCGTGAAACGGGCGGCCTATCAATAGCGAGGCGGTGGAGCGCACCGTGCGTCAGCATGGTGCGCGTAACCCCTCGTAAAGAAAAAT